>NZ_CBBQHX010000059.1:0-16078 GCF_964946895.1 Stagnihabitans sp. | reverse complement strand
CGCCAGACCCGCCAGACCCGCCAGACCCGCCAGACCCGCCAGACCCGCCAGACCCGCCAGACCCGCCAGACCCGCCAGACCCGCCAGACCCGCCAGACCCGCCAGACCCGCCAGACCCGCCGAAGCGGTTCCCGGACCCCGATCAACCGTCAAGCACAATTCCATCCCGAAGGAGAAATCCGCATGCGTGTCATCACTGCCTACAGTCACAAAGGCGGCACCGGCAAAACCACAGCGCTCTTGATGCTGGCCTCCGCCATCGACGCCGCTGGCAAATCCGCCTTCCTCGTCGATTGCGATCCGCATCAGTCCTTCAAAGCCTACCAAACCTACAGCCAGCAGGCGGGGCCGGAATTCTGGTCCGACAAGTTCAACGTGCGCTTCCTGCACTATGAGGCAACCCGCCTCCTCGATCTTGAAGACACGCTTCTCGATGCCGATGAAAGCGGTCGTTTCGACTATTGTCTGCTAAACCTCGCGGGCGTCGATCATCCCTTCAACCGCCACGTGCTGCGCTACGCCGAGGTCACCTTGATGCCCTTCGCGCCTTCGGCTCTCGACCTTATGGAACTACCAGGCGCCCTCGATGTCGTCCGGCAACTATCTCAAGACGATGAGGTAGGCGAAGCCCGCGTCGTCCTGACCAAGATGCGCGCCAAGATGACGGTCGCACAGCGCCAGTATATTGGTGACATCCTGCAGGGTTTTCCCCATTTCGACACCCAGATCCGCGAGACCGCCATTTTGGGTGACCTTGTCATGCGCGGCCTTTTGGGACGCAGTCTTGCAGCCTACGAACGCGAAGCCACAGGTCTGCAAAAAGCCGAGGTCAAACGCCTGCGCGAGGCCCTGACTGACTGCCAATCCCTCCTCGCCGAGGTTGAAAGTCTGATCCCCGAGGAGGTCCCTTCATGAAGAACCGAGGTCTACTCACCAGGCCGACCATCAGTCCCTTGGGCACGCACAAGGACCCGACGCCTGCCGAATTCACTAACCAGCAGGTTGCGAATCCCGGCAACGAAGGGGCCTCAAACGATTTGGCCGGAACGGACCAAACTCCCCCGCTCCAGGATCCGGACATGCAACACGCTGACAAGCCATCGCGACCCAAATCACAGCCGGTCCCGAAGGTCACAGCCAGACGTTATACTGTGGTCCTAAAACTGGATCCGGTCCTTCACCAACGCCTCGAGGCATGGCTCGAACACCTTGGCCCCTCGGCACGATCCCCAGCCAAACGGGCCTTGCTCCTCGCCTTCCGTTCGCATCTGGCCACCATCAATCATCTCAACGGTGTTCTTGCAGTAGCATCGGTTGACGCCGTGTCCTACCGGATCGACATTCGCCTGTCCGACCCTCTGGTCCGTGAACTCCTCGCCGCAGCCAGACAAATTGCTTTCGAACCAAAGGCCACTGCATTGGCCCGATCTCTGGCGCCGCATTTCGCCGATTTCGTTAGAGGCGCTCTGGCATCCAGTTCTGCGGCCGCACGCGGCCACCGCGTCGCCGAACCAACGGCAGAAGACACCCCAAGTCATCTCTGAAGATTTCGGAGAACGAAGGAGGAGGCTTCATCACAAAACGGAATCGGCGGCAGCTGTTCGATTCAGAACATTCATTGGACCGGGCCTCTGGCAGGGCGCATCATACATCCTAACCATGGACACCCTGCCAGAGCCCATCTGCATCTTCCGCCGCGATCCGAGCCTGAACATGGCCCGGTTTTATCGTGTCGAGATTCAAAAGGACCTCTTCGGAGAGATGACTGTCGAACGCACCTGGGGCCGCATCGGGGGCAGGGGGCAAAGCCTGCTGAACTCCTATCCATCGACCCATTCGGCGGAGCGGGCGGCTCACCGGTTGGTGCAGGCAAAGGAGCGGCGCGGCTACCGGAAGCCAGTCTGAAGGGAACTGCCGGACCTCATGGCTCCTAGTCTTGATAATAGTTATGAAGGCTTGCATATTGGAAGCTCACTCGATGGAGGCCATCATGATCAGCGCAGACCTTGGACCCCAACTTGAAGGCTTTGTCTCCAGACTGGTGGAAACCGGGCGTTACAATTCCAAAAGCGAAGTCCTGCGCGAAGGCATCCGGCTGATTCAGGAACGCGAAACGCGGCTGGCGGTGCTCGACCAGGCGCTTGCCCGGGGCATTGGCGATGCGGAAGCAGGTCGCGTGAGCCCTGCCGGTGCGGTCCTCGCACGACTCGAGGCCAAGTATCAGCCCAAGGGCCAAGACGGCGCATGAAGGTTGAATTCACCGCCGAGGCCGAGACAGACCTCGAAGCAATTGCCGACTACATTGCCCGCGACAATCCGGTGCGTGCATTATCTTTCGTAAGGGAGATCGTCGAACGCTGCATAGGCCTGGCCGAAATGCCTGAAGCATTCCCGCTGGTGCCGCGCTACCGGCATCTCGGCATCCGCCGCAGGGTGCATGGGCGGTATCTGATCTTCTACCGCATCGAGGACGACCGGATCACAATCCTGCACGTCCTCAACGGCGCAATGGATTTCGAGGCGCTTCTTTTTCCCGACGGGTGAATTCTTTCATTCTGCCATCCGCAGAGCCCGATCCCCAGAGTATTGGGCCAGGGCAACCTCAATGTGGGAAACCTGGCGCATACCTTGAAAATCGCGCAGCGCCTCTGTATATGCTTGTGCATATGCAATGGAGGCCGCCATGCCGCAACCTCATACCCATGATCACCTTCCCGGACGCGAAGCCAAGCTCTTTCGCAACAACAAGAGCCAGGCCGTGCGCATTCCTGCGGATTTCGA
This sequence comes from Stagnihabitans sp., assembly GCF_964946895.1. NCBI lineage: Bacteria > Pseudomonadati > Pseudomonadota > Alphaproteobacteria > Rhodobacterales > Paracoccaceae > Stagnihabitans > Stagnihabitans sp. The sequence continues at coordinate 13,297 of NZ_CBBQHX010000059.1, read as the reverse complement.
AATGCCCGGCGATCGCGTGATGATCCACCGCGACGGCGACCGTCTGATCCTTGAACCGGTCCGGCGCAGAAGCCTTCTGGCCGTCCTGGCTGAACTTGAGCCGCTTGCGCCAGAAGATCAGTTCCCCGACATCGACGACAGCCTGTTGTCCCTGCGCGGTGTCGATCTGTGAGCCAACTTTACATGCTGGATACGAACATCGTGTCCGACTTGCTCCGAAATCCGCAAGGCGCGGTCACCGGGCACATTGTCAGAGTCGGATCCGAGGCCGTTTGCGTCAGCATCATCACGGCCGCTGAACTGCGGTATGGATGTGCCAAGAAAGGGTCAGGGAAGCTGCTTGCTCATGTCGAAGCCATTCTTGGCAGCATCCAGGTGCTGGCCTTCGATGTTCCGGCCGATGCCGAGTACGGCGGGATACGGGCCGAACTTGAGGCCGCCGGCAAGCCGATCGGGCCGAACGACCTTCTGATCGCCGCGCACGCCTATGCGCTCGGAGCGGTTCTGGTCACCGCCAATACCGGCGAGTTTGCGCGCGTGCGGGGCCTGAACGTCGAGAACTGGTTGAGCCCCCCTTGAAAGCGACCGGGGCCGGATCCTCCCAACCCTCGGCAATCTGACAGGCTCGCCTTGCTCCACCGCATGACCTGCCAAACGGTTGCGTTCTGCCGGAGCGTACCTGTAGTTTCCGAGGCGTGAGGGCAGGGGGACTTCTGCGTGCAACTTGGACTGGAACGGTTTTTCGACTCGGGGAGCCTTGCAAAAGGCATCGCCTACGCGCGGGAAGGCCGCGTGACCGCGCTCTCTGATCTCACTCCCGACGGACAGTTGACCGCCGAAGTATTGGGATCTGGCCGTCAAACATATGCAGTCCAACTCAGGCTGACCTTCGGCAATGATCTTCGCCTCCTGCGTTTGGGGGGTATCTGCTCCTGCCCGGTTGGCGTCTTGTGCAAGCATATGGCCGCCGCGGCGATTGCCTGGCATGTGCGCGTGGCAAAAGGGTCAGCGCACCTGCCGCAACCCGTGGAAGCGAGTTCGGTCGCTCCAGTCCGGCCTTTGCCCTATCCAGTCACAGAATGGCTCGAGGCGCTGACGGTCTCCTCTCAGATCACCGCTGGTCCGGCCCTGGAATATCCGCCCACCGTGCGCGACCGCCTAGTCTATGTGCTCAGCGTTGCCGCCGGCAAACCGCAAATCACTGCGATGAAGGCAACGGTTCAGGCCGATGGCCGGGTTTCGGACAAGGCAACGCGCTATGATGTCGAGCGATTGAAGGGTCAGGAGAATCGTCCGCAGTTCATTTTGCGCAAGGATCTCGAAATCCTCCGCGACCTTGAGGCCGCTGGCGTCCCTGCAAATGGTGGCAGCCAATCTGGGTACCTATGGCGTCCCAAATTCCTGGAGGGTGGACCGCCGGACGTTTTGCCGATCCTGCGTCGCATCGCTGCCACCGGACGTGGCCGCTGGGAGGAGCGGAACGGTCCGTATCTCCATGAAGAGGGGCCGCGCGCGGCGGAGTTTGTGTGGCACGGCGAGGAGGGTGGCACTCAAGAGCTAAGGATGGTTTGCACGAAAACCGGCGCACCGCTCGTTGCCTTGCCTTTTGCAACTCCCACTTGGGTAGACCCTGCAACAGGCGCTTTCGGCGTTTTGGAATCGGCCATGGACCCACGACAATTGCATATCCTGATGCGGGCGCCAAAGATCTCGGCAGAAATCGCCGCAGAAGTGGCGGCGCGGTTGTCGGGATTTTCGGGTCGTTCCATTCCAGTGCCAAAAGCCCTTGGAATAGAGGTACGCCAAGGCAAGGATCCCGTGCCCGTCTTGCGCCTGTTCGGCATGCGGGGGCACCGCAAATTCGGCGAGGCTTGGCGTCAGCAAAAAGAGCCCGTGGTGCAGCCCGCGCTGCGATTGGCCTTTGACTATGATGGCCATATGGCCCCGGCCCGCGGCACCGATGCCCTGAGGTTCAAGGAGGGCGACACGCTTGTCACGCTCAAGCGAGACAGGACGGCGGAAGTCGCGGCTCTCCAAATGCTCGAAAGCCAAGGTGCCCTGGTGCTGGAAGGGTTGGAATATCATAGCTTTGGCAAACAGGGTGAGGCGGGCGACCGGGTCTTTGTCGATGGGGAATGGGATCACGAGCGTTTCGGTGAGTCTGAAGCCGGGATCCCGGCTCTTCAGTTCTTGGGAGAGGTTGTGCCGGACCTTCGTGCGGCGGGATGGAGGGTTGTCGTCGAGCCGAGTTGGCCGTTCCAACTGATCGCGGAACCCCTTCAATTGACGGCTCAGATCGGCAACAGCGACGCAGGCGGGCTGTTTGATTTTGGGCTGATGGTTCAGGCTGATGGCCAGCATGCCGATTTGGCGCCGCTGATCGCCGATATCCTTGCCGCATTGCCGCGCGACCTAAGCGACGAGATTATCGCGTCAACCGACTTTGAGATCTTGGTGGCAGAAACGCCCTGTTACGTGCAGATGCCTGACGGGCGCCATGCACAGGTCGATCTTCGCCAGTTGACGGATCTGCTGCGGGTCCTGCTGCGCTCGCTTGGGCTGATGACCAAGGTGCACCCCGGGGAAGCCGGACAGCTTGCAGCCCTGGCCGAGGCTTTGGAGGGCTGTGGCATCCCGTTCCAAGGGGGCCGCGAGCTTTTGGAACTTGGCAAGCGCCTTAATGCCCTGAAATCCTCTGATGCGGTTACACCACCCGCCACGTTGCGCGCTGTCCTGCGGCCCTATCAGGCCATCGGCTATGGCTGGATGTCAGCCCTGTCTGAGACGGGATTTGGCGGTTTGCTGGCCGATGACATGGGCCTAGGCAAGACGTTGCAAACGCTGGCCCTTTTGGCCAAATGCCATCTGGAAGGGCAGGCGCGACACCCCAGCCTGCTCATTGTGCCCACCAGCCTCGCGCGGGCCTGGGCGCGTCAGGCGGCGGAGTTTGTCCCGGACCTCAGGGTCCTGGTGCTGCAGGGCAATGCCCGCAAGTCGCTTTTTGATCAGATAGACCAAGCCCATCTGGTGATTTCGACCTATCCGCTGCTCAACCGCGACCATGACATCCTGCTGACCCGCGATTGGGAGCTGGCCATCCTGGACGAGGCGCAGGCGGTCAAGAACCCTGCTGCGACCGCTGCCAAACGCATCCGCGACATCCGAGCCCGAATGCGCCTTGCCTTGACCGGCACACCGATGGAAAACACCCTGACCGACCTATGGTCCCTGTTCGACTGGCTGGTGCCGGGCCTTTTGGGCGACCGCAAGACCTTTCGCGCGCAGGTGGTTTTGCCGGTGGAAAAGGAGGGCGATGCCCAGGCCCAGTCCCGCCTCAACCGGCGCATCGAACCTTTTCTGCTGCGCCGCACCAAGGATCAGGTGGCGCTTGATCTGCCCGCCAAGACCGAGATCACCGAACTCATCCCATTGGGCGCCAAGCAGCAGGCGCTCTACGAGACGGTCCGCATGGCCATGGACGCCCGAGTGCGGGATGCGATTGCCAAACGCGGCATTCAGGGCGCGCAGATCACCATTCTGGACGCCCTGCTTAGAATGCGTCAGGTCTGCTGTGACCCGCACCTTCTGAAAGGCGGTGCCGTAACTTCTGACAGCGCCAAGCGCGAGCGGCTCTTGGACATGCTGGAAGCTCTGGTTCAGGAGGGCCGCAAGGTTCTGGTCTTCTCGCAATTCGTCGAAATGCTGCGCCTGATCGAAACGGATGTGACCGCCCGTGGCTGGTCCTACGAATGGCTGACCGGCGACACCGTGGATCGAGATGGGGCCGTCACCCGCTTCCAGGAAGGCTCCGCACAGATCTTCCTGATCAGCCTGAAGGCAGGCGGCGTTGGCCTAACACTGACCGCCGCGGATACCGTGATCCTCTACGATCCGTGGTGGAACCCCGCCGTTGAACGTCAGGCCATGGACCGGGCCCATCGCATCGGCCAGACCAAGGCTGTTTTCGTCTACCGCCTTGTCGCCGAGGGCACGGTCGAGGAAGCGATCCTTGGCCTTCAGACCCGCAAGCAAGCCTTGGCGGATGCGCTGTTTGAAGGGCGAAACACCGAAGGCTTTGCCTTCGATCAGGACGCGATTGCCGAGCTGTTTCAGCCTTTGAAAGGCGAGGGCGGCGGCGCAGAATGACGCAACTGCTTGGCCAACGCGGCCTGCGTCAGACCCAGCAGATCGCGGAAGATCCGGACAGGCTTTTCGCCATCAGGCACGCGGGAGACACAGATCGCCGGAGTCAGTTTTTCCTTTCCCGCAGCCACTGTAACACGGTCATGGGTCTGGGGGTCGTTAAAGCGCTCCGCCGCAGACGGAAGCAAATCAAATTCCATGCGGTTGATCGTCAGCCATTCGATCAGGGATGGAACCTGTCAGTCTTAAACGCCGTCACGCGGCCCATTGTCCGGAAACGTCATCAACTTGGTTCGATCATCGGGGATCAACAGCGATGCAGCAAACCATCGGTTTATTTATGCCGCCACACCTTCCAGCCGGAGACGACGAGAATGGCCGCAAGCGACGGAAGCAAAACTACATCCGGGACAAGGCCCAACAGGCGCCCGCCGATAAACGTGCCGCAGATGGAACCTGCTGCCATCACCAAGACAAAGGGCTGGTTTCTGCTTAATACGGAGAAGCTTTGGTCTTTGCTGTAGCGGGCAAAGCCTACAATCATGGTCGGCAGGCTGACACAGAGCGACATGCTCCCCGCCAGTTTGATGTCGGCACCAAAGAGCAGAACCAGCGTCGGGATCAGAAGCTCTCCACCCGCAACCCCCATCAGGGCGGCAACCACGCCGATGCCAAAACCGGCGACGACTCCGGCCAGCATCTGGGCCACGCCGGTGAACAAGGGTTGCCCGGTGGTCACGCCATGCCCAAAGAGCAGCACGACCGCGATACCGAACATCAGCACCGCGATCACGCGGTAAAGCACCTCGGCGCGCAACTTCGTGGCCCAGCCCGCCCCCATCCATGCCCCGGCAAGGCTTCCGGCGAGCAGGTTCGCAATCACGGTCCAATGGCTTTCGATCAGCGCAAAGGGCACGGCCCTGGCGCGAAACGGCAAAGCCGTGGCGACGACGACGAGGCTCATTGCCTTGTTGAGAATGACCGCCTCAAGCGCGGCAAAGCGGAAAACCGAGATGATGACAGGCAGCCGAAACTCGGCACCACCCAGGCCGATCAGGCCCCCCAAAGTGCCAATAATCGCGCCCGCACTGAACACGACAGGGGCATTGTGCTGGGTGTTGTCTGACTTATCCATGGGTGAAGGGTAGTCTCAAGCAGGCCGAGGGGGAAGGCGGTAGTCCTCAGGCCCCGCGCGGCGCAAAGAGGATGATGGCGGCGGCCAGAAGGGCGAGCGCACCGCCGCCAAGGTCCCAGTTGTCGGGTCTGTGCCCTTCGGCGAACCAGAGCCAGAGCAAGGATGACACGATGTAAATCCCGCCATAGGCCGCATAGGCTCGACCGGCCTGATCACTGGGTGCAAAAGTCAGGAGCCAGGCGAAGGTGATCAGCGAGGCAATGCCGGGCAGCAGCCACCAGACCGAATGGCCATTGCGCAGCCACGACCAGAAGGCAAAGCACCCGGCGATTTCGGCGAGCGCGGCGGCGGCAAAGGTCAGAAATGTCGAAAGATAAATCGGCATGGGGTCTTGGCTCCTGGATGGGTCTGCGATCAGAGGGAGGTCGTGAGCCTCACCAACCATGCGGGAGCCATCTCGGTCAACGCCGTCTGAACGGCCCGGTCATAGCCGGTCAAGGTGAAGACTCCGAAGGCGATCAGCAGGGCGCCCAGCAGCACCTTCAGCGTACCAGCCGTTTTCAGCATCCTGCCGCGCCAGCGCATCAGGGCTTCGCGCGATAGCATCGCCAGCGCCAGCAAGGGCAGGCTTGTCCCAAGGCCGAAGGCGAACATCATCAGGGCGACGGTGCCGAGGTTCTCTCCTTTGGCAGCCATCAGCGAGGCGGCCCCAAGGGTCGGCCCGACGCAGGGCGTCCAGACCGCGCCCAACAGCAGGCCCACCCCGAATTGCCCGCCGATGCCCGAAGTCGAGAACCCGCCGAAGCGCTGCTCGGCCCAGTTGCTGGCCGGTCCCGCAGCCGTGGCGAATTGCAATTGGAACCGGGGCACCAGCAGGACAAGTCCAACGACGATCAACAAGACGGCGGCGATCTTGCGGAACAGGTCCAGATCAAGGCCGAGAGAAAAGCCAATGGTCGCCACAAACAGCCCGATTGCCGTGAAGGACAGCGCCAAGCCGCCAGCAAGCGCCAGTGGTGCCAGCCGGTGTTCCGCCACCGCGCCCGCCAGAACGATCGGGATCAACGGCAGAACGCAGGGCGAAAGCGTGGTCAAGAGCCCGGCAAGGAAAGCGAGCAGCATCGCCTACAGCGCCTCACGCAGGAAGGCTTCGATTGCAGCCGGGTCGGTCTGGCCCACCTGCCGGTCAATCTCTTTGCCCGCCTTGTAGAGGATCATCGTGCTTTGGCTTTGCACGTTGTAGCGGCGCAGAACTTCTTTCCGCGTGTCGAAATCAACCTCGAACATCTTCATCTTTGCGAAATCGTGCGTCTTCAGTAGGGCGGCCACGATGGGCTTCTGCGCTTGGCAAATCTCGCACCAGGTCGCGGTGACATGCACAAGGATCGGTCCGCCTGCCGCAAGGGCATCGTCAAAGCCCGGGATGGTCTCGTCGCCATTGTGGGCAAAAGCCGGGGCGGCAATGGCGGCAAGGGTTGCGCCAACGAAGGCGCGGCGGGAGAGCGTCAGCATTTTGATCTCACATTGTTGTTTGCGGGAAGGTCGCAGGCGTCTGCGACATGGCATCCGCTGTCCGGGGCGCATTCGCAGCCCTTGGCCAGCCGAGATGAACGCCGGGTTCTGGCCAAGAGGTAAATCCCGATGCCGGTCATGACCAGGACTCCGAGGCCGATCTTTCCAAGCAGGGCGAGGCCAACGCCCGCAGCCGAAAGGAGGCCGAGCACCGGCGCGGCAATAAGTGGCGCACAGCACGCGGCACATCCCGCCACGACGAGCGCCGCCGCCGCGGCCGTCTTTACGGCACCGCTCGCGCCGTTCGGTTCAGACTGCACGGTCATTTGATTTCCTCTGCATCGGTGATGTCCTTCATGACGATGGCCAAAGGCTACCACTTCAAGTAACTTGAACTGCAAGAGGAGACCGTCCCATGAATGTTCACTTCCCTGTGTTGACCATCGGGGCGCTCGCCAAGGCGGTCGGACTGAGCACGCCGACGATCCGCTATTACGAAGATATCGGCCTGATTCCACCGGCAGGTCGGACCGGGCGCGGTCAACGGGTCTATCGCGATACAGACGTGGAACGGCTTATCCTGATCCGGAGGTGCCGAGACTTCGGCTTCTCGATCGACCAGACCCGGCAGCTTCTGGGGCTTTCGATCAGCGCCGACCAGGACTGCGCCAAGGTCCGGGAAATCGCAGCGGTTCATCTTGGCGAAGTTCAAGCCAATCTGCTCGAATTGCGCGCATTGGAGCAGACCCTCAAAGGCTTCGTCGCGCAATGTGATGCCGTGTGCGAAGGCGGCGCCGCGCGCGACTGTCTAGTGTTTAAGGACATCTCCTCGGGCTGCTGCTGACCTAAGCGGCGCAGACCGTCAGCTTGCGGCGATGCGCTCCTTGTGCGCCGCAGCCCATACTTCACGGGCGGCATCCATGTTCATCGCGGCAATGCCAAGACCCACGATGATGTCGGGCCAGATCGACAGGGAATAGGCTGTCACAAAGCCGGCGATGATGATGGCGACATTGGCTAATGCATCGTTGCGGGCCGACAGAAACGCCGCCTTTGTCAGGCTTCCGCTATGATGGCGAAAGCCTGCCAGCAAGAAGGCGCAGGTCACGTTCACGGCCAGGGCCCCGAAACCGGTCAGTGACAGGGAAAAGGCCTCTGGCGGAACCGGATGCCCCCATTTGCTCCACAGCGCCCAGACAAACCCCAAGGCCGGGACCAGCAAGATCCCCGCCAGCCCCATGCCAACCCGCGCCCGCGCAGTGGCCGACCAGCCCAAGGCCAGCCCAATCAGCAGGTTGACCGAGGCATCCTCAAGAAAGTCCACGCTGTCGGCAAAAAGCGAGACGGACCCGATGGCCCGCGCCACCGCGAATTCGACGCCAAAGTAGGCGAGGTTCAACAGTGCGACGATCACGACGATGCGTCGAAGGTTTGCGTTGCCGCCTGCGTCTGTCATCTGGATGCCCCGACCCGTTCCGCGCCTTCTGACACATCGCACAGTCTCAGGCCGGTCAAAAGCCTGGTCTTGCCGTTGTGCTGCCCCGTCCGCGTTGAAATTTGCCACTTCTGCATCACCTAGGGTTCAACGAACGAAAGTTGGACGCGATGACGACCTTGATTGCCACCCGCGCTGCGGGAGAGACCCTCCTCCAATCCTTTGCCCCCCGTATGGGCCGCCGCTATGCCAATGGCCGCAACACGGATCACGGCCCCGGCGCGCACAAGGCGGTGTCGGTGCTGTCGCCTTATATCCGGCGGCGTCTGGTACCGGAACAGGACGCGGTGGCCTTGGCGCTGGCCAGCCATGGTCCGGACGGGGCCGAGAAGTTCATCCAAGAGGTGATCTGGCGCGGCTATTTCAAGGGCTGGCTGGAGCGTCGCCCACAGGTCTGGGACAGCTACCGCGCGGGGCTTGACGGCGATCTGGCGACCCTTGACCGCGACCGCCGCCTGCGCCGGGATGTGGAGCGTGCCATGAATGGCCAGACCGGGTTGGAGTACTTTGATGCTTGGGCCACGGAACTGGTGGACACGGGGTATCTGCACAACCACGCCCGGATGTGGTTCGCCACGATCTGGATTTTCACGCTGGGTCTGCCGTGGCGGTTGGGGGCGGATTTCTTTTACCGGCATCTTCTGGATGGCGACGCTGCATCGAATACCTTGGGCTGGCGCTGGGTGGCTGGCCTGCACACGCGGGGCAAACCCTATCCGGCTGATGCGCAGAACATTGCGACATATACTGCTGGCCGCTTTACCCCCCGCCCGTCTGATCTGGCCGAGGTGACGCAGGGTCTGGAGGCGAGTGAGCCGGAGGGCCTGCCCCCGCTGCTGCCTTTGCGCGCCATCACGACCCCAGAGCCGGGCCGCCCCACCGCCCTGTTGATCACCGATGAGGATTGCCGGGTCGAGGATTTCGACCTTGCGGCACTGGATATCCGCACCACCGCCACGCTGGCGGCCAGCCAACTGCGCTCCCCCCTGCCCGTGGCTGATATGGTCATGCGGTTCGAGGCAGAGGCCCTTGCGGACGCCGCGGTGCGGGTAAGTGCCAGTCCGGTAGGCTTGTAGGCGGCTGACCCAGCGTCCCTGGCCAAATGGGCCGCCGCGGCGGGCGCCGAGCAGATTGCCACGCCTTATGTCACCCGTGGCCCCTGCGCGATTGGCTGGATCAGGCCGCTCCGTCCTTGGCCGCACATGGCATCACCCTATGCGAATGGCGGCGCGATTGGGATTCAGCCATCTGGCCACACGCCACAGCGGGGTTCTTCAAGGTCAAGCAGAACATCCCGCGCATCCTGGAACAGGTGCTGGCATGATCGTCATCATCGGCTCTGGCATCGCGGGGCTGGCCTGTGCGCGGCGGCTGGCGGATGCGGGGCTGGCAGCAATTGTGCTGGATAAGCGGCGCGGCATCGGCGGGCGGGTGGCGACACGGCGCGTGGGCGATCTGCAATTCGACCACGGCGCCCAATTTGTGAACGCCCATGGCGCAGGCTTTGCGGCGGCGCTGGGCGGGCTGTCGGTGGCTGGGTGGCAGGACGGCACGGGCCGCACGCACTCCGTCGGCGTACCGGGCATGTCGGCCATCCCCAAAGCCATGGGGGAGGGCTTGGACATCCGGCAAGGCGTACAGGTGACGCGGTTGCAGCACGACGGTGACGGCTGGCTGGTGCAGATGGAGGGCGCTGTTCTGCGTGCCGCCCGCGTGGTGGTGACGGTGCCCGCGCCGCAGGTAGCGGGGCTTTTGGGGGCGGAACATCCTTTGGTGCCGAAACTGGCCCCAGTGCGGTTGGCACCCTGTCTGACGCTGATGGCCGCCGTGATGGCCCCGGCCCCTTTCATCACACGGCGGGATGCCGATGATCCCCTGTCATGGATCGCGTCAGACAGTTCCAAGCCGGACCGCCCGCAGGGTGGTGCGACGCAGTGGGTGGCGCAGGCGAGCGAGGCGTTCAGCATGGAAAATCTGGAAAGAACCCCGGAGGAGATTGCCACGCTCATGCTACCGCTCCTGTGCGACCGGCTGGGGGTGTCGCCCGACCGTGTGACCCATGCTGCAGCCCACCGCTGGCGCCATGCAAGGGTGACGCAGGCGCTGGGTCAGCCGTTCCTGCGCAACCCGGACGGCACGCTCTATGTTGGCGGCGACTGGTGCATCGGCCCGAAGATCGAGGCCGCGTGGATCAGCGGCACCACCATTGCCGACGCCATTCTGGCTCAAGGCTGACCATGCTGACCGATCCCCGCATCGCCCGGTTGGTCACCCTGATCGCAGCCGCCCTGCCGCCGCCTGCCGGGGCGGGGCGGGTCGCCTTGGCTCTGGGGTTTGGCGCGGTTTGCCACACGGTCTTTGCAGCAGGTGTGCTGGCGATGATCGTGGCGATGTTCTTTGGCCTCAGCGAAAGCCTTTGCGCCGTGCCTTGGCCCTGGGCGATGCTCGCAAATGCGGTGCTGATCCTGCAATTCCCCCTTGGCCACTCTTTGCTTTTGACCGGGTGCGGCGGGCGCGTCCTCGCTCGGCTGATCCCCGGCCCGCATGGTCAAACGCTGGCCACCACCACCTATGCGATCATCGCGGCCACCCAACTGCTGGCGTTGTTTACGCTGTGGACGCCCTCGGGCATCGTCTGGTGGCGGGCCGAAGGGGCGGCGTTCTGGGCCATGACAACCGCCTATGCCACGAGCTGGCTGATCCTGCTGAAAGCCAGCTTTGACGCCGGGGCCGAGGTGCAATCGGGTGCCTTGGGATGGATGTCCTTGCTGGCGCGCATCAGGCCGGTGTTTCCTGACATGCCGACGCAAGGCCTGTTCCGCCTTATCCGCCAGCCGATCTATCTGGCCTTCGCACTGACGCTGTGGACGCCGCCGGTCTGGACACCGGATCAACTGGCGCTGGCGGTCAGCTTTACCGCCTATTGCCTGCTTGCCCCGCGCTTTAAGGAGCGCCGCTTTGCCGCCCGCTATGGGGCGCGGTTTGATCGCTATCGCGCCCGCGTGCCCTATATGCTGCCGGACCTGACCAAGGACCGCACAGATGCGCAATGACCTGACGATCTATGACAAGGTGGCCGAAAGTTGGTGGTCCGATGATATCCGCTGGGTTCGGACGCTGAAGAACCTCGTGCCCGGGCGGCTGACCTGGTTCGATCGGCAGATCGACTGGCAGGGCATCGACGTGCTGGACCTTGGCTGTGCCGGCGGCTTCATGGCCGAGGCTCTGGCCGCGCGGGGGGCCCGCGTCACCGGCATCGACCCGGCCGAGGGCGCGATCCACGCCGCCCGCGCCCATGCCCGCGCCCAAGGTCTGCGCATCGGCTATGATGTGGGTGTGGGCGAGGCGCTGCCCTATGACGACGCCTGCTTTGACGCCGTGGTCTGCGTTGACGTACTGGAACATGTTGCCGATCTGCGGAAAGTCATGTCGCAGGTCGCCCGCGTCTTGCGGCCCGGCGGTCTGTTCCTGTTCGACACAATCAACCGCAATCCCTTGGCCCGGCTGGCCACCATCACCCTGGCCGAGGACGTGCTGCGCCTGTTGCTGCGCGGCACGCATGACCCGGCCAAGTTCATCAAACCGGCCGAGTTGCGTGCTGCCATGCAAGGCGCGGAGTTGGTGCCCGGCCCCATCACCGGCCTTGGCCCGCGCGGGATCAACCGCCGTCTGGACCTGACCTTTGGGCCCCTGCCGCTGACGGCGATCCTTTACATGGGCACCGCCCGAAAACCCGCTTCAAAGGCCCGCAAATGACCGGTCTTCACCCAGAAAACGTGCAGTCCTATCCCCGCCCGCCCGCGCTGGAGCCCGTTCCGCATCGCATCCTCATCCGGCTGGGCGGTACTTTGGTGGCAGACACGACCCGCGCGCTGCGTGTGCTGGAGACGCACCACGCGCCCACTTATTACCTTCCGCCCGAGGATATTCTGGCCACCCTTCGTCCCGCCCCCGGCAGCAGCCTTTGCGAGTGGAAGGGTGTCGCGCGCTATTACGACGTTCTGTCGGGTGACAAGGTCGCCCCCCGCGCCGCCTGGGCCTATGACCGGCCCACGACGGGCTTTGCAGGGCTCGCGGGCTATGTTGCATTTTACGCCGCGCAGATGGACGAGGCTTGGGTTGGCGACACGCGTGTTCTACCGCAGCCGGGTTATTTCTACGGCGGCTGGGTCACCCCAAATCTGGAGGGCCGGATCAAGGGTGCGCCCGGCACGCAGCATTGGTAGCACCCAGTCGCGGACGTAATAGGATGGGCCCATGCAGCCAGATATAACCTGGCGGTTCTTCACCGATCAGGTGATGGGTGGCCAGTCCACCGGAGGCGTCGCGTTTCTGTCGGAAGCGGGCGTAGGCTTTGCCCGCATGACCGGCCATGTCAGCACAGCCAACCGGGGCGGGTTCATCCAGATGCGGCTTGATCTGCCAACCCCCCTGCCCGAGGCCGTCACGGAGCTGCGGCTGATCGTGCGCGGCAACACGCAGCGCTATTTCGTGCATCTGCGCAGCGGCGGCGCCTTGCCGTGGCAATACCATCAGGCCGGGTTCGATGTGACCGAAGCCTGGAGCGAGGTCCGGCTGCCCTTGGCCACGTTTGCCCCGGCAGGCGGACTGGCAGGGCCTGTCCGCAGCGCGCGCAGCCTGACATCTGTCGCGGTTGCCGCATATGGCCGCGACCATGACGCGCAGATTGATCTGCGCGAAGTGGAGTTCATCTGACCCGATCACGTGACGGAGGATGCTTCGAGTCATGAGCGATAGAACATCCTCCTATCGCTCAAACTCGAATCAAAAACCGGCAACGACGGCGAAAAGGGGCGCGGTCACCCCAAAGCATGCGGTTTTTTTGCTGGTACGGAGATAGCTGCTTGTATCGTCGCGATCAGCGAGAGCGGGGGACGAAGTACGACCAATGCTCCAACTGCTCCACCTGGGACGTGAACAGAGAGCAAAAACCTACATAACATATTGTTATTGAGATTTTTTTTAATATCTGATAATAGTAATTATGTAAT
>NZ_CBBQHX010000058.1:0-17217 GCF_964946895.1 Stagnihabitans sp. | reverse complement strand
ACCGTGGCGAGCGAGGCGCCGGACCGGCCGCGGCCGGACCTGGGCAAGATCGTGGAATGGGTGGAGGCGTAACTGGTCTTTTCCTGCGTCTTTGCCGCCTTGGGGCAACTGTCTGACCCGCGCTTTCTGCGCGTGGTCTGGCAGGGGGTGGCCTTGGCGCTGGGCCTGCTGGGGGCGGTGTTTCTGGGGCTGCTGGGCGTGGTGGAGTGGTGGGTGCCGGGGCAGATTGCCGTGCCGTTCATCGGGCCGATGGACGGGATTGGCTGGGCGGCGGGGATCGGGCTTGGGGTGCTGATGCTGGCAGCCTCGGTCTTTCTGATGGGGCCGGTGGCGTCGGCCTTTTCGGCGCTGTTTCTGGATCAGGTCGCCGAGGCAGTGGAGCGGATGCATTATCCGGGGCCGCCGGGGCGGAGGCTGGGCATCTGGGAGGGGCTGGCGGAGGGCGCGAGCCTGCTGGCGCTGATGGTCGTCGCCAACCTTGTGGCGCTGGGGCTGTCGTTCGGTCTGGGGCCGTTCGGGCCGGTCTTGTTCTGGGCGGTGAATGGCTGGTTGCTGGGCCGCGAGTATTTCCTGATGGCGGCGCTGCGCCACGTGGGGCGCGATCAGGCGCGGGACTTGATGGGGCGGAACCGCGGGCAGATCTGGCTGGCCGGGACGCTGATGGCTGCACCGCTATCGCTGCCGGTGATCAGCCTGTTCGTGCCGGTGCTGGGGGCTGCCACCTTCACGCATCTGTTCCACAGGCTCAGGGCCGCTTGAGCAGGTGGAAGATGTCGGTATCCTCGACCCCGATCCAGCCGGACAGGATCACGCCGCACATCAGCACCCACAGCACAAGGGTGATCCAGGTGGTCAGCTTGGCCTTGCGGCCGATCTGCGGATCGGTCGGGGCGGAAGCGGCGGAGCCGGGCACGATTTCTCCGGCGGCGGCCTGACTGGTTTGCCGGGTGGGCAGGATGCACAGGAACACCATGAACCAGGTGACCGAGAAGAGGACGATGGCGCCGGTGATGGTCATGCTTGTTCCAACTCGATGAGGGTGCCGGTGAAGTCTTTCGGGTGCAGGAACAGAACGGGCTTGCCGTGCGCGCCGATCTTGATGTCGCCCAGAACGCGGGCGCCTTCGGCTTTCAGGCGGTCACGGGCGGCTTCGATATCCTCTACCTCATAGCAGATGTGATGGATGCCGCCGGAGGGGTTTTTCTGAAGGAAGCCCGCGATGGGTGAGTTTTCGCCCAAGGGGTGCAACAGCTCGATCTTGGTGTTGGGCAGGGTGATGAAGACGACGGTAACGCCGTGGGCAGGTTCATCCTGCGGGGCGGCTACCTGCGCGCCAAGCGGGCCCGCATAGATGCGGATGGCGGCGGCAAGGTCGGGGACGGCGATGGCAACGTGGTTCAGGCGACCGATCATGAAGGGCTCCGGCGTTTTGGGGGTTATGGGGGCCGGAGCGGGGCGGGGCAAGTGCGTCATTAACGCGCGCTTAGGGATGATGTGCTCAAGTGCAGGGGAAATCGCCGATGTCGCGGGAAGTTCTTGGGAGCGTGCCATGCCGAACAGCCTGACCTTGGAACTGCCAGAGCCTGCACCGCAGGCGGAGGGTTTGGGAAATGATCTGCCGTTGCGGGGTGTTACGGTGCTGGCGGTGGAAGACAGCCGCTTCGCCTCGGATGCGCTGCGGTTGATGTGCCGGCGCTTGGGGGCGCGGCTGAGGCGGGCTGATTCGCTGCAGGCCGCCGCGTCGCATCTGCGGCTGTACCGGCCGGATGCGGTGATCATTGACCTTGGTCTGCCCGATGGCCGGGGCGAGGCGCTGATCCGCGATGTGGCGGCACGCAGCCCGCGGCCTGTGGTGCTGGGCATGTCGGGCGATGCCGGTGGCCGGGTTGCGGCCATGACGGCGGGGGCGGATGGGTTCATCGACAAGCCGCTGGAAAGCCTTGCTGCCCTGCGCAACCTGCTGGTGTGGCATATGCCAGAGCGGGGCGGCGATCTGGGGCCGGGGGCCGAGGCCGTGCTGAGGCCAGACACCCTGGCGCTGCGCGACGACCTGGCCCATGCGGCGGAATTGGTGGAGGCGGGTCTGGGTGAGCCGGGGTTGAGCGAGGCGCGGCGCGCCTATGTGGCGGGTTTCGTGCGCGGGGTGGCGCGCCATGCGCATGACACGGCGCTGGCCGAAGCCTCGGGTCTGGAGGATTTGCGGGCCTTGCTGCGGGACAGGTTGACGGGGCCGGATCATGCGTTTGACCGGCAGGGTTAAGCTGCTGCGGGGCGTCCTGTGGATCGGCGCGCTGCTTTGGGGCGTCTGGGCGCGGGTTTTCGGCGGCAAGTCGACCGCGGGCCGCCGGGGTCGGTGGCCTGCCGGTCAACGGCGCGGTCCGTCATTTGCGACGGTAGATCCCCTCTGGCAGGTTCAGGGCGGCGGCCAGATCATCAACCTGACGCAGCGACAGCGTGATGCGGAGGGGGGTCTCGGACTCGGGGTCCAGCTGTTCGAGGACGACGCAATCCTCATAAGCCTCGACGATCACGTCTTCCGCCAAGGGGGTTTTCCCCTCGTCGATCAGGGTGATCACGGTCGCGTCAAATTCGTGTTCAATGGTAAACATGGGGGGATGTTAGGCGGACCCGCGCCGGGCTTCAACTGGGCTGCTTGATTTGGATCAAGGAAGTGCAGGGCCGCCCGGCGGAGTGTGGGCAAATTGCAGCAAAAGGGAGGTCGGCATGATCGGTTACATCGAAGCGCCAAAGGCCTGGGCGCTGACGCGGGGAATGGCGCGGGTTCTGGGCCTCAATCTGGTGGAGGCCGTGACGGAGGGCTGGTTCTCGCGGTCGGAACTGGGGCAGATGGTGGACGCCTGCGCGCGGTGCGAAAAGACGGACACCTGCACGGCCTATCTTGCGGTGACAACGCGCAGCGAAAGCCTGCCGAGCTTTTGCCAGAACAAGGCGCAGATCGAGGCTTTGCAGCCCTGATGCTGACCTGCGCCCCGCTGCAATGCAGGAGGCCCATCGGGGCCCGCTGGCCGGGGTGTGGGCTTAGCTGGCGGGCGATACCGCCAGCACACCGATGCTGTCATTGTACGCGGTGTAGATGATCGACACGGTGTTGCCGGGCAGCAGGCCCGAAGCCACCATGGTCCCGACCGGGAACTTCACGCCATTGTCCAGCCAGATATTGCCCAAGGCGGCATCGACACGCGCCACTTTGCCCGAGACATGATCGGCGGCAAAGGCCGACCCTGCGGCAAGGGTGACGCCAAGCGCCGCCAGAAGAAAAGATTTGCGCAACATTTCAAGGACTCCTGTCCAATCAGCCCGGTTGTGGGGCTGCTTTTCGCAGCGCGGTCTGGATGGTGTCGCGTCGATCGGGGGTCCGGTCCGGCATCTCCCCGCGCTGTGAGCGAGACTTGGGGCGGCGTGGGATTCTGGGCAAGAGCGCCGCACCACTCCGTGCAAAGGCTTGAAGTCATTGAGATTGCACTGGGCTGATCTGCGCCTGTCACGGCGGATTGATCGACGGCCTCCCGCCTTGGGCGCGTTGAACATGGTTTGGATGGCGCAAGGCCGCCGCTGCGGCTAGGGTGCGGGCATGTTGCAGATTCAAGATACGGTGCGCGACCGCGGCTCGCGCTATGCGGTGAGCGGCGGCGCGGTGGCGGACGGTGCGGCGGTCAAGGCCTTCGTCGCCAGCGTGACGGCCGAGAAAAAGTTCGCCAAGGCCACCCACAACTCTTGGGCGGCGGTGCTGGCCGATGGCACGCAGGTCAAGGATGATGACGGCGAAACCGGGGCGGCGGCGGTGATCCTGAAGATGATCGAGCGGGCGGGACTGCGCGGTCATATTGTTGTGGTGACGCGCTGGTATGGCGGGGTGAAGCTGGGCGGCGACCGGTTCGCACATGTGGTGACCTCAGTCCGGGCCTATCTGGCAGAGCTGGGGAAGACATGAAACGCCCGGCCGAGAGGCTCGGCCGGGCGTTCCGCAAGGGGCGAAGGTTACTTGGCGACTTGCGCCTGGGTCGCGGCCAAGGCCGGATCCACCACCAGGCCATAGGCCGACAGCGGACCATCCGGGCCAGCCATATCGTCAGAGACGAAGAACTGGACGAACTCTTTCAGGCCCGGGATGACGCCGATGTGCTGGGTCTTGACGTAGAGGAACAGCGGGCGCGAGACGTAGTACTTGCCGTTCGCGACGGTTTCCTTCGACGGGGTGACGCCCATATAGGTGGCGACGCGCAACTTGTCGGTGTTGTTTTCATAGAAGGACAGGCCGAAGACGCCAATGCCTTGCGGGTTGGACTTCAACCGGGCCAGGGTTTCGGTGTAGTCGCCGTCGATTTCCACGGCCTTGCCATCGGTGCGCAGGTTCAGGCAGCCATCTGCCTTGCCGTCACGGGCCTTGAACAGCTTGTCGGCGCCAAACACCGTGCAGCCCTTCATGATGACATTGTTGTTGAACACTTCACGGGTGCCATGCTTGGAGCCCGGAATGAAGGCGATGATGTCCTGGTTGGGCAGCGACGGGTCGATGTCGGACCATTTCTGGTAGGGGTTCGGCACCAACTTGCCGCCGATTTTCACTTCGGCTGCCAGGGCGTTGTACCAGTTGGACGGCGTGAAAGCGAAGGCCGGGCCCTTGATGTCAGAGGCGAAAACCACGCCATCATAGCCGATGCGGACTTCTTCAACGCCGGTCACGCCGTTCTTGCGGCAGGTGTTCATCTCGCCCGATTTGATCTTGCGCGAGGCGGTGGCGATGTCGGCAGAGTTCTCGTCCGGGCTTTGGCAGAACTTGGCGATGCCGGCCCCCGTGCCGCCACCTTCCACGACCGGGGTCTTGAACGAGGTGTTCTGGCCAAAGGCTTCCGCCACGATATTGGCGAAAGGCAGCACGGTGGACGACCCTGTCAGCGAGATCTGATCACGGGCGAAGGCGGTGACCGGCAAGGTCAGGGCCGCAGCGACGGCGGCTGCGGCAAGGTAAGAAAGGCGCATGTAGGCTCCTGAGCGTGGGTCGTCGCACGGCGCGACATGCGGCAGGGGCTAGGCAAGGTGGGTAACGGAGAGGCGTCGTTTTCGTAACGGAGCGCGGAAGATTCCGTGTCGAAATTGTAACAATTTTGCAGGGTTAGCGGGGCCGCGCGAAAGATATTCGCCGGCCTGTCGGTCTGTCGGCCTGTCGGTCAAGGCGGCACGGGGCCGCCTTGACCTGACCTTCAGGCGTTCTTGAAGACGTTGACGGCCCAACAGGCCATGCCGAGGAAGACAATGATCTCGGACACCGGCATGACGATGGCGGCGGTGCTTTCGGGCATTTGCTTGGAGAGCAGCAGGAACAGGCCGATCAGCAGGACAAGGCCGCCAATCTGGTGCAGCCAGAAATGCGCTGTCGCAAGGGCATTGCCGGCAAGGCCCGGCAAGACGCGGTAGGCGATGCCGAACACGGTCATCAGGACGAAGCCCAGAAGGTTGATGTGGGCATGGACGGGGGCGAGGGTAAAGTCCTGTGCGCCGCCCATATACATGCCGAGGATGACCCCGACGAGAAGATAGAGGGAACCGATTACAAGATACAAACGTGAGATGTTCATGGTGTCCCTTCCTGTGTCGCGCTCTGGTTTCAAAGTGGCGCGTTCGGGTAGGCTAACATGATCCTTGGATATTTGAATAAATTTTAGGCAGAAAAAAAAGACGGCCAGCGCGGCCGCCTTCAGGGGATGTGAAACCGTGCCGCTTCTGGCGGTCACAGCGCCTTGTGCGAACCGTCGCAGAAGGGCGCGTTCTGGGTGTGCTTGCAGCCGCACAGATAGGCGGTCTTGGACTCCTCGGCCGTGAAGGCCTTGGGCGCAAAGGAGCTGCCCTTGTGGCTGCCATCGCAGAACGGCTGGTTCTTGGACTGGCCGCAAGCGCACCAGTAGTAGGTCTTGCCAGCTTCGACCGGGACGGCGTAGGGGGCTTTTTGGGCAATGATCGGCGCGTCGGACATGGGGGGCTCCTCCTTCAGTTGCGCAGGAGCATGACCGGTCCGGAAAACGGATCAAGCGGCGCCACTGTGCATTTGCGCAGGTTGACTGTGTGAGCCTGACCCCTTGGTCAGACCACACGGCCCCAAAGGTCGTAATCGCCGGCCTCTTCGACCTCGACCGTGACGATGTCGCCGATGCCGAGGCCTTCGAAATCCTCGTCGATGAAGAGGTTGCCGTCGATTTCGGGCGCGTCGGCTTGGGTGCGGCAGGTGGCGCCTTCGTCGTCCACGTCATCGACGATGACCTGGATGACGGAGCCGACCTTGGCTTGCAGCTTGGCCTCGGAAATGGCTTGTGCCTTTTCCATGAAGCGGTCGAAGCGTTCCTGTTTGACCTCGGCGGGGACGTGGTCGGGCAGGGCGTTGGAGCGGGCGCCGGCGACGTTTTCGTATTGGAAGCAGCCGACACGGTCGAGTTGCGCTTCGTCCATCCAATCCAGCAGGGTCTGGAATTCCTCTTCGGTTTCACCGGGGTAGCCGACGATGAAGGTGGAGCGCAGGGTGATGTCGGGGCAGGTGGCGCGCCAGGCGGCGATTTCGTCGAGCGTTTTGGCAGCGGCGGCGGGGCGGGCCATGCGGCGCAGCGTTTCGGGGTGGGCGTGCTGGAACGGGATGTCGAGATAAGGCAGGACAAGGCCTTCCGCCATCAGGGGGATCAGGTCGCGGACATGGGGATAGGGGTAAACGTAGTGCAGGCGGACCCAAGGCTTCTGGTCGCCGCCAAGCTGGCCCATGGCACGGGCGAGGTCGGTGATATGGGCGCGCACCTCGCCGCCTTTCCAGGGGGAGAGGTCATGCTTGCGGTCGACACCGTAGGCGGAGGTGTCCTGGGAGATCACCAGCAGTTCACGCACCCCAGCCTCGACCAGCTTTTCCGCCTCGCGCAGGACGGCGTGGGCGGGGCGGGAGACCAGACGCCCGCGCATGTCGGGGATGATGCAGAACTTGCACTTGTGGTTACAGCCCTCGGAAATCTTGAGGTAGCTGTAGTGGCGCGGTGTCAGCTTCACGCCGGTGGCCGGGAGCAGGTCGACGAAGGGGTTGGGCGAGGGCGGCACGGCGAGGTGGACGGCATCCAGCACCGCCTCGTACTGGTGCGGGCCGGTGACGGCGAGGACCTTGGGGTGCGCGCCGGTGATGTATTCGGGTTCCGCGCCGAGGCAGCCGGTGACGATGACGCGGCCGTTTTGTTGCAGGGCCTCGCCGATGGCGGAGAGGCTTTCGGCTTTCGCCGAATCAAGGAACCCGCAGGTGTTGACGATGACGGCATCGGCCCCCTGATAATCGGGCGAGATGGCATAGCCCTCGGCCCTGAGGCGGGTCAGGATGCGTTCGCTGTCAACCAGCGCCTTGGGGCAGCCCAAGGAGACCATGCCGATGGTCGGTTGGCCAGCGCGGCGTTCGTCCGGTACCATGGCGCGGGCGAGGTCGGGGCGGAGGTTGGGCGGGTTCTGCGACATGGGGCCGGTCTTTATAAGGAAAGCCCCAACCGGATCGGTCACCGGATGGGGCTGAAGGGGTCTGGTACCATGGGCCGATGGCCCATCCTGAGCTTAGCGGCGGCGATCGCGGCGGGCGCTCATCGGTTGGAAGGCGACGCCGACATGGGCCTCGCAATAGGGTTTGCCGGCCACGGAAGGCAGGCCGCAGAACCAGAAATCTTCCGTGGCGGGGTCGCCGATCGGCCATTTGCAGGTCCGCTCGGTCAGTTCCATCAGGGTCAGCTTCTTGGCGCGCTTTTCGACTTCGCGCACCGATGCCAGGGCTTCGGGGCTGATTTCGTTGGCCGAAGGCTGCGGCGGCAGGGGCTGGCCTGCCGGAATGATGGCCTTGCGCAGCGGGATTGGGGCCGGTGCCACGACGCTGGCCGCTGGTGCGGGCGCGGGTTGGGCGGCGGCAGGCGGAGGCGTCGGCGCGGCAGGGGCCGGGCGCACGGGTTCTGCCGCACGCGGCGGTTCGGCCACCGGGCGCGGGGCTTCGACCGGTTTGGCGGCCGGCGCAGGCGCGGGGGCGGCTGCGGCAACGGGGGCTGCGACCGGTGCCTCTTCAGCCTCTTCCTCAGTCGCGCCACCGGGGCCGACGCGGTTGGACAGGCCAAGCCGATGGACCTTGCCGATCACGGCGTTGCGGGTGACCCCGCCGAGTTCCTTGGCGATCTGGCTGGCCGACTGGCCTTCGGCCCACATCTTCTTGAGCGTCTCGACGCGCTCATCGGTCCAGGACATGGGTAAACTCCGCAATAGCCGCTGTGGCCCACAAGTGAGCCATTCTAGTCGGGACGGGTGTCGATACAAGCTTGAGCCGCGAAGTTCAAGGGGAGAGGGCGTGAAGGGCGAGGTCGCGACCCTCGTCATCTGTGAAAAAGGCCATCCATTCCTCGCGGCCGTCGGGGTGGCGGTGGATCAGGTGCGGCGGGCGGGTGAAGGGGATGCCCTTGGCGGTGAGGCTGGCATGGGCTTGGTGGATGTCGGGGACGGCGAAGTAAAGGATATCGGCGGGGTCTTTGGTGCCGGTTTCCTTCAGCATCAGGCGGGTGGGCCCAAGGTCGAAGAAGGCGAGGCCGGGGAAGCTGTAGAGTTCTTTTAGGCCCAGAAGGGTCAGGAATGCGCGGGCGCGGGGCAGGTCCTCGCAGCGGCGGGAGAGTTGGGAGAGCGTGTGCATCGGGTCCTCCAGTCGGGGGAGGATAGCATGGGTTTGCGGTTGGGTCATGAGCGGGTTAGGCTGCGGGCATGTGTGGACGCTTGACCCTGACCCATCCGAATGAGGCGCTGGCGGCGTTGTTTGACGCGGTGGCCAGCAATGACCTGCCGGACGTGCCGCAGTTCAACCTGTGCCCGACCGAGACGGTGCCGGTGGTGACCTCGGACGCCGGGTCGCGGCGGCTGCGGTCGATGCGATGGGGGTTGCTGCCGGGGTGGTACAAGACGCCGACCGATGGACCGCTGATCATCAACGCGCGGTCGGATACAGTGGCCGAGAAGCCGGCGTTTCGGGAGGCGATCCGGCAGCGGCGCTGTCTGGTGGTGGCCTCGGGCTTTTATGAATGGAGCGCGGGGGAGGATGGGGCGCGGTTGCCTTGGTATATCACGCGGTCGGATGGGGCGCCGCTGGCCTTGGGTGGGGTCTATTCGGCGTGGCAGGATCGGATGACCTGCGCGGTGGTGACCTTGGATGCGGGGCCGAACATGGCGGGGATACATGACCGGGAGCCGCTGATTCTGGAGGCGGCGGATTGGCCCTTGTGGCTGGGCGAGGCGGGGCATGGGGCGGCTTTGCTGATGAAGCCGACCTTGCCGGGGGTCTTGCGGTCTTATCGGGTGGACAAGGCGGTCAATTCGAACCGGGCGCGGGGGCCGCAGTTGATCGAGCCGATCGAGGCGTGAAAACTGGTGCGGGCGGGTTGAGCCTGACGGCGCGGGATGGTATGAACAGGCCAGCGCGGGCGTTGTGTAATGGTAAGACCTTAGCCTTCCAAGCTAAAGACACGGGTTCGATTCCCGTCGCCCGCTCCAGAATCTTTGGATTCGCGTTGCTTCTCAAAGGGTTAACCGTATGAGAAGTTGTCAGAATGCACACATCAGTCACACCACAGCACACGGTCCTTCGGGCTGGACTGCTCTACTATAACCGTCGTGTTCCTGCACACGCGAAGGAAATCTTCGGGGACTTCATCCGAACGAGGATCGACTCACCTCAAGCAGCGGAGGCAATGACCAAGCGGCTAGATGCAATCTGGCAGGCGGGGAATCTAACACAGCCTATCAGCATCACCTCCCTGAAGGACGCCACGACGGCCAAGACGGCAACGCTGTCAGCTATAGTAAAGGAGTACGTTGAGGTTAAGGGCATCCAGCATAACCCAACCTTTAGCACAGTTGATGCACTCATCTTGATGTCAGGCGACATGGCCGTTGATCAGTACACCCGTCAGGATGCGAGGAACTTCGTCAGCAAGCTTCTCGCGAAGGGCAACCGAACCACAACCATCAGAAGGCGCATGAACTGTCTAACGGCGGTCTTCAACTATGGCTTTGCAGAGTATGAAGTAGCAGGGCGCAACCCGTTTTCCCGCGTTCTGATCCCAAAGGAGGGTGCAGACAAGGAAAGTCGCACACCCTTTCTAACGACCGAACTGCGTGACCTTTACGAAACTTCGATGGTGTCAGGGAAGCGACTGCGGCTTGCTGTACCCATCTTGGGGGAAACTGGGTGTCGCATAGCAGAAATCGTCGGGCTGAGGCGGTCAGATGTCTGCCTTGAAAGCCAATCTGTCTGGATTGTTGGGCATCAGTCCAGAAGGCTCAAAACACCGGGGTCAGAACGAGAGATTCCGTTGGTCGGCTATGCCTTCGAAGCCATGAAGATGCTGCTGTCTACAACCGACTCACCCTACCTTTTCCCTGAGTACCTGACGGACGGATTGACCTTGGCGACACATGCCGGAAACACCCTAAACAAATGGATGAAGCGTCCCTTTGCGGGTAAGACAGCACACTGTCTCCGTCATGCCTTCCGCGACCGGCTGAGGGCCGTAGAGTGCCCTCTGGAACTACTTGACGCGCTGGGCGGATGGTCATCGGTCCAAGGGGCAGGAAGGCGCTATGGGTCAGGCTTTAATCTAGAGCAGAAGCGTAAGTGGTTAGAAAGGATCGCCGTCACCTCAGCATAGAGGGGCCAGACCAGAATAGTATTCAAACACAACTTTTCGGTCGAAAGTCTTGAAGAATCTGGACCGCAGGCCGAACTAGGCAAAGACCCAAAAGGTCACCACACACCAATAACCATGCAGGTACGGTCCTGAACTGGCTTCCAAGAATCTCACCTTGACAGACCCTAAATGGTGACATCCACTGCGTAATACGCTAACTATGCTGGGGATAAAGCATGAAGACTATTCAACTCGCCTTGGTCCTATCTGGAGCATGCCTTGCCGCAGACGTCGTGGGTGCGGCTGACTTCCACTTATTTAACGAGGGGAATTCAAAACGCGATCCTGTAACCGTTGAAGAGTGTGTCGCGGCACTAGAAGATGGAAAAATGGTGCCTCTTCAAACAGCGCCTAGCTCTACGGTAAACAGTAGATTGTCAGTCTTTTACAAAGGTGCATTCTATGAATTTGTTACCCCAGACCTCGCCGATGGCATGCGCGTATCACGCACGCGGCTAACACCAAAGGGGCTGTGATGGACGCAAATCTGAACCCACATAGGAAGAATGAAATCCGATGGAGTGTCAGCGATAGTATCCTGATGCTCTACTTGATTTCAATATATGATGCATCAATCGAACTTTCGAGGTTGAGATTTGAACGTTGCGGCCACAGGCTTACAAAACGAATAAAAATAATTGTACTTAATTTTATGATCTGCACAGCTCTTAATACTCTTGAAGCGAAAGCGCAACAGACAGATGACAACGTGAGAGATTGCATAAAGAAGGAAGTGCTAGTGTCGGCCGCGAAGTTGGCCGATGATCACTCTTGGATCTTGGCTGATGTGACGAATAAATTGCCTTTTGCGATAGCGGGTGTTCGTTACAGTGCACGAGTAAGGAGCGTGGGTCGAACTATACCTTGGGTAGATAAAGAGTCGTTTGAGAATATACCCGGGGGCATTGAGCCGGGTGAAACACGGCATTTATCGCTCTACGCCGGAACTCCTGATGAAACCTTCGGTGTACTTTTTGCGGAAGTGTCAGTCTTAGACATCGTTGATGTCGCGCTTCGGCCTCTTATTGGGGATACTCGTTACTACGGATGGGCGGAAGGAAGAGTTGATTTTAAGTGTGTCTCAGATGACAGTTCTCCAAGTCACGCATCCACTGAGACTGCGGAAAGCCCCTCATTAGCAACAGCTATCGACAAACAAGTTGCAGACGATCAAGTTGCAATTGATGCCGCTCTTGCCGCTGCAACTGCCTCCGGCATGAAAACTCCGACGGAGTCACAAACCGCGAAGAGTGGAACGAACGATCAGCCCACGGGACCCTAGCTCAGCGCGGACGAAATGGTCAACCCAAACCAAGTCGTCGGACCATTGTGGAAAATCGGATCTTTGTCCGCCGAAGCCACGCAGACCACTGTCACCATGAGGGTGAAGCTGAGCCAGGATCAGAAGGTTCCGTCCATCGAGATGCTGGACTTCTCCGCTGGTTCCCAAGTCGCAGCCGAGGAAGCCTTCTAGGCCGCAAAGCGCTCAGTCTACCGGGGGGTCTACAAAGGCCTTGATTTTCCGCTTGTTAATTACGAGGCGGGGAAAACCATGATTTTGATCTTTGACACTTCCAATGGGCGCATCTGTGTCACGGTCTGCAATTGACGGGCGGCTATTGATCAAACCGAAGAAGAAATTGTTGTAGGGATCCTTGAAATAGGCGCCCTGCGTACTTACGTCTATCATTGGCCAAAGAGGTCACCACACACCAATAGCCATGCAGGTACGGTCCTGCGCCTCGCCAATACGGCGGGGTTTTTTTATTTTTCTCGAAAATCACAGCTCAAAACGCAAGATTTTCCACCCAAAGCAGAGGAACAGCGAGATATGGAGACCAACACCACACACAACAACGCTCAACGCGTTTACTTCCGACAATCCCCAAAATACGGGCAACTCTTGGAGGCATCGGCTGAAGTCTGGATTGAGTTTGAGCCGGCGGATGAGCATACAGAGGATTATTTAGATACTATCTTAAGGGTGTATAATATTGAGAGTGAAAGGCCATCAACGAACAAAAAGCTTATATATTGTCTTTCTGATTTCTTCTCAGCGAAAGCTTCTGCCACAAACAATCTAATCTGTTGGCCTATGGGGAATGATCACTTTGTCGGGGCAGCATATTCGAGAGATATCGCATCTCGAGTCCGAGATACTTTGATAAGGATTGAATTGATAGAACTTGCCCAAAAGTCGTCAAAGCTTGACAAGCTTGCTGCTATATACAAAATAGATACCCGAAAGTGGGGCCATCTTTCCAATCTTAAATTCAAACCGCATGGTATCGGTCCATCAGTTCAGGTAAGGAGCGCAAAAATTAGAAAAGATGGAAAAATCATTGGCGGAAAGAAGATGTCAAGAAGAAATTTTCCGGAACAGTTTAAGAAAGCTGCCGAAAGATTGAAGCCAATCGACGATATTATGCTGACATATCCGCTAGAAAATGAAAGCGGCAGGTTATACGCTAAGTGTCGCAGGGTGTTTAATAACGGAAAATTTGAAAATGGAGGCAGGCTCTATGGAAATTGGCAGAATGCACCCGAGGAAGATAGGCTGAAAATGACGATTGGAGGCGAGCCCGTGAGCGAGATCGACATCAAGGCAAGCTACCTCAACATCTGCAATGGTCTATTTGGCGATGGAAGCGCGCTTTCTCCAGATCCTTATCAAGACATTAGGTTCGTTAGGAGAGCCAATGACCCAGAGCAGCGTAAGACTATGAGAAAGTTAGCGAAGTTACTCGTATCCGCGTACATCTCCAATGGCCACAATACAACGCAGTTTCCAAAGGGAGAAAGCAGGAGGACAGATAACGGACGCAAGACTGTTTCAGTAAGGGAGAAATTCAATTTGCCACGAAAGGCAAAAGCATCGGACTACTACAAGGACATAACGGACGCCTTCCCCTTTTTGCTCGCCACAAATGCTGATGTGTTCGAGATCATGTATAAAGAGAGTGAGGCAATAATTGATGCTATTTTGGAGCTTGCTGCACTGGGTATTCCGACCTATCCGGTGCATGACAGTCTTATGTGTCGTCAAGTGGATGAAGATACCGTTGTAGCCTCTTTGCAGAAGTCGATGTTGAAGCATTTCGGAGTTGTTCCAGCTTTGGATGTGTCAAGGATCAATGAGGAGCCTAAGATTTTTATTTACCGCAAAGACTTGCAGAGCCAAAAAGGATATGTAAGTGGAAAGAAAGAAGATCATAACAATATCATTGACGATCAGGACTATGAAGTACTTGAAGACTTCCAGTAGGATTAATGAAGAATATATAATATATAATAGGATAATGAATACCTTAAGGTATATTCAGGAAAGAGGAACCAAAGGTATAGAGGAGGAAATCTACCGCTTAATATAAATCTACACCTTCTCTTACCCTTAACTTCAGCGGAAATTTTGTTCTCGGGTTTCTCGTGGCTAACATCTGCGGCGAAAATGCCAAGCCTATAATCTAGGGGACCCACGGCCCAGACGACGATGCATCGACAGCCAAAATGCCCACGAGGGTGCAATATATGGCACTTACAGTTCGCTGATCGTCGTCTGGGTGGCCTTGCCTAGCCAGCATCGCCTGGGGGATCGCTACATGACATATAGACTAGGGTTTGTGGTTGTGGCTGCTGGGCGTTCAGCCCTGATCCTCAAGAATGCGGTACAAGCTTGCTCTGCTGATACCAACTTGATCACAGATAGCCTGCTTTGACATTCCAGACTTCATCAAGGTCAGAACAGCCTCACCTTTTGCCATCGCTGTGGGCTTGCGACCCGTGTACTTGCCTTCAGCCTTGGCCTTGATGATCCCTTCCTTCTGACGCTCAAGCATCATCTCTCTCTCGAACTGCGCCACGGAGGACATCACGTTCAGCATCAGCTTTCCTGTGGCTGTGGTCGTATCTATCGACTGCCCGCCCATCGACAAAATGACCAAGCCAGCCTGTTTGGCCTCAAGCACTTCCAGCAACTCACCAAGATGACGGACAGAGCGGCAGAGCCGGTCAAGCTTACAGACCACAAGCTTGTCGCCTTTTCGCAGTGACTTGATCGCCGCATCCAGTTGATCGCGCTGAGCAACGGAGGAGACTTGCTCGTGGTAGATGCTGTCAGCTTCCACCCCATATGCCACGAGGTCCCGAAGCTGAGCCTCAAGTCCGGCATTCTGTTCGAGGGTCGATGTCCGTGCGTAGCCAACAAGCATTTTCAGTCTCCAGTGTCTCAGTGATTCGCAAATATACCTTAGAATATTATGAGAAGTGCGTCAATAGGGCCGTTTTCGGTGTGTTGTGAGACACTTTCTCACTGAACCACTAAGGCAGGGTCTTGTGAGACCCTTCCCCCACTTTGTTTGCACTGAAATGAACCACGCCGAAAGCGCTCAGCTTTACCAACCCAGCATTTCAGAGGAACTAACGCGCACAGATAGGCGCCAATGCTTTGTTGGAAATCTTTCGATTTATTTTATGATTAGGAAAATCACTGAAGGAACAGTAAAATGAACGACGTTTTCAAAATTGCTGGCGTTTTCGCCCTATGAGTATACGCTTTTGCCCTGTCAGAGTGCGAAACTGTCACCCCGGAAACAGCTGGCAAGAAGTCTGTCCAAGAGCTGTGCTTGGGGGCAAATACGTTTTCGGGGATGAGAAGTTCGCCTGCTCGAAGGCATCAAGTAAAGATGTAACGCCATAGTAAACAGAAAACATCTCGTTTGGTAAAACAGAAGGATAACCCATGCCGCTAACCCTCCGACAAGTTGCCGCAAAGAAAGCGTTCTTGCTGCTACTGTTTCCTCTGACCCTTGCCGGTTGTGGCGAGACCGAGGAACAGTGTTTTAAGAGGCTCACTAAGAACCTGTCAAGCTCACAGATTTTGGCGGAAGTGGGCATCCGCTTGGGCCTGATTTACGTAAACAACGACTTGAACGTCTGTGACTACACAGTTCTGGGTAATGACATCATCAAGAAGTGACAAGGTGAAAGGGGCGCGTTAAGTCGGCGCAAATACTGCTCGTTCGGTGAACCCTCTGGATAACCAGAGCTGGGCCTTCTGGTGTTGTTGGGCACGGCAACAAGGCCCTCCAAATCTGCATACTGTGCCTAAACGACAGCGTGCAGTGACATTTCTAATTCTCGGGAGATCAAATTGGCAAACTGCAGTAAGTGTGGAAGGAAGATCGGGTTTCTAAACAGTTCGGGTGGGATGTGTTTAGATTGTGTAAGACTCAAGTATGATGAAGAGCAGGCACCAATTCGCGCACTAGAAGCGCAACAGGAATCTGCCCAGTCTGCCGCCAAAGTACGAGAACGTGAAGCAATCGAGGCAGTCATTGTCACAACAGAGGCATCGACCAACCTTAAAATCTCAAAGAGGATCAAAATTGTTGTGGCAACTGCTGAAAGCAAGCTCGTAGTTGCAGTAACAGAAAAGGAAGACGCTCTCTTCTACGATCTCAAGAAAGAATGCCACTCGGTTGGAGGTAATGCTGTTGTAGGCGTGAGCATAAATATAGTCGAGAGCTATAGCATGCGTGCTGGATCAGGAGAGTTCAAAAAATTCAAAATGATAGCATATGGTACAGCGGTAGTGATTGACGCTGACTGAAGTGCGCCAAGTATTCCACCATGTTGTCACGCGATCCTCTGTCAATATCTAGATGGGCAGGGACTACTAAACGCAAGATATTGAATTGTTTCAAAGGGATATTCTCTGACCAAGTTCAACTAATCTGAGAGGTTGAAGCCACCAGGAGAACGTTTGACAGTACAGACTGGGCGGCATGGGCAGAAACGGCCTCAACCAGCTTTGGAATGATGGCCACAAGGTCCTGACGACTTGGTGCGGCCTTGTGGGCTGGGGCCTCATGCATGGCTCTATATCCACGTGCTATAGGGCATCCTTTGTGCATGGCCTGTCACTCTACATCTGGCCACACAATGGCGCTGTAGGGGCATGATACTGCACCCAGCAAGTCACTTGTATTGGTGGTCAGAGGGGGGAAAGTTGTAGGGTCGAGCAGCATAACGAGGGTGAACCACTGTCACACATCTTGTCACACATTTGGTTCCGGGCTATCTATTTCAGTGAGAAGTAACGCGGGCGTTTGGGAGCTTTGCCAGAAGCGACAAGGGAAGAAGCCGTTGTTCTGAAAGAACAATCTGCTTTGACCGCTAATGGTAAGACCTTAGCCTTCCAAGCTAAAGACACGGGTTCGATTCCCGTCGCCCGCTCCAAAAATCATGTCGTTCTGGGTGTGAAAATGACAGGATTGCACGCGTGCAATCTGTGGTAAGCCATTGATTTCGCGAGACTTTCAAGTTGTTTGTTCGTAATCGACCGATTGCTACCGCAGGGGTTGGCCCTTGACGCGGGCAATGATGTCGGGATCTGTGACGAAGTCCCTCAGGAAGTCGTGCCAGTCTTTGGTGGATCGTCGGGCAGCGGCCAGCATGTCTTTGATTTCGCTGATGCCGT
>NZ_CBBQHX010000057.1:0-18923 GCF_964946895.1 Stagnihabitans sp. | reverse complement strand
TCCGGCGCGCCGTCGATCTGGTCGTAGGCGCGGAATTCACCGAAATACTTCGTGATCGCAGCCGTCAAGGTCGTCTTGCCGTGGTCAACGTGGCCAATCGTGCCGATGTTGACGTGCGGTTTGTTCCGTTCAAACTTTGCCTTACCCATCTGGGTCACCCTCGGTTCTTTGGGGGCCGCGGGTGGCCCCGATTCACACGCGCGGGGACTTAAGCCGGACGCGCGCGGAAATCAAGCTCCGTTGGCAGGGATCAGGGCGTGACCTTGAGCGGATCTGCCGGTTTCGGCACGGGCTTGGCCGCGTTGATATGGGTCGGGCTTGGCACGACAATCGGTGGCAGGCCCAGCCATTCGGGATGTTCCAGCATGTAATCCTGCACCGCTTTGGCCGCGTTGAAGGCCAGCTTCTTCATCTGGGCGTCCTTGTTCTGCGTCCAGCCCGAGCCGATCACGCTGTCGGGCGACATTCCCTCAAGGATTGTCAGGCGTTTGCCGCCCTTGACCAGCAGTTCCTTCTTGGCATCATCCCAGACATTGACCGTGATGATCAGCGCCGAGCGCGGGCTCGCCACCAAAGGTACGCCGGGCGGGGCCAGCATGTATCCGTCGATCGAAATGCCGAAATCGAACAGCTTGTCGCCGCTGTAGCTGCCGAAGCGGTCCTGCATCGCCTGGGTCATGACGGTCTTCCATTCCTCGGGTGTGGCCTTGCGAGAGATGGCGATGGTCTGGGCCGTGTCGGGCACCACGATGTTCAGACCCATCGAGAAGTTGCCCATCGGTTTGGGCGGCTCTCCGGCGTCGTGGGCATCGCAGGCGACCAGGAACAGCAAACCAATGACAGCGGGCAGGGTGCGCAGCAGGCGGATCAGGGTCATGGTCGGGGCGGTCTCCTTGACGACGGTTGCCACCGGGATAGCGACCCTGCCTTGCCTTGGCAACGGAGCGAACGGGGTCCGGGTCAGGATCGGCGTCATATCGTCGGCAAAGTGCGGATGGGTCAGCTTTTGCAGGGTGAAAGGCGCAAGGCGGGTCAAGACCCGGATTGGACGCGATCGGGCCGGGAGCGCCTGTTTGCAGCGCCGGGGAAGGCGGGGTGGGCAGGCCCATTGGCGCTGGATGGGGATCGGGGGCAAATCCGGTGTCTTCCTTGCGTCTTTCTTCTGTCTTCCTTCCGTCTCTACGCGCGCAGCGATAAACCGCCGTTCCCCATGCCGCAGGCGCCCTCAGACGACGAGGAAGTCTGTTGCGTCGATGGTGATGCCGGCCAGCACCTTGATCACCTCGACCGCATGTCCGGGACCGCTGCCATCGGCGTCATAGGAAATCCAGCCCGTCGCGTGATCATAAAGGATCACGGTGTCGGCCGTGGTGGCGGTGCTGTTGAAATGGATGGGGTCCAGCGGGCCGGGGCCGCCGATGCCGGCAATGGTGGTGGAATGCAGCACGATATGATCGAGACCATGGGTGAAATCGGTAATGCGGTCCGGGCCAGTCGGGTCGGTCAGGGTCACGAACTCGAACTTGTCGGCACCGGCCCCGCCGGTCAGACTGTCGGCACCAAGACCGCCGATCAACGTGTCATTCCCGGCACCGCCAAACAGCGCGTCATTGCCAAGGCCGCCGTCCAGCTTATCCCTGCCGCCACCGCCATAGACATGGTCATTTCCGGCCCCGGCCTTGATCGTGTCATTGCCCTGTGCGCCGAAGATGTTGTCGGCGCCGCGCGTGATATAAGCCAGAAGCGTCCCCCAACGCTGCGCGAAGACCAGATCGAAGAAATGCGCCGCATCCGCGTTGAGGCTGGAGACGGTGATGTCCGTCGCCAAACCGCCCGCCACGGGATGCGAGACAAGGCCGGTCAGATGGCCCGCCGTGACATCCGTCAAATGCGTGCCGTTCATCACCGGCACGATGCCGGTGCCCAAGACGTCGCCCTGCCACGAGCCGTTGGCATTTGACCCCGACCAGCGCAGATCACTCGGCGTGTGCAGCGTGATCGGGCTGTCCAGAACGGTGGAGAAGATGTTGGCCGTGGTCAGGTCAAAGCCATTGCCGGGCCCGGGCTGCTGTGTGGTGTAAACAATCTTTGCCATCATACGCTCCTGAAATAATGCGCCATGGAAGGCGGGGGATGGCAGCAAGTCAAATCAAATCATCCGGGCCACCCGGCAAACCGCAGGATGGCGGCGCGGCCGCCTGCGAAAGACCACCCGCGACGTGGTGTCTGGCGGCGGCGGCACGGCGAGATCAGGGTTGACCGGCAGCCATTCGGGGGCAAGACTGGGGGCTTGATGACGAAAGGATTGCCATGCGCCGCGTTCTTGTTCCCGTCCTTTTCCTCTTTGCCCCCTTGGCCCATGCTCAGGAGGTGACCATCAAGGTTCACTTTGACGCGGCCTCGCTGAAGACGCTGACGAAGGCGGGGGAACGGGTCATCCTGTCGGGGTATTTCTACGGCGAGCCCGGGCCCAAGGCGACGATGCAGCCCGATGAGAGCGACCAGATCTATCTGAGCGGCGAGGAGTACACGATCTGGCCCGTGGATCAGACGGTGACCTTTGGCCAGACCTTGATCAAGGCACCAGTGGATCAGGTGGTGGAACCGTTCCTGAACGTCAACATCTACTCGGCCCGTTTCACAAGTCAGGACAATCTGCTGGATTGCGATATCGTGGACGACAGCGTGAAGGTGCTGGCCAAGACCGAGCATGTGCTGAACTGCAAACTGATCGGCGGCTGACGGCGCGGTCCCGCGCCGTTCCGGGGCGCTACGGCGCAGGCAGATTTGTCGCGCGACCGGTCTGCCGCAGAGAAAGGGCGCTCAGTTGAACCGGTTGTCGCGCGGGAAGCCGCGCGGGGCCATCGAGCCTGCGCCGGCCCGGTTGCCTTGCCACATCAGCAGGTCGGTTTCGGTGCGGGTGCGGCCGGCAGGGTCCTTCCACGACAGGCCCTGCGTCAGGGTGAAGGTCGTGGCGTCCGAAAGACCGCCGTCCTTGTATTTCTGCAGGCGCACGCCTTTGCCCTTGGTCATCTCTGGCACCTGAACCAGCGGGAAGATCAGGACCTTGCGGTTCTCGCCCACCACGGCCACATGATCGCCCTGTACGCGGCGGCAAACGGCGGTCTTGGCACCCTCGGCCAGCGTCAGGACCTGCTTGCCGGCCTTGGTCTGGGCCAGCACCTCGTCCGAGTTGACCACGAAGCCATCGCCCGCGCTGGAGGCCAGCAGCAGTTTTTCACCCGGACGGAAGATCATCAGGTCCATGATGGCGGTGTCGTTGGGCAGATCAACCATCAGGCGCACCGGTTCGCCCATCCCACGGCCACCGGGCAAATTGACGCCAAGCAAGGTATAAAAGCGGCCATTGGCGGCGATGATCAGGATCTTGTCGGTGGTTTCGGCATGGAAGGCAAAGCGGGCGCCATCACCGTCCTTGAACTTCTGTTCGACGGTCAGGTCAACATGGCCTTTCAGCGCCCGGATCCAGCCCATCTGGGAACAGATCACCGTGATCGGTTCGCGTTCGATCATGGATTCGGCGGTGACCTCGACGGTTTCCCCGGCGACGGCAAACGTGGTGCGACGGGCGCCGAGTTTGGTTTCCTTGCCGAAGGCCTTGCGGACCTCTTCCAGCTCGGCGCCGATGCGCTGCCATTGCGCCTGATCGGAAGCCAAAAGCGCGGCAAGGTCAGCACGTTCCTTCACCAAGGCGTCACGCTCGGCAATCAGTTCCATCTCTTCCAGACGCCGCAAGGAGCGCAGGCGCATGTTGAGGATGGCCTCGGCCTGCACTTCGTTCAACTGGCCCTTGCCCTCGGCGGGCGGGACATAGTCTTTTTCCGAATTGGCGCGCTTGTGCTTCTTTGACCAATTCTCGGCCATCAACGCCCGCTTGGGGTCGTCATCGTAACGGATGATGTCGATGACGCGGTCGAGGTTCAGGAAGGTGATCAGGAAGCCTTCGAGAATTTCCAAGCGCGCGTCGATCTTGTCGACCCGGTGCTGGCTGCGGCGCTTCAGGACATCGCGGCGGTGGTCGAGGAAAGCGCGCAGGACCTCTTTCAAGGAACAGACCTTCGGCACCTTGCCGTCGATCAGCACGTTCATGTTGAGGCTGAAGCGGCTTTCCAGTTCCGAGTTGCGGAACAGGGCGGCCATCAGCTGATCAGGTTCAACCGTGCGAGAACGGGGTTCCAGAATGATGCGGATGTCATCGGCGGATTCGTCGCGGACATCGGCCAGAAGGGGGACCTTTTTCAGGTTCACCAGTTCAGCGAGACGTTCGATCAGCTTGGATTTGGCGACCTGATAGGGGATTTCGGTGACGACGATCTGCCACATGCCGCGGCCGAGGTCTTCGATCTGCCAGCGGGCGCGGGTGCGGAAGCTGCCCCGTCCGGTGCGGTAGCTGTCAAGGATGGTGGCGCGGTCTTCGACGATGATGCCGCCGGTCGGGAAGTCAGGGCCGGGGATCAGGGTGACAAGCTGGTCATCGGTGGTGTCAGGGTCACGCAGCAGGGCGTGGCAGCCGAGGATCAGTTCATCAAGGTTATGCGGCGGAATGTTGGTCGCCATGCCAACGGCGATGCCGGAGGAGCCGTTCGCCAGCAGGTTCGGGAAGGCGGCGGGCATCACCACCGGCTCTTCCAGCGTGCCGTCGTAGTTCGGGCGGTAGTCGACGGCGTTTTCGGCCAGCCCCTCCATCAGGGCCTCGGCCACGGCGGTCAGGCGGGCTTCGGTGTAGCGGGCGGCGGCGGGGTTGTCGCCGTCGATGTTGCCGAAGTTGCCCTGGCCATCGACCAAGGGGTAGCGGACGTTGAAATCCTGCGCCAGACGCGCCATCGCGTCATAGATCGCGGCGTCGCCATGCGGGTGGTAGTTGCCCATCACGTCGCCGGAAATCTTGGCCGATTTGCGGAAGCCGCCGGTGGAGGACAGGCGCAGTTCCCGCATCGCATAAAGGATGCGGCGGTGGACGGGTTTCAACCCGTCGCGGGCATCTGGCAGCGCGCGGTGCATGATGGTCGAGAGGGCGTAGGTCAGATACCGCTCGCCAATCGCGCGGGCCAAGGGCTCGCTGCGCAGGATCGGCTCGGGGGCCGCGTCGGGAAGATCGTCGGGCGTATCAGACATGGCGCTTTCTGTAGTGCGGCGGGGCCAAGGGGTCCAGTGTGATTTCACGCAAGGCGGTGGGGCGGCTGTGTTAGTCTGGGGGTGCGCAGGCTGTGGTAACTTCGGACATGTCCGGGCCCTGGGTGCCATCATGATTCGACTTCTGGCTGTTTTGGCTGCCTTCTTGTTCATGTCCCTGTGGTTTCTGGGGGCGGATCACGGGCAGTTCATCCACCCGCCGCAAGCCGGGGAACTGCAACCGGCGGTGACACAACCGGTGACGCGGCCCGTCTTCATTCCGGCGCAGCCCGTGATGCAGGCGGGATTGACGCTGCGCGAGCCCCCTGCCCCACCCGCGCCTCCGCCGCCCGAACCGCAACTGGCCGGGATCAAGCTGATGCATGTGCCGGGCGGCGCCTCGGTGCGCGGGGGGCCCGGAGCAGAGTTCAGCGTGATCGGGGATCTGAGTGCCGGGGATGTGGTGATGGTGATCGACCAGACCACCGCACCGGGCTGGACACGGATCCGGGTCGACGGGCGCGGCGAGGGCTGGGTGGCCAGCACCTTGCTGCGGGAATAGCTTGGCTGGGCCGGGACTTCTGCTAAGTCTGCGCCAAAGGACAAAGGGCAGACGATGCGCACGATCTTGATCACCGGATGCTCCAGTGGCATCGGCTACGACGCGGCCCATGGCCTGAAGGCCCGGGGCTGGCGGGTATTTGCCACCTGCCGTGCGGTGGAGGACTGCGAGCGGTTGATCGGTGAGGGGTTGGAGAGCTTTCCGCTGGATTATGCCGATGAAGGCTCGATTGCCTCGGCGGTGGCGGAGGTTGAGGCGCGGGCCGGGCGGCTGGATGCCTTGTTCAACAATGGCGCCTTTGCCTGTCCTGGGCTGGTGGAGGATTTGCCGAGGGGGGCTTTGCGGGCGATCTTCGAGGTGAACCTGTTTGGCTATCACGACCTGACGCGGCGGGTGCTGCCGATGATGCGGGCCCAAGGTTCGGGTCGCATCGTGAATTGCTCCTCCGTCTTGGGGATCGTTGGGGCGGAGTGGCGCGGTGCTTATGTGGCGACCAAGTTCGCGATGGAGGGCCTGAGCGACGTGCTGCGGCTGGAGATGCGGGGCACGGGCATCGACGTGGTGCTGATCGAGCCGGGGCCGATCGGGACGAAGATCAGGGTGAACGCTCAGAAGCATTTCGAGCGGTGGTTTGATTGGCAGAATTCAGCCCGGGCGGCGGATTATGTACGGTTCCGCGAGCGGCTTTACGATACCTCGAACAAGAAGGACCGGTTTCAGCTGGAGCCTGCGGCGGTGACGAAGGCCCTGATCCATGCGGTGGAGAGCGCACGACCGCGGGCGCGATATTATGTGACGGTGCCGACCTGGCTGGCCGGGATCGCACGCCGGCTGTTGCCGACGCGTGCCCTGGATTGGGTGGTGAGGAAGGGCTAGACGGCCAAATTCCCCATCCTGTCTTGATCAGACCGCTTGCAGGGCGATGGCGATCCCCTGCCCCACGCCGATGCACATGGTCGAGAGCGAGCGCTGGCCTGAGGTCAGCTGCAGCGCCGCCGTGCCGGTGATGCGCGCGCCGGACATGCCGAGGGGGTGGCCCAAGGCGATGGCACCTCCGTTGGGGTTCACGCGGTTGTCGTCATCGGCGATGCCCAGTTGGCGGAGCGTGGCGAGGCCTTGGGAGGCGAAGGCCTCGTTCAGTTCGAAGACGGCAAAGTCGGCCGGGGTGAGATTGAGGCGCTGCATCAGTTTCTGGGAGGCCGGGGCGGGGCCGATGCCCATGATGCGCGGGGGGACACCAGCCGTGGCGCCGCCGAGGATGCGGGCGATGGGGCGGAGGTTGTATTTCGTGATCGCCTCTGCATTGGCGAGGATCAGGGCGGCGGCACCGTCATTGACGCCTGACGCGTTGCCCGCCGTAACGCTGCCGCCCTTGCGGAACGGGGTGCCGAGTTTGGCCAAGGCTTCCATGGTGGTGGCGCGGGGGTGTTCGTCCTTGTCGATGACGAGGGCGTCGCCCTTGCGCTGCGGGATGGTGACGGGGGTGATTTCGCGCGCGAAGCGGCCATTGGCTTGGGCGGCTGAGGCTTTGGCTTGGGAGCGCAGAGCGAAGGCGTCCTGATCTTCGCGGGAGATGTGGAAGTCTTCCGCGACGTTCTCGCCGGTTTCGGGCATGGAATCGACGCCGTATTGCTGCTTCATCAAGGGGTTGACGAAGCGCCAGCCGATGGTGGTGTCGTAGATCTCGGCATTGCGGGAGAAGGCGGTGTCGGCTTTCGGCATGACGAAGGGGGCGCGGGACATGGATTCAACGCCGCCGGCGATCATCAGGCTGGCCTCGCCGGATTTGATCTGGCGGGCGGCGATCAGGACGGCGTCCATGCCGGAGCCGCAGAGGCGGTTGACGGTGGTTCCGGTGACGCTGACCGGCAGGCCGGCCAGCAGGGCGGACATGCGGGCGACGTTACGGTTGTCCTCTCCGGCCTGATTGGCGCAGCCGAAGATGACGTCGTCGATGGCCTCCCAATCGACGCTTGGGTTGCGGGCGATCAGGGCGCGCAGGGGGATGGCGCCGAGGTCGTCGGCGCGGACCGAGGAGAGGGCGCCGCCGAAGCGGCCGATGGGGGTGCGGATATAGTCGCAGATGAAGACGTCGGTCATTTAAAGCTCCGGTACGGTCAGGTCTTGCACCGGGCCGTCAAGGTGAAGGGGCGCGCCGGTCTGGGCTTGCAGGTCTTCCAGCGTGAGCGAGGGCAGCTTTTCGCGCAAGACGAAGTGGCCGTCCACGATGTCGATCACGGCGAGGCTGGTGTAGATGCGGGTGACGCAGCCGACGCCGGTCAGCGGCAGGGTGCAGGCGGACAGAAGCTTGGGCTTGCCGTCCTTGGTGACGTGTTCGGTGATCACCGCGACGCGCTTGGCACCGTGGACGAGGTCCATGGCCCCACCGACTGCCGGAACACCTTTGGAGCCGACGCTCCAGTTCGCAAGGTCGCCGTTTTGCGCGACCTGGTAGGCACCGAGGATCGCCACATCCAGATGCCCGCCGCGCACCATGGCGAAGCTGTCGGCGTGGTGGAAGAAGGCAGCGCCGGGGTTGAGGGTGACGGCCTTCTTGCCGGCGTTGATCAGGTCCCAGTCTTCAGAACCGGGCGCGGGAGAAGGACCGAAGTCGAGGATGCCGTTTTCGGTATGGAATATGGCTTGACGACCGGGGGGTTGGTACTGCGCCACCATTTCGGGGAAGCCGATGCCGAGGTTGACATAGGCGCCGTCCTCGATGTCCTGCGCGGCACGCCAAGCGATCTGGGCGTTGGAAAGTTTGCTCATGGGTATACCGCTTTCGCCCGGTTGAGGACTTCTTCTTGCTGGGGATGGGGCACCTGAACCACGGCTTGCACGAAGATGCCGGGGGTGATGACGGTCTCGGGGTCGATGCTGCCGGGGGCTGCGAGCTGCGAGACCTGAACGATGGTCACCTTGGCGGCGGTGGCCATCAGCGGGTTGAAATTGCGGGCGGCGGCGCGGTAGGTCAGGTTGCCGTGGGTGTCGCCGATGTGGGCCTTGATCAGGGCGAAATCCGCCTTCAGCCAGCGTTCCTGTACATAGGGCCTGCCGTCGAATTCCTCGATCTTCTTGCCCTTGGCAAGATCAGTGCCATAGGCGGTGGGGGTGTAGAAGGCGGGGATGCCAGCACCGCCGGCGCGAATACGCTCGGCCAGGGTGCCTTGCGGGACGAGTTCCAGCTCGATCTTGCCAGCCAGGTACATCTCGGTGAAGACCACCGGATCGGCAGAACGGGGGAAAGAGCAGATCAGCTTCTTGACCATGCCCTGTTCGATCAAGGCGGCAAGGCCGACGTGGCCGTTGCCCGCGTTGTTGTTGATGACGGTCAGGTCCTTGGGATGGCCGGTGGCGACGAAGCGGTCGATCAGGGCGTGGATCAGCTCGATGGGCGCGCCAGAGCCGCCGAAGCCGCCGATCATGACCGAGGCCCCGTCGCCGATCCCGGCAACCGCCTCGGCCAAGGTGGGAATGGTCTTGTCCATGGGAGTCTCCTTTGGCGGCAGGGTTAGGCCTGCCATGGGTTTGCGTCCAGTGCGTTTGTGCGGTATATGAACTTTGTTACCATATCGCACAAAGGCAGCCATGATCAGCGAACGCGATACGATGTCCGGCCTCGCCAAGGGGCTGGCGGTGATCGAGACCTTCACGGCAGAGCGGCCCCGGCAGTCGATTGCCGAAGTTTCGGCGGCTTCGGGGCTGGACAGGGCCACGGCACGTCGCTGCCTGCTGACCTTGGCGCAACAGGGTTATGCCGACTATGACGGCAAGTTCTTCACCCTGACGCCCCGGGTCTTGCGGTTGGGGACGGCTTGCCTTGCGACCATGCCCCTGCCGCAGATGGTCCAGCCGTTTCTGGAGCGGTTGTCGGAGGCGCTGGGGGAAAGCTCCTCGGTTTCCATTCTGGATGAGGATGAGATCGTCTATGTGGCCCGCGCGGCGCAACGCAAGGTGATGTCGATTGCCTTGATGCCGGGGTCGCGCCTGCCGGCGTTTTGCACCTCGATGGGGCGGGTGTTGCTGGCGGCCTTGGCGCCGGAGGAGGCGCTGCGGCGGCTGGTGCGGCGGCCTTTGCTGGCGCGGACGGCGCGGACCGTGACCGAATCTGAGGCGGTGATGGCGCGGATTGCGCAGGTCAGGGCGCAGGGGTTTTCGGTCAATG
Source organism: Stagnihabitans sp. (assembly GCF_964946895.1). Lineage (NCBI taxonomy): Bacteria > Pseudomonadati > Pseudomonadota > Alphaproteobacteria > Rhodobacterales > Paracoccaceae > Stagnihabitans > Stagnihabitans sp. Next base: position 9,063 of record NZ_CBBQHX010000057.1, on the reverse strand, counting down.
ATGAAGAGGTGGAGCTGGGCCTGCGCTCCATCGCCGTGCCGGTTTTGAACGCACGGGGGGCGGTGGTGGCGGCGCTCAATCTGGGGCTGCCGGTCAGGGGCGAAGATGCCGCCACCCTGCCTCACCGCTATTTGCCCGCCCTGCTGCAGGTGCAGGCCGAGTTGCGGCAAGTGCTGCGCTGAACGGGCGCGGCCAAGGCCCCGCGCCTGCCGCTTGCGTCATGCCGCGGACTGCGGCGACAGCAGTGGCAAGGTGATCCACGGGTTGAATGGACTTGCCCGGTCCGAACACGCCTTGCGGTCATGGGGTGGCCCCGGCATTTTCTTTGGCGTCAACAACCGGGCGGCGATGAGGCCTATGCCATGGCCTGGCGGCACCGCGCTGTCGTGCAGGGCAGCGGGACCGTTTGCATCAGGATCATTCGCCGTGCCAGATGCGGCGATTGTGTCGACGTTACGGCATGGCACTAACGGCGCAGCAGGCCGGAAACGAAGAACTTGGCCAGCGCGAATCCCTCGCGCACAATGGCTCGAACTCTGCGGCGCCGCGTGGTGCCTGCCAGGGTCGTGGGACTGGCGGTGGCGTTCAGCTTGAACCGTCGGGCCATCAGCAGGGCACGTGGCGCGTGGTAACGATCTGTCACCAGAACAACCCGGCTGGCCTCCAACGCGCGCAGGATTGGCAGGGCGAAGCGAATGTTCTCTTCGGTGCTGGTGGAACGGTCTTCAAGATGGATGCGGTCGGCGGGGACGCCAGCCGCAAGGCAAATGTCGCGGATCACCTGGGCTTCGGATGGGGCATGACGGCCAAGCCCACCGCAGGCGATGATCGCGTCAGCCGCACCGGTCAGCATCAGCTCAGCCCCCCGCAGCGCCCGGCGTTTCAGGGTGGGCGAGGCGATGCCGCCGGGCCAGACGGCCGCGCCCAGAACCAGTGCCACCACGGGGTTCAGATCGGAGGCGGTGCTGCGTGAGGTCTGGGTGAGGCTTGCCATCTCAGGCTTTCAGGTGCGACAGGGTGTCCGCCGCGCGCTTGCAGATGGGGGCGTTCGGTTCGGTACGGATGCGGGCGGAGCCGGGGCTGAAAAGTGCGGGCCCCCGGACTTTGGCCAGCATGAGGGGGCGGCGTTCACCGGCGTCGGGGACCTTTGCAAAATGGCTGCACCCGCTCAGGGCCTTGATCCGGCGCGTCAGCGAGAAGGCTGGGACAGTGTCACGCTTGGCCACGGCAGAGGCCAGCATCCAGCGCGCCTGCCCGGGCATCCGGATCGCCCAAGATGGCTGTGCGTTGACGCCGTCGCGGTTGAGCGTCGGGCTAAAGCGGCTGATCCCCACTTCACGCGTGCGCGGGGCAAGGCCGTCGTCTGGCAGGTCGTCGGTCATGGGAGAGGCGTGCCACAAGGCCTGAGCCAACTCAAGCAAACCGCGCTCGCCGGGTGCCAGCTGGGGCGGGTTGTCTTCATGGCAGGCCCGAAGGATCAAGCCGCCCCGGCCCAAGGCGAACCCCAAGCCAGGTGCCGCACCGGAAGGCAAGATGCTGGCCTCCAACACCTTCCGCCGTTGAGGCTGACCCGGCAAGGTCTAGACCGGGATCTTCAGGCCGTCCCTGCCCACGTAAAGCGTCCCACTGAAGTAGGGGGCCACCGCCTGCCGCCAATCCCGTTCGTCATAATCCGGATCATCAGACGGGATCAGGTGGTGCAGCGCCAGCGCCTTGACGCCCGCCTCGGTCGCGGTCTGGGCGGCATCACCGGCCACGGTGTGCGACCGCCGCCAATGGCGCATAAGCCGACCATCCCCGTTGCCGATGCGGGCCAGCAGGGGCACCAGCGCCTCATCCAGCATGGCCTCGTGGATCAGAAGGTCTGCCCCTTTGGCAAAGGGGGCCAGTGCGGGGTTGGGGGCGGTGTCACCGGAAAAGACCACCGTTTTGTGCGCGGTCGTGAACCGCAGCGACAGGCTTTCCAGCAGCGGCGGGTGCAGGCTTTGCAGCGTGTCCAGCGTGACAGGCCCCAGCGTCACCCGATCGCCCGCCCGCAGCGGATGCAGGGTGATCAGCGCCGCAAGGTCTGGACGCCCCTCATCCTCGATCCGGGTGGCGATGTCCTCCTCCATCGACGCGAGGAAGCCTTGCCAGTAACGCGTCAGCCCGGTTGGGCCAAAGACCTGCACCGGCGTTTGCAGACCTGCGGTCCAGGCGGTGTGCAGCAAGGGCCCCAGTTCCAGATAGTGGTCGGAATGCAGATGCGTGATGATGATGGTCGCAAGATCCTTCAGGGCAAAGCCCTGATCGGTCAGCCCCCGGGTTACGCCCAAGCCGCAGTCCACCACGATCATCTGCCCCGACAGCCTAAGCAAGGACGAGGTTGGCATCGGCGAGCCCTTTCGAATGGCGGGCCCGCCCTTGGTGCCCAGAAGGGCGACGTAATCGCTCATACTACCGACAGACCGGCATCGATGGCCGTCAGGATCGTGGAGACGTCATCTTCCGACAGGATCAGCGGCGGCGAAAGGATGATGTTGTTGCCGGATACCCGGATCATCGCGCCAGCCTTGTAGGCGGCCGCCTGCACCTTGCCGGGAACCGCCTTGTCGGCAGGCTTCTTGGAGGCGCGGTCGGCGACAAGCTCGACGGCATGCATCAGACCATGACCACCGCGTACATCGCCCACCACCTCGTGCTTGTCCTTCAGGGCCAAGAGCCCGGCATGCATCTGCGCCCCCCGGGCGGCCGCATTGTCCTTGACGTTCAGGCGTTGGGTTTCGGCCAGGCAGGCAAGGGCTGCCGCCGCCCCCACCGGATGGCCGGAATAGGTGTAGCCGTGGCCAATGGCGGCCTTGCCGGATTCGTCGCTTTCAAACACCTCTGCCACGCCTTCCGCGATCATCACCGCACCGAAGGGGAAATAGGCGTTGGTGATGGCCTTGGCCGTGCAGGCGAAATCGGGCTTCACGCCCCAAAGCCGACTGCCGGTCCAGGCTCCGGTGCGGCCGAAGGCGGTGATGACCTCATCCGCGATCAACAGGATGCCGTTCTTGCGGCAGATGGCCGCGACGCCCGGCATGAAGCTGGAATGCGGCGGGATGACACCGCCCGCGCCAAGGATCGGCTCCATGATGAAGGCGGCGATGGTGCCCGCGCCCTGGAAGGCAATCTCATCCTCCAGCGCTTGCAGGCACAGTTGGGCCAGCCGCTCGGGGTCGGTTTCGTTGAAGGGGTTGCGATAGGGATAGGGGGCGGGGATGTGGAAACAGCCGGGCAGCAGCGGTTCATAAGCCGTGCGGAAGTTGGCGTTGCCGTTCACCGAAGCGCCGCCGAAATGGGTGCCGTGGTAGCCTTTCTTCAGGGACAGGAACTTGGTGCGGGCCGGTTCGCCCTTGATCTTGTGGTACTGCCGCGACAGGCGCAGGGCGGTTTCCACGCTGTCACTGCCGCCCGAGGTGTAGAAGGCCCGCGTCAGGCCATCGGGTTCGAAGAACTTGCGCAGCTCTTCGGACAGCTCGATCACCGCGTCGTTCGAGGTGCCGCGGAAGATGGAATAATAGGGCAGACGGTCCAGCTGGGCGGCGATGGCGTCCTTGATCGGCTGGCAGGAGTAGCCGAGGTTGACGTTCCACAGGCCCCCCACGCCATCGACAACCTCGTGCCCGTCAATGTCCGTGATCCTTGTGCCCGCCCCGCCGACAATGATCGCGGGCGGGTTCTTCAGGCTGTCGGACGGCGCGGTCATCGGGTGCCACAGGCTGCGCGCGTTGTTGGCCTTGATGTAATTGTCGTCCTTCATGAATTTGCCTCTTGGGTTCTGCGCCACAGCGCGTCGAGTTCGGATGGGATCTGTCCACCCCAGGCTGCCATCGCCTCACGCGCGGCGGCAATCAGGGCGCTGAGGGTCTTGGCCGAGGATGCCGGCACCAGCCGCGTGACCGGTGCGGCCACGGCGATGGCCCCCAACACCGTGCCGCGGGCATCAAACAGCGGCAGGGCAAGGCTGGCGACGCCGGATTCGAACGTGTCAGCGGTGCGGGCCAAGCCCTCGCGCTGGACTTCTGCCATGCGGGCGCGGACTTCTGCGGTGCGCTGCGGCGTCGCAGAGGTGACCGCGATCAGGGGGTTGGACAAGATCGCTTCGGCCAACTGAGGCGCCATGAAGGCCAGGACGGCATAGCCCGAAGAGGTGGCATGGAAGGGCAGCACCTCGGCATCCTCCATCATCACCTTCATGGCGTGGGCGGCGGAATAGGCATAGGCGAGCGTGGCCAGCTTGCCGCCGACAAGGTGCGACATATGGGCCGTTTCGCCGCAGGTTTGCGCCAGACGCTGCAGGATGGGCATGGCAAGGTCGCGCAGCGGCACCGCCGCCTCGCGCAGTGCTGCCAGACGCAACACGGCAGGGCCAATCCGGTATTCGCGTGATTCGGCGATCTGCTCAGCCAGCCCATGTTCGACCAGTTCTGACATCAGCCGAAAGCAGGTGGCCTTGTTGATCCCGGTCATGCGGGCAAGGTCGGACAGGCCGATCACCGGATGGGTGCGGTCAAAATAATCGAGTAAAGACAGCGCCTTCGAGGTGGTTCCCATAAGACCTTGTTCCGGGGGCCGCAAGACAGCACGACATGGCGCCCCGCCCTTCGCCAAATCAGTTGACAGAAAGCCGGATAGCCTGTCAATCTATTTTCGAACCATCGGTTCGAATAATAAACCACTCAGCAGGCGACCAACGCTTGCAAGCCATCAAGCGACAGGAAGGGACAGAGGTATGACACGCGTCGGAATTCGTAGGGGTGCGCAGCATGGCTGACGACACCAATCAACTGCGCAAGAACTCTCTCGGGGTAGGGGCGATCACCTTTCTCGTGGTCTCGGCAGCGGCGCCGCTGACCGGGGCAGGCGGCGGAATTCCGCCCTCGATGCTGTTTGGCAATGGCGCGGGGATCGCGGGCAGCTTCCTGATCGTGACGCTGATCCTTGTGGCGTTCTCGGTGGGCTATGTGGCGATGTCGCGCCATGTGAAGAACGCCGGGGCGTTTTACGCCTTTGCGGCACAGGGCCTTGGCGGCCGCGTCGGCGGCGGTGCCGCGCTGATCGCCATCCTGTCTTACAACGCCATGCAGGTCGGCCTTCTGGGCCTGCTGGGCGCGGTCGCCTCTGGCACTTTCGGCGGCTGGGGTCTGAACCTGCCGTGGTACGCATGGAGCTTCATCGCCATCGCCATCGTAGCCGTCCTTGGCTACCGCCAGGTGGATCTGTCGGCCAAGGTGCTCATGGGGCTGGTGCTGCTGGAATTCGCCATCATCATCCTCTTGGACATCACCATCGCCGTCAAAGGCGGTGCCGCTGGCCTCAACCTGCAGCCGTTCACCTGGAGCCAGATCACCTCGGGCACCCCCTCCATCGGCATCCTGTTCTGCTTTGCCGGTTTCATCGGCTTTGAAGCCACGACGATCTATTCCGAAGAGGCCAAGAACCCCTCGGTCACCGTGCCGAAAGCCACCTATGTCTCGGTTCTGGCGATCGGCATCTTCTACACCGTCACCGCATGGCTGATGGTCATGGGGATCGGCGTTGACCAACTGATGCCGACGCTGCAGGGCATGGACCCGTCAGGCTTCCTCTTCATGCTTGGGGAGACCTATATCGGCCATGCGCTGACCACCGTGATGGGCGTCCTGTTCATGACTTCGCTCTTCGCCGCCGTCCTGGCCTTCCACAACGCCGTGGCGCGCTACAAGTTCGTCGCGGGGCGCGAGGGCATCCTGCCCGATAGCGTGGGCCAGACCCATGCCAAGCACCAAAGCCCGCATATCGGCTCGGTCATCCAGACCGTGATCGCGGTGGTCGTGGTCGGCCTGTTTGCCGCCTTGGGCCTCGACCCGGTGGTCAACCTGTTCGTCTGGCTGACGCAGATGGGCACCCTCGGCGTGCTTGGCCTGATGGCGCTGACCTCGTTCTCGGTCATCGCCTTCTTCTCCCGCGATGCTTTGGGCGAAGGGATGTGGTCCACCAAGATCTGGCCCCTGATCACCGGTCTTGTCATGGCTGCCCTGTTCGTGAAAATCTTCATGGACTTCGGCGCGCTGACCGGCTCGGAAGGCGTGCTTGCGGTGGCCCTGCCCTCGCTGGTGCCGCTGTTCGGCATCATCGGCTACCTAATGGCAGGCAACCTCGCCCGCCGCGACCCGGCGCGCTTTGCTGCGATGGGCCAAGGCCGCTGAAACTCCGCCCCTCCCTTCGGGGAGGGGCCAACCCCGAGGAACCCATGACCCAAGACCAGATCGACCGCCTTGCCGCCCTGCCCGTGCCCCCCGGTCGCCTGCTGATCGACGGCAAGTGGGAGAAGGGGGAGGACGAGCCGTTGCAAGTCAACTCCCCCATCGACGGCTCCCTGCTGACCACGGTGGAAAGCGCCAGCGCCGCCGATGTTGCCCGCGCCACCGCCGCCGCCCGGCAGGCGTTCGAGGATGGCCGCTGGTCGCGCACCTCTACGGCCCAGCGCAAGGCCGTGCTGATGAAGCTGGCCGACCTGATCGACAAGCACGCGCTGGAACTGGCGGTGCTGGGTGTCCGCGACAATGGCACCGAAATCAGCATGGCCCTGAAGGCCGAGCCCGGTTCCGCCGCGCAAACCTTCCGCTGGTATGCCGAGGCGATCGACAAGGTCTACGGCGAGATCGCCCCCACTGCACAGAACGTCCTCGCCCTGATCCACCGCGAGCCGGTTGGCGTCGTCGCCGCCATCGTGCCGTGGAACTTCCCCCTGATGATCGGCGCGTGGAAGCTGGCCCCAGCCCTGGCCGCCGGCAATTCAGTCGTGCTGAAACCGGCCGAGACCGCCTCCCTCACCCTCCTGCGCCTTGCCGAACTGGCGCTGGAAGCGGGCCTGCCGCCCGGCGTTCTCAACGTGGTCACCGGCCCCGGCCGCACCACGGGCGAGGCCCTTGGCTTGTCGATGGATGTCGATGTGCTGGTCTTCACCGGCTCCGGCATGACGGGTCGTCGCCTGCTGGAATATGCTGCCCGGTCCAACCTGAAGCGGGTCTACCTGGAACTCGGCGGCAAAAGCCCCAACATCATCTTCGCCGACGCGCCCGACCTTGCCGCCGCAGCCAAAGCCGCCGCCAACGGCATCTTCCGCAATTCCGGCCAAGTCTGCGTTGCAGGATCGCGGCTGCTGGTTGAGGCTTCTGTTGCCGACGCCTTTCTGGAGGCGTTGACGAAAGCCACCCAAGGCATGACGCTCGGCAACCCGCTGTCGCTGGCAACCCAGATCGGCGCCGTCAACTCGCCCCAGCAACTCTCCCGCAACCTCGGCTTCATTGACTCGGCCCGCGCCGAGGGCAACCACATCCTGACCGGCGGCTCCCGCGCAAGAGTAGAAACCGGCGGCTGGTACATGGAACCCACCATTATCTCCGGCGTCCGCCCCACCGACCGCCTGTTCCGCGAAGAGGTCTTCGGCCCCGTCCTGTCCGTCACCCCCTTCACCACTGAAGCCGAGGCGCTGACCCTCGCCAACGCCACCGACTACGGCCTCGCCTCTGGCGTCTGGACCGCCAACCTCTCCCGCGCGCACCGGATGGTCCGGGGCATCCGGGCCGGGGTCGTGCATGTCAACACCTATGGCGGCACCGATGGCACCGTGCCGATGGGCGGCGTGCGGCAATCCGGCAACGGCCACGACAAGTCGCTTCACGCCTTGGACAAATACACCGACCTCAAGACCGCATGGATCGCCCTGTGACGACCGCCGACCTCCTCGCCCGCCGGGCAAGGCTGCTCGGCCCCAATGTCCAGACCTTCTACGAAGACCCCGTCCATCTGGTCCGCGGCCTTGGCACCCGCGTGTGGGATGCCGATGGCCGCGAATATCTCGACTGTTACAACAACGTCCCCCATGTCGGCCACTGCCACCCCCGCGTGGTGGAGGCGATCTGCCGTCAGGCGAGCCAACTCAACACCCACACCCGCTATCTGCACGAAGGCATCCTCGACTATGCCGAGCGCCTGACCGAAACCTTCGCTGCCCCGTTGAAAACCGTCCTCTTGACCTGCAGCGGGTCCGAGGCGAACGACGTGGCCCTGCGCATGGCCGAGGCGGTGACGGGCAAGCGCGGCATCATCGCCACCGACCACACCTATCACGGCAACACCACCGCCGTGGCGCACCTGTCACGCACCAACATTCCGGCGACCGGAGACGGGAGCCACATCCGCCATGTCCCCGCACCGGACAGCTATCGCCCCCTCGGTGGCGAGGCCGGCCTGCCCCACGCGCAAGCCTTCGCTGCCAAGGTGGCCGAGGCCATCGACGACCTAAACGCCTCCGGCCACGGCTTCGCCGGCATCATCCTCTGCCCCGCCTTCCTGAACGAAGGCTTCCCGATGCTCGACAAAGGCTGGCTCACCCCCACCGCCGAGGTCGTGCGCAAAGCCGGCGGCCTGTTCATCGCCGACGAGGTGCAACCCGGCTTCGCCCGAAATGGCGAGGCTTTCTGGGGCCACCAGCGCATCGGTGTGACTCCGGATATCGTCACCATGGGCAAGCCAATGGGCAACGGCCACCCCATCGCCGGCGTCGTCACCTCGATAGAGATCATGACCGCCTTCCGCCAAGGCTTCCGCTATTTCAACACCTTCGGCGGCAATCCGGTATCCTGCGCCGCAGCGATGGCCGTGCTGGACGTGCTCCGCGACGAGGCCCTGCAGGAAAACGCCCGCACCGTCGGCGGCTATGCCAAAGAGGGTCTCGCCAAGCTGGCCCTGCGCCATGAATGCATCGGCGATATCCGCGGCTATGGCCTGTTCTTCGGGGCCGAGATGGTCACCGACCGTGTGACAAAGACCCCGGCCCTCAAATTCACCACCCGCATCGCCAATGAAATGCGCCAGCGCGGCATCCTGATGAACAAGCTGGGCATCCACTACAACACGCTGAAGATCCGCCCGCCGATGCCCTTCTCCATCGCCGATGCCGACCAGATGCTGCACACGCTGGACGCCATCCTGACCGACCTCGGCCCTGCAATTGACTGATACCGTGGCGACAGCCTTGGCGCTCTGGGGCCT
>NZ_CBBQHX010000056.1:0-18943 GCF_964946895.1 Stagnihabitans sp. | reverse complement strand
GACGCGGTGCGTGTTGGCAGCGGGCGCGTGTTCGGGCCGGGTGTGGCGTGAGCGCGCGGGGCGTGTCCGTGTCTGGCGGCGGCGGACGCTGGGGATGTGGTGCGTGTTGGCAGTGGGCGCGTGTGCGGGCCGGGTGTGGCGTGAGCGCGCGGGGCGTGTTCGTGTCTGGCGGTGAGCCTTGGGGCTGTCGTGCCATTTGGCCGCGGGCAGGGGGGCCTATGGTGGTGGTTGTCGGCGGGGGCCTGCGCCTTTGACGCCGGTTCATCTTTTCTGGCGCTTGGCCGCGGGATCTGCGGGTGCGTCGGCAGGGGGGGCGTCAGCGGACCTTCGCCCCTGCCGGAGGGCGTTTGGTCATCCGGCGATCTGACCTGCCCGCAGAGGGAGCCGCCCGAGACGGCCCTGCGGGTTGCCCGTGGGGGCGAGCGCAGCGGGCTTTGCCGGCGGGCGGCGGCGGTTGTCATGCCTTGAGCAAGGCCTTCATGTTGGTGGCGAGGTCGGCGATGACCTCTGGCGCGGGGGAGCGGCCGGATTCGATCAAGCGTTTGCCGACCATATAGGCGCGGCTGTCGTTCATGGCGTCCACCGCCAGAAGCTGGTCGCCCTTGTAGTACCAGAAGGAGACGGCCTCGCCCTCGGGCCCACGGGTCACGATCGTGTCGTAGCCGATGTTGAGACCGGCGATCTGCAGCTTGCAGTCGTATTGGTCGGACCAGAACCATGGGGCGGGGACGTAGTCGCGCCCGGCGCCGAGGATGTTTTCGGCCACGAGTTCCGCCTGGTCGATGGCATTGCCGACAGATTCGATGCGCATCTGCGCGCCGTGCAGCGGGAAGGAGGCGCAGTCACCGGCCGCCCAGACATGCGGGGCCGAGGTGCGGCCTTGGGTATCGGTGGCGATGCCGTTGTTCAGGGTGATGCCCGCCAGCTCGGCTTCGGCGGAATTGGGGGTGATGCCGACGCCGACGATGACGAAATCGGCGGGCAACTCGCGGCTGTCCTTGAGGCGGACGCCGATCACATGGCTGTCGCCGATGATGCGGTCGAGGCCGGTGGATTCCAGGATGGTGGCGCCGTGGTCCTGATGCAGGGTGCGGAAATAGGTGGAGGTTTCGGGGGCGGCGACCCGTTGCAGGATGCGGGGGGCCATCTCGATCACGGTGACCTCAAGCCCGAGTTTGCGGCCAACCGCTGCCGCCTCCAGCCCGATGTAGCCGCCACCGATGATGACCAGACGGCGACCCGCGACGAATTCAGGGCGCATGGCGTCAACGTCGGCGAGGGTGCGCACGGTGTAGACGCCCTGCAGCTCGCCGCCGATTGCGGCGGGCAGGCGGCGCGGCGTGGAGCCGGTGGTCAGGATCAGGTCGGTGTAGGGTATGGCCACGTCATCGGCGGTGACGGTCTGCGCCAGCGTGTCGATGGCGGTGACTTTGGTGCCGAGTTTCAGGGTGATGCGGGCCTCGGCATAGAAATCGGCGGAGCGGAGCCAGAGGCGTTCTTCCTCCATCTCGCCCAGGAGATAGGCTTTGGAGAGGGGCGGGCGCTGGTAGGGGGGGCTGGGTTCGGCGCCGATCAGGGTGATGTCACCGTCAAAGCCAAGGCTGCGCAGTTTGGCGGCGGCGGCGGCCCCGGCCTGACCCGCGCCCACGATCACGACATGTGCCATCATTCCCCCACTGGTCGATTGTCCGGGGCCAGCCTATATCCCGGTTTCAAGGAAACGCAACGCGCGAGGGTTCAAGAATGACGATTTCAGTGGGCGAGACAATTCCGGCGGGCAGCCTGATGCTGGCGGGCGAGGGCGGGAGCGCCGAAGTGGCCGTGGCCGAGCGGCTGGCTGGCAAATCGGTGGTGATCTTCGGTCTGCCGGGGGCTTACACCGGCGTCTGCTCGACCTCGCATGTGCCGTCGTTCATCCGGACCTTCGAGCAGTTCAAGGCCAAGGGCGTCGATGAGGTGATCTGCGTGTCGGTCAACGATATCTTCGTGATGAAGGCCTGGGGCGAGGCGACGGGGGCCACGAAGGCGGGCATCGTGATGGCGTCGGACCCGGATGCGTCCTTCACCAAGGCTTTGGGGCTGGATTTCGCGGCGGGCTTCGTGCGCGGCGCGCCGCGGTCCAAGCGCTATGCGCTGCAGGCGGTGGATGGCGTGGTCAAGGTGCTGCATCTGGAGGAAAGCCCGGGCGTTTGCGACATTTCGGGCGGTGAATCGCTGCTGGCAGCGATCTGAGGGCCGTTGGCTTGGCTGGCCGCCGGGGAGGTTTCACACCTCCCCGGACCCCTCCGTGGGATATTTGCAGAAGGCGAAGAGGGGCGGGGGCTATTGCGGCTTGCCCGCGTGGTCCTGGCAGAGGCAGGTGATGGGCTGGGAATGGTCACGCTGGATCGTGGCTTCGGGGGCCAGTTTGTCCATCTTTTCGGCCAGGGTCAGGTCGAGGGCGGACAGGCCGTGACAGTCGTGGGTGGACAGGGTCACATCCACCACGTTGTAGACGTTGGACCATTCGGGGTGGTGGTTCAGTTTCTCGGCGATCAGGGCGGCGCGGGACATGAAGCCCCAAGCCTCGATGAAGCTTTTGAATTTCCAGACCTTTCGGATGGCGTCGCGGTCGGGGACAGCGCCCCAGCCGGTGGCCCCGAGGGCGGGGAGGGCGGCTTCGCGTTCGGCTTGGGTGAGGAGCGTGGCCATGTCAGGTGCCTTTCATCAGGGCGTCATCGGCGGCGTTGGCGCGGGCGAGCGCGGGGCGGGTGGCGATGCGTGCCCAGTAGGCGCGCAGGGTGTCATTGGCGGGCAGCGTGCCCGAACTTAGGCCCCAGTTGATCTGGCTGCCCAGATATACATCAGCCGCCGAGAAGGTTTCCCCGCAGACAAAGGGGACGTGCGACAGATGGGCGGTCAGGGTGTCGACCACGCGGGCGAGGCTGCCGTAGCCGACGCGGCCCTGTTTGTCGGGCGCGGGGATCCAGCCCAGGGAGGTGTTGATCACGGCCTGTTCCAAGGGACCGGCGCCGAAGAACATCCAGCGGTAGAAGGTGGCCTTGTCGGCGGGCAGCAGGCCGGTTTGCGGAAACGCCTCGGCCAGGTAGGTGCAGATGGCAGCGACTTCGGTGAGGACCTTGCCGTCATGGACCACGGCGGGGACTTTGCCCATCGGGTTGATCGCCAGATAGGCGGGGGCTTTCATGGTGGTGCCATAGTCGAGGACCACGGTGTCATAGGGTTGACCCACTTCCTCCAGCATGAAGCGGGCGATGCGGCCACGGGACATCGGGTTGGTGTAGAGGGTCAGCATGTCAGTCCTTCTCGTCCTGGGAGCCCTTGCGGAACGGGCCATAGGCGGTGAGCACCTCGATCTCTTCATCCACGGCGCGGCGTTCGCGGCTAAGGTAATGCGCCACGGCCTTGCGGAAGGCGGGATCGGCGAGCCAGTGCAGCGAATGGACCGGGGTTGGCAGATAGCCGCGGGCAAGTTTGTGTTCGCCCTGGGCCCCCGCCTCGACCCGGTGCAGGCCGTGGGCGATGGCCCAGTCGATGGCCTGATAATAGCACAGTTCGAAGTGCAGGCAGGAGTGGGTTTCGATGCAACCCCAGTAGCGGCCATAAAGCGTATCACGGCCGATGAAGTTCAGCGCCCCGGCCACGGCGCGGGTACCGTCAAAGGCAAGGCACAGCAGGGCGTCGGCGCGCATCGTGTCATGGACTTCGTGGAAGAAGGCGCGGGTCAGGTAGGGCTGGCCCCATTTGCGGCTGCCGGTGTCTTGGTAGAAGGTCCACATCGCGTCCCAGTGTTCGGGCTGGATGTCATCGCCGGTGAGCAGGCGAATTGTCATGCCGTGACTTTGAGCGGTCTCGCGTTCCTTGCGGATCATCTTGCGCTTGCGCGAGGCGAGGTCGGACAAGAAGGCGTCAAAACTGGCGTAGCCGTTGTTTTCCCAGTGGAATTGCTGGGTGACGCGGTGCAGCGTGCCGTTGTGGCCTTGGAGCGTTTCGACCTCGTCCCCGGTGCAGAAGGTGATGTGGAGCGAGGACAGGCCGTTGTCCTTGGTGATGCCGATGGCGGTGTCGAGCAGCAGGGGGGCGAGGGCGGGGTCGCCCAGAAAGCGGCGTCCGGTGGCGGGGGTGAAGGGGACGGCGGATTGCAGCTTGGGGTAATACTGGCCGCCGGCGTTCTGCAGCGCCTCGGCCCAGCCGTGATCGAAGATGTATTCGCCCTGGCTGTTGGTCTTCACATAAAGCGGCATGGCGGCGGCGGGGGTGCCATCGCTGTACAGGACCAGCGGGCGCGATTGCCAGCCGGTGCCCTTCCCGGTGGAGCGGGAGCGGTCCAGTGCCGACAGGAACCTGTGGGTTGTGAAAGGGTCGACGGGCACGCCGCCCTCGGGGTTGGCGAGGCGGTCCCAGTCGCGGGCGCTGATCGCGGCCATTCCGTCCAGCAGGGCAATCTCGTAGGTCATCCGCCCCTCCGTTTCAGGTGATGATGGTGCGGTGGGGGCTGGCGTCAAGCGGGGAACGCGGCGGCATAGCCCTCGAAGGTGATGTTCTGGGCGATCTTGCGGGCCTCGGCCTCGGCCTCGGGCGAGCGGATCGTCCAACACAGGATCGTCGCCCCTTGCGCGTGCAGGTCGGCCACCCGGGGGCGGGCGAGGTCCGACGCTTCGTGGCTGATGAAGCTGGACAGGGTGCGGTCGTAATCGGGGATTTCGCGCAAGCGGTCGCGGGTGGCTTGCGGCAAGGGGGCCCAATCCTCGCCATAGGCGGAGGTGGTCAGGCCGCGGGGCAGGTGGCCAGCGATGCGCGACATCTGGCGGATCGAATGCGGGTTGAAGGACATCAGCGCCACCGGGCCGGAATAGTCTTCCAGCGCGTGGGCGGTGGCGCGTTCAAGGCGTCCGTCGGTGTCGGACATGGTCAGGGTCTGGTCCTTCAACTCCACCAGCAGGGGGACCGCGCCGCCGATCAGCGACAGGACCTGGGCGAAGGTGGGGATGGTGTCGTCGGAGTCGGTCAGCTTGATGCGGGCCAGTTCGGCGGCGGTGCGGGCGTTCAGCGGACCCGCCTCGGCGGTGAGGCGGTCCAGGTCTTCGTCGTGGAAGACCATGGGGATGCCGTCGGCGGAGAGTTGCAGGTCAATCTCGATCCCGTAGCCGGCGGCGCGGGCGGCGCGGATGGCGGAGGCGGAGTTTTCAATGCGGCGGCGCGCACGGTCGTGCAGGGCGCGGTGGGCGATGGGCGCGCGCAGGAAGACCTGCGGCAGCGGTACCGAATGGATCAGGGGCGGCGGCATCAGCGCACTTCGAAGATGGCTTCGATTTCGACCGCGACGCCCAGGGGCAGGGCTGCGGCGGAAACGGCGGAGCGGGCGTGGCGGCCGGCGTCCCCCATCGCGGCGACGAGAAAATCGGAGGCGCCGTTGATCACCTTGGGCTGGTCGGCGAAATCCGCCGTCGAGTTCACGAAACCCACCAGTTTGACGGCACGCAGGGCACGGTCAAGGTCACCGCCACAGGCGGCTTTCAACTGGGCAAGCAGGGCTATGGCGCAGGTCTTGGCGGCCTCGGCCCCTTGGGCGACGGTGAGGTCAGCGCCGAGCTTGCCGGTGATCAGGCCCCCCGCGGCGTCACGGCTGATCTGGCCCGAGATATAGACCTGCGATCCGACCTGCACGAAGGGCACGTAATTGGCGGCTGGGGCGGGGGCTGTGGGGAGGGTGACGCCGAGGGCGGCCAGACGGGTTTCGATAGCGGACATGATTCCTCCCACGGGGTGTTCCAGACGAACTGGCCTGCAGGCTAGCTGCAGGCCATGTCAGGGTAAAGCCGGCTTCTGGATCAGTCTGAAACCGGTTTCAGTTCTCGCGCATGGCCATCTTGGCATAGTCCATGAAGGGCTTGAGCAGATAGGCCATCGGGGTGCGGTCCCCGGTGCCGATATAGGCCTGAACCGGCATGCCGGGCACCAGTTTGTCATCCTTCAGCTTGGCGATTTCGCCGGCGTCCAAGGTGATTTCGGCCCGGTAGTAGCTTTGGTGAGTGGCCTGATCGCTGATGGCGTCGGCAGAGATCGTGGTCAGCTTGCCATTCAGCTGCGGCGTGGTGCGGGCCGAGAAGGACGAAAAGCTGACGCGGACCTCTTGGCCGACATGCACCTCGTCGACATGGATCGGCGGGATCTGCGCCACGATGATCAGGGGGCGGTCCTGCGGGATGATGTAAAGGATCGGGTCGGCGGGACGGATCACCGATTGCGGCGTGGTGACGGTCAGGCCCAGGACAATGCCCGAGACGGGGGCGCGGATGTCAAGACGGCTGACCTGTTCGGCCAGCGCGCGGCGGCGTTCGGCCAGTTCCACGGTCTTGTCGCCCATGTCGCGCAGTTGGGTGTTGGCATCTTCGCGCCGGGCCGATTGCATTTGCAGGATCTGCAACTGGGTCTCGGTGGCCTTGCCCTCGGCCTGGGCCAGATTGGACTGCAACTCTCCCTTGTTGCCGGCCAGTCGCGCCACTTCGCGCTTGAGGTCCATGATGCGGGAGGATTGTGTCAGGCCCTTGTCGAGCAGGGCTTGCTGACCGTCGATTTCGGGCTGCAGAAGGGCGATCTGGTCATCAATGGCGGACATCTGGGCCTTGATGCCGGCATCCTGCGAGGTGATCTGGTCCAGCCGTTTGTTCAGCTGGTCGACCTGGGCGTTTTCGGTTTGCAGGCGGGCCGCGAACAGCCGCCTTTGCCCTTCGATCTGGTCGGCGACATCGGGGCGGGTGGCGGCGATGTCGGTCAGGTCTTTGGGGAAGGTGACGGTGGTCAGATCATCGCGCTCGGCCTCCAGCCGGGCCTTGCGGGCCATGCCGTCGTAAAGCTGGCCTTCGACAATGGCGAGGTCGGCCTTGATCTGGGTGCCGTCCAGCCGGATCAGCAGGTCACCGGCCTTGACGGTCTGCGCTTCGGCCACGTCGATTTCGGCGACAAGGCCGCCATCGGGGTGCTGGACGACCTGACGGTTCTGTTCGACCTGAATGACGCCCGAGGCGATGACCGCGCCGGAGATGGTGGTGAACATGCCCCAGCCGACGAAGAAGGCGATGATGGCGGCAATGGTCAGTGAACCGGTCCAGATCGCGCGGCTGGAAGACCAGGTCTTGGGGTTGGGCGGCGGCGACTGGTGCATCTTGGGCGGGCGCACCTCGGTCGAGAGGGCGGTGCCGCGCGCCGCGGCGACAGAGGTCGGTGCGGGCTGGGCCAGGGCGGTGGCGGCCGGGGTTGCCGGAACCTCGGCCGGTTTGGCCTCGGCAGGTGATGCCGCGGGTTCGGCCCCGGTTGGGGGCGCTGCGGGCGGAACCGGGACTGGGGCTGCGGCCGGTGCCTGATCGGGGGCGGCTTTGTTTTCGTCGCTCAAGACACACCTCCGGGCGTTGGGGATTTCGCAATTTCGGCGTGGTTCTTGACCATTTCCTTCAAGACCTGATCGCGGGGACCAAAGGCGCGGCGGGTGCCGTCTTCCAGCACCAGAAGAAGATCGCATTCCTGAATGGCGGCGGGACGGTGTGCCATGATCAGCACGGCGCGCCCTGAGTCTTTCATCACGCGGATGGCTTGATTGAGCGCCATGGAGCCTTCGTTGTCGAGGTTTGAGTTGGGTTCGTCCAAGACCAGCAGCACCGGGTCGCCATAAAGCGCCCGTGCCAGACCGATGCGCTGGATCTGCCCCCCCGACAAACGGCCGCCGAGGGCTTGAACGCGGGTGTCATAGCCGTCGGGCAGCTTGGTGATCATGTCATGGGCGGCGGCCTTGCGGGCGGCCTCGACCACGGCCTGACCGTCGGGGTTCTGCTGCAGGCGGGCGATGTTTTCGGCAATCGTGCCGTCAAAAAGGGTGATCCGCTGCGGCAGATAGCCGATGTAGCTGCCAAGGCGGTCCGGGTCGTACTGATCCAGCGCCGCGCCATCCAGACGGACCTTGCCGCCGGCGGGCTTCCAAGCGCCAATCAAGGCGCGGGCGAGGGTGGATTTGCCGGCCCCTGACGGGCCAATGATGCCAAGCGCCTGACCCGGCTCCATCCGGAAGTTGATCATCCGCAGCACGGCCTGGCTTTCGCCGGGCGGCACCACGGTGAGGTTCTGCGCCTCCAATATGGCGCGGGGGCGGGGCAGTTCGGTGTGCGGCGGCTCTGCCGGGACTTTGGAGAGCAGTTCGGACAGGCGCGCCCGACCTTCCTGCGCCCGCGTGACCAGGGCCCATTGGCCGATGGCCATTTCGATCGGTTGCAGGGCGCGGCCCAGAAGGATCGAGCCGGTGATCATGGCGCCCGAGCCCATTTCGTTGTTCAGCACCAGATAGGCCCCGGCGCCCAGCATGGCCGATTGCAGGAACTGGCGGAATATCTTGGAGACGGTGCCGAAAGCCCCGCCAAGGTCCGAGGCCGAAATGCTTTGTTCCAGCGCGAAGCGGCGGGCAACCTGCCAGCGGTCGAAGGCGGCGGAGGTCATGCCAAGCGCCTGCACCACCTCGGCCTCTTGCTTGATGCCGTCGGAGAGTTGTTCGCCCCGCATGGTGGCCGCGTTGGCCTTTTGCAGGGGGCCCTTGGTCATGGTCTGGTTGAGCACGGTGATCACGACAAGGATCACCCCGCCCGCCACCGACATCCAGCCCAGAAGCGGGTTGAAGATGAAGATCGCCGCGAAGAACATCGGCGCCCAGGGAATGTCGAAGATGGCGATCAAGACCGGCGAAGCCCAAAGCCGCTGCACCGATTCCAGATCGCGCTGTGCGGCCAGCGCCAGCGGGTCACCGGGGTTCTGCCCCATCCGCTTCATGGCGGCGGCGAAGACCCGGCGGTCCAGCCGTTCCTGCATGCGGGCGCCGATCCGGGCCATGATGCGGCCGCGCGAATAGTCCAGCACCCCCATCGCCAGATACAGCACCGTCATCAGCGCCGACAGAACCCAAAGCGTCGGCTCTGACCGGCTGCCCAGCACGCGGTCATAGACCTGCAGCATGTAGAGCGGCCCGGTGAGCATCAGAAGGTTGACGAAAACCGAAAAGAAGAACGCGGCGAACAACAGGCCGCGCATGTCACGCCGGGAGGCGTCAAGCTCGTCCCGACCTCGTTTGAATTCACTTTGTGCCAATCTATGGCTCCTGTGCCTTTTTTAAGCTTCGGCGGGAAATTTCTTGAGCGGACCCGTCCGTTTGCTTGCCCGTTGTCTTGCCTCGCGGGTCAGCATATGGCTTGACGCTGCAAAGTTAAAGCCACGGCCCGCGCGTTGGATAGGTCCAATACCCTGATGATGTTCCAAAGTATAACCCTGTTTTCCTTTAGATTGCCCCGGATCGTGGTTTTTGGCGCGATTCTGGGGCTTTCGGCCTGCGGTCCGGGCCCGGCACCGCAGGGAATCAGTGATCCGTTCGAGAAAGAGAACCGCTCGACCCACCAGATGAACCTGGCACTTGACAAGAATGTGATCCGCCCAATCGCGCTGAGTGCCAACAAGATCGTCCCAAAGCCGGTGGTGCAGGGGATTTCCAACTTTGCCGGCAACCTTGACCTGCCCGGAGAGGTGGTCAACGACGTGCTGCAACTGCGGCTGGGCAAGGCCGTGCACAACACGCTGCGCTTTGCCATCAACACCACGATCGGGGTTGGCGGGCTGTTTGACCCGGCCACCCCGATGGGCGCGCCGGAAAAGCCGACCGACTTTGGCGAGACGCTGGCCGTCTGGGGCGTGGGCGAGGGCGAGTATCTGGAACTGCCGTTGCTTGGCCCCTCGACCCGGCGTGATGCCTTGGGCAAGGCGGTCGACATCGGGCTGGATCCGGTGCGGCTGTTCCTCCCCAAGAACAAGGTCTGGATCGACACATTTGCGCAGCTTGCTGCAAAGATTGGTGATCGCGGGCGCTATTCCGAAACCTATGATTCCATCCTATATGACAGTGCAGACAGCTATGCGCAGGCGCGGTTGCTGTATCTGGAAAACCGTCGGCACGCCTTGGGCCAGACCACGACCGACGCCGAGTTTGAGGACCCCTATGCGCAGCAGAACTAAGTTGGAACTTGAGGGCACCGGCCTGAAAACGGCCTCGCAGCACCTGACGCGACGGGCCTTTGGCGCCGGTCTGGTGGCTGGTACCGGCTTTCTGGCCTTTGCGCTGCCGGTGCGGGCGCTGACTGTCGAACAGGCGCGCGATCTGATCAACAAGGCGATTGGCGAAGTGAACACCACGATCAACTCGGGCAAATCCGAGGATCAGATGTTCGCCGATTTCGAGCGGATCTTTGCCACCTATGCTGACGTGGCCACGATTGCCCGTTCGGCACTTGGCCCGGCCTCCAAGACGGCGAGCCCGGCGCAGATGGCGACCTTCACCAAGGCCTATCAGGGCTACATCAGCCGCAAATATGGCCGCCGCTTCCGCGAGTTCATTGGCGGCAAGATCGAAGTGACCGACGCCAAGCCCTACAAGAGCTATTACGAGGTGGTGTCCACCGCCACGCTGCAAGGCGAAGCGCCGTTCGATCTGCGCTGGTGGGTGGGCGACAAGTCCGGGCGGCAGTTGTTCTTCAACATCATCATCGAAGGCGTCAACATGCTGGCGTCTGAGCGGACCGAGGTCGGGGCCATTCTGGATCAGAACGGTGGTGACATCGACAAGCTGATCGCGGCGCTGAACGCGGTCTGACCGGTTGGGATACAGCAAAAGGCCGGGGCATGTCCCCGGCCTTTTGCATTTGCGATTGCCGTCAGGTCAGTTGCCCTTGCCCAGCATGTTCTCGATGATCGAGGTGATCGGGTCCTTGGCGGGCGGGTTCGCGCTGTCGGGGGCCGGGGGGGTGGTGGCGGGCGGCGCCTTGGGCGTCGGCACGATCACCGGCAGATCGGTGACGGGCAGGCCGTCTTCGACGCGGGTCATCACCTCGTGCCAGATTTCGGCGGGCAGGCCGCCCCCGGTCACACCTTTGAGCGGTGTGTTGTCATCATACCCCATCCAGACGCCGGTGACGTAATCGGCGGTGAAGCCGATAAACCACGCATCGCGCGCTTCCGAGGTGGTGCCGGTCTTGCCGGCCACCGGGCGGTCCCCCAGTTGGGCGCGCCCGCCGGTGCCGTGCTGCACGACCTGCGTCATCATCCAGGTCAGTTCCTTGGCCGCGGTGTCAGAGATCACCCGCTCACCAATGCCGCCGCCTTGGCCGATCAGCGGGTCCGTCTCGCCTTTCAGGCTGAGTTCGCGCAGGCCGTAGGGGGTGACGGCCGAACCGCCATTCAGGATGCCGGCGTAGGCGCCGGTCATCTCCAGCAGCGTGGCCTCGGATGCGCCGAGGGCGAGGGCAGGGCCTTGGGCAAGGTCAGTGGTGATGCCGAAGCCTTGCGCCACGGTGCGCACCGCGCTGCGCCCGACGGCTTCCGAGATCTTGACGGCCGGAACGTTGCGGCTTTCCTGCATCGCCTGGGTCAGGGTGATGACACCTTTGAACTGGTGGTCGTAGTTGTCCGGTGTCCAGGGGCCGGAGCCTTTGATGTTGATGGTCAGGGGGCTGTCATCGACATAGTCCATCGGGCTCCACCCCAGATCGAGGGCAGCGGCGTAGACGAAGGGTTTGAAGCTGGACCCGGTCTGGCGCAGCGCCTGGGTGGCGCGGTTGAACGCCCCGGCCTGCGGCAAGGCCCGTCCGCCGATCATGGCGCGGACGGCGCCATCCGCACTCATCACCACGACGGCGGCTTGCGCGTTGGAGCCGTCTTTCAGCTTGGAAGAGAAGACGGCCGTGAGCGCATCCTCGGCAGCTTTTTGCAGACGCGGGTCGAGGGTGGTCTTGATGATCACGTCTTCGGTCGTGTCGGCACCCAGATAGGCGGGCGTGCCTTCCATCACCCAGTCAGCAAAGGCGCCGCCGGCATTCTGGGCGGCGGCCCCGGACAGAACGGCAGGATGGGCAAGGGCGTCATCGGCCTCGGCCTTGGTCAGGTAGCCTTGATCCTGCATCAGCCCGATGATCACGGCGGCACGGTCCTGTGCGCGTTGCAGGTTGTTGGTGGGCGCGTATTTCGACGGTGCCTTGAGAAGGCCCGCCAGCATCGCCGCCTCGGCCGGGGTCAGGTTGGCGGAGGACTTGCCGAAATAGCGCTGCGCTGCGGCCTCAAAACCCCTTGTGCCCGCCCCCAGATAGGCGCGGTTGAAGTAGATCGTCAGGATTTCGTCCTTGGTGTACTTGAACTCCATCGCGATGGCGTAGGGGACTTCCTTGATCTTGCGCTTCAGCCCGCCCGAGCGGCAGTCATCTTCATAATCGCTTTCGGTCTTCCACTGCTTGGGGTCATAGGCCACGCCAAGGCACAAAAGCTTGGCGGTCTGCTGGGTGATGGTGGAGCCGCCGTTGCCCTCAAACGGGCCGCGACCGGCGCGCAGGTTGATGGCCACCGCCGAGATGATGCCGCGCGGGCTGACGCCGAAGTGCTGGTAGAAGCGCTTGTCCTCGGTCGCGATGATGGCGTGCAAGAGGTTGGGCGAGACGGTTTGCGGCGTGACCTGACCGCCGAACGTCTCTCCTCGCCAGGCGAAGACCTGGTTGTTGGCGTCCAGCATGGTGACCGACCCGCGCGCGCGTCCGTCGATCAGGGCCGAGACGGGGGGAAGTTGCACGTAGAAATACAGCACTGCGCAGGCAAGGATCATGGTGCCCACGGCGACGACGCGCCACAGGATACCCCAGAAGATGCGCCAGATGAACAAAACGAAGCGGGTGATCAGGCCATGCCGCCGCCGGGTCGGTTTGCGCGGGGCCGGTTTTGGCGGCGGTGTCCGCGGCGGCGGCTTGCCGCCCGACGACCGCCCGCCCCCGTAAGCACCGGCGCCCGAAGACCCTGCGTAGCGCTTGTCGGCCACCAGCGTCCGTCCCTTGCCTGTCGATGCCATCTGAAACCCTCGCCTGCCCAACGCGTTCAGCGCCTGCCCGTTCCGGGCTTGTTGAGCGTCAGAGTAACCCGCCTTGAACGAAATGTGGAGCCACGGCTTTCCCCGATTCGTGCTGCATTCAGCCTAAATTATGGGCGAAAATTATAATTCGACTACATTTTGTGCGAAAAACTCGGATCTGCGCGCCCTTGAAGGGGGCAAGCACCATGCTGCACTCGCGAAGACCGCAGTTCCGGTTCAACTAAAGTGCGGGACCTGCTGCGACGGGTCGAAGACGTAAAGCGACACTGAAGCGGGGCTGGCTGCTTCAAGGAAAGGGGTGGAACGTGAAACTCATCGTAGCGGCAATCAAGCCGTTCAAGCTTGAGGAAGTGCGCGAGGCGCTGACGGCGATCGGCGTGCGCGGGATGATGGTCACCGAGATCAAAGGCTTTGGTCTGCAGTCTGGCCACACCGAGATCTATCGCGGTGCGGAATATGCCGTGAACTTTGTGCCGAAGATGCGGCTGGAAATTGTCGTGTCGGACAGCCTGGCGGATCAGGTGGTCGACACGATCACCAAGACCGCCCGCACCGGCAAAATCGGTGACGGCAAGATTTTCGTGCTCGACGTGAGCCAGGCCGTGCGGGTGCGCACCGGCGAAACCAATGATGATGCATTGTAAGCGTCTGGGGTAGGGGAAGAACGAATATGAAGAACGTGACGAAATATGCAGGGTTGGCGGCGGGTTCCGCCGCTGCCCTGGCCTCGTTGCCCGCCTGGGCGCAGGCGGCCCTGATCAAGGCGCCCGACGCTGCGGCGCAGGCTGGCATGGTCAACAAGGGCGACACGACCTGGATGCTGGTCAGCTCGGCCCTGGTGCTGATGATGTCGATCCCGGCGCTTGGCCTGTTCTACGGCGGTCTGGTGCGGTCCAAGAACATGCTCAGCGTGCTGATGCAGGTCTTCATGATCGTGTCGATGGTTGCGATCATCTGGTGTGTCTATGGCTACTCGCTGGCCTTCACGGGCGGTTCGCCCTATGTCGGCGGCCTGTCAAAGGCCTTCCTGGCCGGGGTGTCGGCTTCGACCTTCTCAGCCACCTTCTCCAACAACGTGTACATTCCGGAATATGCCTACGTCATCTTCCAGATGACCTTTGCCTGCATCACCCCGGCCCTGATCGTCGGCGCCTTTGCCGAACGGATCAAGTTCTGGCCGCTGATGCTGTTCTGCGGCCTGTGGGTCACCATCGTCTATTTCCCGGTGGCGCACATGGTCTGGTATTGGGCCGGCCCGGACTTCCTGGTCAACAACACCTCTGACGCTGGTCTGGTGTGGAACTGGGGTGCTTTGGACTTCGCTGGCGGTACGGTTGTGCACATCAACGCCGGTATTGCGGGCCTGATGGGCTGCCTTGTGATCGGCAAGCGCACCGGCTACGGCAAAGAGAACATGTCGCCGCACTCGCTGACGATGACCATGATTGGCGCTTCGATGCTGTGGGTTGGCTGGTTCGGCTTCAACGCCGGGTCCAACCTGGAAGCCAACGGTCTGGCTGCCTTGGCCTTCATCAACACCTTCGTCGCCACCGCCGCCGCTGCCCTGTCGTGGAGCATCGTCGAGCAACTGCGCCATGGCCGCCCATCGCTGCTGGGTGCCGTTTCGGGGGCCGTTGCCGGTCTGGTCGCCGTGACGCCGGCTTCGGGCTATGCGGGTCCGATGGGGTCGATCGTGCTGGGTCTGCTGGTCTCGCCGCTGTGCTACACCTTCGTGTCGGTCGTGAAGTCGAAGTTCAACTATGACGACAGCCTGGACGTCTTCGGTGTGCACTGCATCGGCGGGATCTTCGGTGCGCTGGCGACCGGTGTTCTGGCCGCCCCGAGCCTTGGTGGTCAGGGTTGGGTCGACTACACGGTCTTCCCGGCTGTGCCTGGCGCATGGGACATGGGGACGCAAGTCTATGCCCAGCTGAAGGCGGTTCTGGTGACGCTGGTCTGGTCGGGTGGTGTGTCGGTCGTGCTGTTCTTTGTCATCGACAAGATCTTCGGGCTGCGCCCGTCGGTGGAAGACGAACGTCAGGGTCTGGACCAGACCTCGCATGGCGAAAACGCCTACAACATGTGATCTGCGGACAGTCCGGGGCGATCCTCCTCCCCGCCCCGGCAATCTGCAAACGGCCCGTGCATCGCTGCATCGGGCCGTTTTTTTTGCGCGGCGTGGGCAGGGGCGTGCCGCCGACCCGACCAGATCGGATCAGAAGAAGCCGTGCGGGATCAGCTTGTGGTGGTGGGCGTCGCGCTCCAGCTCTTCCTGAAAATCGGGATGGGCGATCGAGATCAGCAGCTTGGCGCGTTCGGCCACGGTGCGGCCCTTGAGGTTCACGATGCCGTATTCTGTCACCACATACATCATGTCGGTGCGCGGGGTGGTGACGATGTTGCCCCGGGTCAGCGACGTGACGATGCGGCTGCGACGCTCGCCCCGCTTGTCATAGGTCGAGGCGAGGCAGATGAAGCTTTTCCCCCCGCGCGAGGCATAGGCGCCGCGCACGAACTGCAACTGGCCGCCGGTGCCCGAGATGTGGCGGAAGCCGTCGGATTCCGAAGCCGCCTGACCCTGCAGGTCGATCTGGGTGGTGTTGTTGATGGCGGCCACATTGTCATTCTTCATGATGTTGTGTGGCAGGTTGGTGTGATCGACCGGGTGGAATTCGACCTCCGGATTGTGATCCAGAAAATCGTAGAGGTATTTCGAGCCCATCGCAAAGGTGCAGGCAATCTTGCCGGTGTCGATCTGTTTGCGGCTGCCGTTGATGCGACCGGCGCGATACAGGTCAACAATGCCGTCCGTCATCATCTCGGTATGGATGCCAAGGTCCTTGATGCTGCTTTCGGCCAGAAGCGAGCACACCGCGTTCGGCATGCCGCCGATGCCGATTTGCAGGCAGGCGCCGTCGTCAATCTCGGAGGCGATGTGGCGCGCGACCGCGCGGTCCACGTCCGAGACCGGGGCCTTGGGCAGTTCTGGCATCGCCTGCCCGTCGCCGGGGATGATGAAATCCACCTCGGAGACATGAACGCCGGTGGCCACCCCCATGACATAGGGCATGGCAGCGCATTCCTCGACAATCACCACCTTGGCGCGTTCCACCAGTGCGCGCAGCCACAGATTGGCGGGGCCAAAGTTGAAATAGCCGTTTTGGTCCATCGGGGCAGTCTTGATGATGGCGATGTCGACCGGGTCGATGAAGCGGCGGTAGTAGTCCGGAATCTCTCCCAGATTGACCGGTAGATAGTGGGAAATTCCGTCGTCGTGCTTCTTGCGGTCATAGCCGCCGAAATGGGTGGAGAACCAATGGACGTGCTTGCCATGCGGATCCGCCTCCAGCACGGCGC
Source organism: Stagnihabitans sp. (assembly GCF_964946895.1). Lineage (NCBI taxonomy): Bacteria > Pseudomonadati > Pseudomonadota > Alphaproteobacteria > Rhodobacterales > Paracoccaceae > Stagnihabitans > Stagnihabitans sp. The sequence goes on along the minus strand of NZ_CBBQHX010000056.1, from coordinate 2,655 downwards.
GGACGCGGGGGGCAATGCAGGAGCGGATCTTGATGCCTGACAGGTGGCCGGTGCTGAGCGGCCCGATGCGCTTGGCCAAGGCGGTGTCGAAGGCGTCAGGCTGACCGAGGACAGCGCCATAGTCGAGCCACATACCCGGCTGCACCAGCGCTGCTGCCGCGTCCGCTGAAATCCGTTTGGCCTGTCGCGTCATCCCGAACCCTCCCCTGGGTGCCACCGCTGTCCCGCGTTTCGCCGGGGCAGTCAATCATGCAGGGCACGGCAAGAGTAGCGTGAAAACGACGCAGGACCGCAGGATTTGACGCGGATCAGTGCGGCACCAGCGCCGGGGGACTTCGCGTCCCCCGGGCCCCCTGCGGGATATTTGCGCCTGGATGAACCTTAGCCGCCGACGGCGGCAATCGCCTGCGCCAGGATCGGCACGGTGCGGGTGTTCAGGCCGGCGATGTTGATGCGGCTGTCGCCCACCATGTAGATGCCGTGCTGTTCGCGCAGGTCGATGACCTGCGCTTCGGACAGGCCGATGCGCGAGAACATGCCGCGGTGATGGGCCACGAAATCGTAGCGGTCGGAATTGGTGGCGCGGCGCAGCTCCTCGGCCAGCGCGGTGCGCAGGGTCAGCATGTTCAGACGCACCTCCTCCAGCTCTGCTTTCCAGTCGGCGGACAGGGCCGTGTCCTCCAGGATCATCGTCACCAGCCGCGCGCCGTGATCGGGCGGGAACGAGAAGTTCTGACGGTTCAGGTAGGCGAGGTTGCCTTGCACCACGGCCTTGCGGGACGGTTCGGTCAAGGCGATCAGGATGCCGGTGCGTTCGCGGTAGATGCCGAAGTTCTTCGAACAGGAGGCGGCGATCAGCACCTCGGGGAAGCGCGATGCAATGGCGCGGGTTGCGGCGGCATCCTCCTCCAGCCCGTCGCCGAAGCCCTGATAGGCGAGGTCGATGAAGGGCACGGCGCCCTTGGCCGTCAGGATGTCGGCCACTTCGGCCCATTGGGCGGCGGTCAGGTTGGCGCCCGTCGGGTTGTGGCAGCAGCCGTGCAGCAGGACCACATCGCCCTTGGCAACCTGCGCCAGATCCGCCTTGAGCCCGTCAAAGTCGATGCCGCGGCTGGCGGCGTCGAAATAGCGGTATTCGGCCATCTTCATGCCAAGGTATTTGATGATCGACGGGTGGTTTGGCCATGTCGGGTTCGACAGCCAGACTGTGGCGTCGGGCGTGGCCAGCCTGATCAGTTCCAGCGCCTGCCGCAGGGCGCCGGTGCCGCCCGGCGTGGCGACCGAGGCGGCGCGGTCAGCGTAGCCTTGCCCCAGGATCAGTGTCACCATGGCGGCATTGTAGGCGGGTTCGCCGGCAAGGCCGGTGTAGGTCTTGGTGGTCTCTGTCTCCCACAGCTTCTTTTCGGCGGCTTTCACGGCCCGCATCACCGGGGTCAGGCCCGTCGCATCCTTGTAGACGCCGACGCCGAGGTCGATCTTGGTCGCGCGGGTATCCTCGCGGAACATGGCGATCAGTTGCAGGATCTTGTCCTGCGGCTGCGGGTTCAGGGTTTCCAGCATTTCCACTCCTATCCCCGTTCAGCGTGCGGGGCCTTTTTCGACGGCGAGGTCTTCGTACATGCCCCATTCGGACCAGGATCCGTCATAAAGCGCGTGATTTTTGTGGCCGATCCGTTCCAGCGCAAGGCTGAGGATCGCGGCGGTGACACCGGAACCGCAGGTGGTGATGATTGGTTTGGCCAGATCAACACCTGCGGCTTGAAAGACGGCGGTCAGGTCGGCGGCCGATTTCATCGTGCCATCGCCGTTCAGCGTGGCCGTGTAGGGCACATTGCGCGCCCCGGGAATGTGGCCCGTGCGCAGGCCGGGGCGTGGTTCGGGCGCGTCACCGGCGAACCGCGCGGCCGAGCGGGCGTCCACGATCACCGCCTCGCCCAACTTGGCGGAATGGGCGACTTGCGTGACGTCCTTGACCAGATGGTTCTGGCGGGAGGTGGTCATGTGGCGATCCTTGACGACCGGCGGCATATCCTCGATCTCGCGGCCCTCGGCTTGCCATTTGGGCAGGCCGCCGTCCAGAACGGCCACATCGACCTTGCCCATCAGGCGGAAGGTCCACCAGACGCGGGCGGCGGAAAACAGGCCTGAGCCGTCATAGATCACCACCTGATGGCCATCGCCCACACCCATGGCCCGCATCCGCGAGATGAACTTCTCTGCCGGGGGCGCCATGTGGGGCAGGGTCGAGCGGCTGTCGGTGATTTCATCGATGTCAAAGAACCGGGCGCCGGGAATATGGGCTGCGGCATACTCTGCCTTGGCATCACGGCCCGCGCCCGGCAGATACCACGACGCATCCAGAATCCGCAGATCCGGGTCCTTCAGATGGGCGGCAAGCCAATCGGTTGACACCAGGGTTCTGGGGTCGTCTGCAGCCGGGGAGAGGGCGGGCGAGGTCATCAAACGCTCCTGCGTCGGGAACGGTTTTCACCTAAACCCCAGCGCCGCGCGAGGCAAGTTCGATATGTGACCCGGCCCCACGCGATGTCAGGCAGCGTTCCAGATTTGTCGCTTGTCGCGGACACGGAACTGACCGACGGCATCGGCCACACGTTCGGCCTCTTCCTCCATGCTGTGGGCGGCGGCGTTGCTTTC
>NZ_CBBQHX010000055.1:0-19386 GCF_964946895.1 Stagnihabitans sp. | reverse complement strand
CATCATTCTTGAAACGCGCGGTCTGACCAAGCGGTACGGTGGCGTGCACGCGCTGGACGACGCCAACTTTACCCTGCGCGCCGGAGAGCATGTGGCCGTCGTCGGCGACAATGGTGCGGGCAAATCGACCTTCGTGCGCCAGATCACCGCAGTGGAGCAGCGCACGGCGGGGCAGATCTTCTTTGACGGCAAGGAAGTCAGCCATGCCGGCCCCCTCGACGCCCGCGAATCCGGGATCGAGACGGTGTTCCAGACCCTGGCCCTGGCCGACGATCTGGACGTGCCCTCGAACCTGTTTCTGGGGCGAGAGTTGTTCAAGTTCAAGCTGGGCCCCTTCTCGTGGCTCGATCGCAAGGCGATGCGCGAGCGCACGATGGAGGCTTTGAAGACCACGGCCGTCAAGATCCCGAACGTCGACAACCCGATCCGCAACATGTCGGGCGGTCAGCGGCAATGCGTGGCCATCGCGCGGACGGCGGCTTTCGCCTCCAAGCTGGTGATCATGGACGAACCGACGGCGGCCCTGGGCGTGCAGGAAACCGCACAGGTGGAAAACATCATCCGCGGCCTGAAAGAGCGGGGTGTGCCGTTGATCCTTGTCAGCCACAACCTGCGGCAAGTGTTTGATCTGGTTGACCGGATCGTCGTATTCCGGCGTGGGCGGATCGTCGCCAGTCTGCGTCGAGATGAGACTGACGGCAACGATATTGTAAGCTACATCACAGGCGTAAAGGGCAATGCCGAAGGGGCATATGCCTGAAGAAAGGGAACTATCATGACTCTGCGTTTCGGGCTTTTGGGTGCTGGCCGTATCGGCAAGGTGCATGCCAAGGCTGTTACCGGGAATTCCAAGGCGAAACTGGTGGCCGTGGCCGATGCGATGGCCCCGGCGGCACAGGCAATTGCCGATCAATACGGCTGCGACGTGCGCACGATTGCGCAGATCCTGGCCGCTTCGGACATCGACGCCGTGGTGATCTGCACGCCGACCGACACCCATGCCGACCTGATCGAGCAGTTCACCAATGCCGGCAAGGCGGTGTTCTGCGAAAAGCCGATCGACCTGTCATTGGCCCGCGTGAAGGCCTGCCTGTCGGTGGTGCGCGCCAACAAGGGCACGCTGATGGTCGGTTTCAATCGCCGCTTTGACCCGCATTTCAAGGCGGTGCGGGCTGAGATTGACAACGGCACCATCGGGGATGTCGAGATGGTGACGATCACCTCGCGCGATCCCGGCGCACCGCCGCTGGATTATATCGCCCGTTCGGGCGGGATCTTCCGTGACATGACGATCCATGACTTTGACATGGCCCGCTTCCTTCTGGGCGAAGAGATCACCGAAGTGTCCGCGATGGCGGCAGTTCTGGTCGATCCGGCGATTGGCAAGGCTGGGGATTCCGACAGCGTTCAGGTCATGCTGAAGACGGCAACCGGCAAGATGGCGGTGATTTCGAACTCGCGTCGCGCCACCTATGGCTATGACCAGCGCATTGAAGTGCATGGTTCCAAGGGTGTCGTGTCGGCGGAAAATCAACGCCCGGTGTCGATCGAAGTGGCAACCGGTGCGGGCTATACCCGTCCGGCGCTGCATGACTTCTTCATGACCCGCTACACCGAGGCCTATGCCGCCGAAATCGCGGCCTTCATCGACGCGGTTGGCGCGAAGAAAGCAGCGGCTCCGTCCGGTGAGGATGGTTTGCTGGCGCTGGCTTTGGCAGAAGCGGCCTTGCTGTCGGTCAAGGAAGGCCGCAGCGTGAAAGTGTCGGAAGTCACTGCCTGACAGGTTGCTCCCTTTCAGGACTGATGGCGCGGGGGAAACCCCGCGCCTTTTTTCAATTGGTGATCAGCAGGTAGCTCGCTGGGGCCGTGCCGTCGTTGGTGACCGTGACGCGGTAGCTGGCGCTTGCCTTTGGCAGAATGCCACACAGGGCCTCAGCGCTGGCCGAAGCATCTGCACAAACCGGATTTCCCGCCGCATCGGTGACCGTCAGAGTTAAATGCCCAGCTTGGGCGCCATCGTCGGTCAAATCGGCCGAAAGTCGCAAAAGTCCAACTTCACCGTAGCTTTCCCCGGCGAAAGGCAGGGCGAATGTTGTATTTCCCCCGGGCGACTGCACAAGAGATGTGACCTGCGCCACCGGTCCGGGCGGTGGCGTTTCGGATTCCGCATCGGCGATTACATCGCGCAGCAACTCTTTGTCGGGCACCATGGCACGCGCCTCGGCCATCATGGCGGCGGGGTTCAGCGCGCCGGGCAGCGGGGCGGATTGCGCGGGATCGGGCACCACGGCCGCGGCCGGGGCAGCGGTGCCTGAAGGATCTGCGGTTGCTGGCGGGTCTTCCTTGGCCTTGTCCTTCTTGCCTTTGGGCTTCTTGTCAGCCTCGGGCACAGGCTTGGGCAGTGGCTCTGCCACCCCCCTTGTTACCACCTGCAGGGTTACACCCTGCATCAACCGCGCCGCGGCCAGCACCAGAAGCGGATCGCGCGCGGACTGCCCCAGAAGATAAAGCCGGTGCGCCTCGATCAGGCGGGCCACGGCGGTGGTTTGGCCGCCGAGCGGGGGCGGCGTGCCCTCGGCGAAGGCGGGCAGGGCCAGAAGGGCCAGGAACAAGGGCAGGCGCATGGGGTCTCCTTTGGCCCCATGGTGTCGGAATTGCCCGGAAAAGAGAAGCGCCCTTCCGCTGGCCGCGCCGTTGGGGTTAACTCGGCGCATACCAAGGAGCCTGAAATTGCAGATTGCCCCCCGCACCCGAGAGATACTGTCGCGCCTGATCGCCTTCGACACCGTCAGTTCCAAGCCCAACATGGCCTTGATGGACTACGTTCAGGGCCTGTTGGCCGAGGCCGGGATTGCCAGCACGCTGTTGCCCGACCCGGCAGGGGGAAAAGCCAACCTCTACGCCTCGACCGGGCCCGGAGAGGGCGGTGTCATGCTGTCTGGGCACACCGATGTCGTACCGGTTGAGGGGCAAGCCTGGACCCATCCGCCCTTTGCCCTGACAGAGGCCGACGGGCGGCTTTACGGGCGCGGCACGGCGGACATGAAGGGCTTTTGCGCGGCGGCGATTGCCACGATGATCGCGGCCGCAAGCCGCAAGCTGGCGGTACCGCTGCACCTCGCCCTGTCCTATGACGAAGAGATCGGTTGCATGGGGGTGCGCTCTTTGATCACGATGCTGGAGGGGGCCCCGGTCCGCCCCCGGTTCTGCATCGTTGGAGAGCCTACGGCGATGCAGGTGGCCACAGGGCACAAGGGCAAGGTGGCGCTCCGGGCGACCTGCACGGGCCGCGAGGGACATTCGGCCCTGGCACCGCTGGCGCTGAACGCCCTGCACCTGGCGGCGGATTTCATAAATGCGGTCAGGGACTTGCAGGCCGATGTGGCAGCACACGGCGTCCAGGATGGCGACTATGACGTGCCCTATACCACGGTGCATGTCGGCAAGATGTCGGGCGGGGTGCAGGTCAATATCGTGCCGAACGCCGCCGTGCTGGATTTCGAAATCCGATCGGTCGCCGAAGATGACCCGCTGGTGCTGATCGACCGCCTGCGGGCTGCCGCGGAAGCGATCTGCGCGCCGTTGCGGGCAAGCTTCCCGGAAGCCGCGATCACGATTGAACGGCTGTGGGATTACCCGGGGCTTGGCACGCCCGCGGATGCCAAGGTGGTGAATTTCGTCAAGGGGCTGACCGGGGCGAACGGCACGATGAAAGTGGCGTTCGGCACTGAAGGCGGCCTTTTTGACGCGCGGCTGGGAATTCCCACCGTGATCTGCGGCCCGGGTTCGATGGCGCAGGGCCACAAGCCGGACGAGTTCGTCAGCGTCGAACAGATGGCGCGCTGCGGGGCGATGATGGCAGCGCTGCTGTCCCGTCTGGAAGCGGGGTTCTGATGGCGGTCACGCTGACCTCGCTGTCCGATCTGGCGGCCTTGGGCTTTGATACGATCATCGATGCGCGCGCGCCCGCCGAATATGCCGAGGATCATCTGCCGGGTGCCATCAGCCTGGCCGTGTTGAATGACGAAGAGCGGGCGCGGGTCGGCACGATCTACAAGCAGGTCTCGCCCTTCACCGCCCGCAAGTTGGGGGCAGCGCTGGTGTCGCGCAACGTGGCGCGCCATCTGGAAGACAGCCTGGCGGATAAGCCGGGCGGCTGGCGGCCCTTGGTCTACTGCTGGCGCGGCGGGCAAAGATCGGGAAGTTTCGCACTGATCCTCAGCCAGATCGGTTGGCGGGTTGAAACGATTGCCGGCGGTTACAAGGCGTGGCGGGCGATGGTCGTCAAGCAATTGTATGACACCCCGGTGGCCGCCAAGGTGGTGGTGCTGGACGGCAATACCGGCACGGCCAAGACAGCCGTTCTGGCCTTGCTGAAGGCGCAGGGCATTCAGGTGATTGATCTGGAAGGCCTGGCGCGGCATCGGGGCTCGTTGTTCGGGCACTTGCCGGGCGGGCAGCCCTCGCAAAAGGCGTTTGAAGGCGCGCTGGCGATGGAACTGTCCCAGCTTGACCCGGCGCGCCCGGTGGTGGTTGAGGCGGAAAGCGCCAAGGTTGGCAATCTGCGCCTGCCGTCGCATCTGTGGGCGGCGATGCGCGTCGCCCCGCGCGTGATCGTCTCGGCGAGCCTGCCTGAACGCGCGCGCTATCTGACCCGCGCCTATGCTGACATTGTGGCGGACGGTGACCGGCTGGTGCAGGTGATCGGCCAGTTGCGTCAATCCCATTCGCGCGAGACGATCGAGGCTTGGTCGGCTTTGGCCGCCGCAGCTGCCTTCGAGGAGCTGGCCTGCGACCTGATGCAGGTCCATTACGACCCGCGGTACGAAAAACACCGGGCGCGGATGGCGGTGCCCTCGGTGACGGTCGAGGCGCCCAGTCTGGAAGAGGCCGCACTGGATGTCTTGGCGCTCCGGGTTGCCGACGCGGTGGCAGACCTCGCCCGCTGACATGGGCAGATTGCTCCCCCCTTGTCATTTGCTCCTTTCGAAATACTCCGGTGGGGCTCGGGGAGGCTGGCCTCCCCGCCCGTCAGCCGGCGACCGGCTGGGGCGCCAGACGGATTTCCACCGGACCGGCCAGAACCTGCCCGATGAGCGCGGCGCGGGCGTCACCTGTGGCGTGAAGTTGCGCGATCAGGTCTGACGCCAGGTGCTGCGGCACGGCGGCCAGCAAGCCGCCGCAGGTTTGCGGATCAAACAGCAGTGCCCCGCGTGGCGTGGCCAGACCCTCGCCACGGATGCGGCCCAGCAAGGCCGCGCGGTTGGCGGGGGCGAGGGAGGACGCTTGACCGGCACGGGCCAGCGCCTCGGCTCCCGTCATCACGGGGACGGCGTCCAGCCAAAGTTGGGCACTGCAGCCAGAAGCCTGCATCATTTCAAATAGATGGCCCGCAAGGCCGAAGCCGGTGATATCCGTCATCGCATGGGCCTGCGGTGACAGCAGGCGTGCGGCCGTGGCCAGAGGGCGCAGCATATGGCGGAAGCAATCGGCCACCACCTCACCCAGCATGGCGTCGGGCAGGCGGGCCATGGCCATTTCGGCGGCGAGGACGGTGCCCGAACCGATCGGTTTGGTCAGGATCAGCGCATCGCCGGGACGGGCACCACCTTTGGCGATCGGGCGCACGGCGGTGCCAGTGACGGTGAAACCCAAGGTCAATTCGGCCCCTTGGCTGGTGTGACCGCCCACCACATCGGCCCCTGCGGCGGCAAAGACCTCGGCGGCGGCCATCATCACCTCTGCCAACGTGCGGTTTTGCAGGTCGGGCGACAGCCGCGGCAGGATGATCTGGGCCAGCGCCACCTGCGGCTCCGCCCCCATCGCCCAGATATCGCCAAGCGCGTGGAGTGCGGTCAGGCGGGCCATCAGGTGCGGGTCGTGGGTAAAGCTGCGCAAGTGGTCGGTTGTCAGGACCTGCACGCCGGTTGGCGTTCGCAGGATGGCGGCATCGTCGCCCGCGCCGGCCAAAACCTCGGGCCGCAGCGGGCGGGGCAGGGCTGCCACCATCGCCGACAGCCCCGCAGCGCCCACCTTGGCCCCGCAACCGCCGCACAAGGGCTTGTCCCCCACCGCTTCAGCCAGACCCAAAACGCCGGGCACCGGCAAAACGGGCTGCGCCATCGCGGGGTAGTTCTCGAATTTCGCCATGAATTTCCGGTCGATGCGGTCTTTCAGGCGCCAAAGCCAGGCCCCCCCGGCGCGCAGGCCCCATTTGTCAGCCAAGGCCGATTGCCGGCCCAGCGAGATCAGCTTGAGGTAGTCCTTCTGCGGTTGGTAGGTCCGCAAGGGCTGATCGGTCAGGCTGGCGCGCAGGTTGTCAAACAGCGCGGGCGCGGCCCGAACGGCAAAGACGCCGGCCTTGGGGCGCGGGGCGTGGGACAGGTCAGCGCAATCCCCAACAGCGAAGATGTGCGGATCGGAGCTGCGCAGCGTCGCGTCAACCGTGACATAGCCGTCGTGCAGGGCCAGCCCGGTTTTGGCCAGCCAGGCCTGCGGTCGCGATCCTGCCACTGTCAGCGTGAAGTCCGAGGGAAGGCGGGAACCGTCCTGCAGAACGACGCCGCCAGGCTCCGCCGCGATGGGGTGGGCTGCGACCTGGACGGTCACCCCCTGCGCGGCCAGTGCGGCCAGCAGTCCGAGACGACTTTTCGCGGACATCAGCGGCAAAAGGTCGGCGCCGCGTTCGACCAGGGTCACCTGCGGCAGCGCCCCGCCTTGCCGCAGACGGTGGGCAGAGGCGAGGGCCAGTTCCACCCCGCCGACGCCACCGCCGATCACCACCACACGGGGACGGGGCAGGCCACGGGTCACAAAGTCCTGCCACGCTCGGGCATAGGCGCCCAAGGGTTTGGCGGACAAGGTATTTTCTGAAAATCCGGGTAGGTCTGGCAGATCGGAGCTGATGCCGATGTCAAGGCTGGCAAGGTCATATGGCAGCGGCGGGCGGCCTTGCAGCAGCACCGATTTCGCGGCCCTGTCGAGCCCCACCACGCGGTCAAGGATCACCCGGGCGCCCGCAAACCGGCCAAGGCGGACAAGGTCGATCAGGATATCCTCGCGCCGGTAATGCCCGGCGATCAGGCCGGGCAACATGCCGGTATAGGGCGCCACCGGATCGGGGTTGATCACGGTCAGGCGCACTCCGGGCAGGGGGTTCATCCCCCACATCCGCAGCACAAGCGCATGGGCATGACCGCCACCGATCAGCACAAGGTCCTTGACGAGGGGCAGGTCTTGCATCGGGTCTCCTTCGGCGGTGACCCTAGCTTGCGCGGGCGTGGGAGGGAACAGGCGTTGCAAGGCTGCACCCCTTGGTCTAGCCATGTGGGCATGACCCAGCGCCAGAGGATCGAGGTCAAGCAGACCCTGCGGCTGAAGCTCTCGACCGGGCTTCGGGCCTCGATTGCCATGCTGCGGCTGGATGCCGCCGGGTTGGCGCGGCATCTGGAGGAGCAGGCGGCCGAAAATCCGGCGCTGGTGCTGGTGCCCCCCACCCCGCGCGACTGGCTGCCGCGTTGGACCGGGGTGCTGCCCGGGGCCGGGCACGCCCATCTGGCCGAGGTGGTGGCGGGGCCGGGGCCAAGCCTGATGGCCCATGTCAGCGCCGAGATCGACCGCCGGATGAAGACCCCCGAAGACCGCCGGATTGCCCTTGCCCTGGCCGAGGCGCTGGCGCCGACCGGATGGCTCGACCGGCCGTTGCTGGAGATTGCCCGCGGCCTGGGCTGCCGGCAGACCGAGGTGGAGGCGGTGCTTTACCGTTTGCAAGAGATTGAACCGGTTGGACTTTTCGCCCGTGACCTAGGCGAGTGCCTGAAGTTGCAGGCGCAGGAAGCCGGGCTTTACGACAAGGCCATGAAAGTGGTTCTGGGTCACCTTGACCTGTTGGCGCGTGGCGAGACAGGGCGGATCGCCCATCTGGCCGGGGTGTCAGAGGCCGAGATCCTGCGCCGCTTCCGTCTGATCCGCACGATGAACCCCAAGCCCGGCACCGCCTTCGACCCACTGATGGCCGAAACGCTGCGCGAACCTGACGTGCTTGCACGCAGGCGCCCGGACGGCGATTGGGACATCACATTGAACGGCAGTGCCTTGCCTGACCTGCGCATCTTGGCCGACGGACCGCCCGAGGCACGGGCCGCCGCCCGGGTGCTGGACCGGATGGTCTTGGCGCGCAATGAAACTTTGCTGCGGGTCGGGGCCGAGGTGCTGCGGCGTCAGCGCGCCGCGCTGGAACGGGGTCCCGGGCACCTGCAACCCATGACCATGGCCGACATCGCCGAAACTTTGGACCTGCACGAAAGCACGGTCAGCCGGGTGGTCGCAGGGACGTCAGTCGACACGCCGCACGGGGTGTGGTGGCTGCGGCAACTGTTCAGCGGGGCGATTGGCGGCGAGGCCGTCTCGGCCGCCGGAGTGCGCGATCTGCTGGCGCGCAAGATCGCCGGGGAAGCCGCCTCGGCGCCGCTGTCGGACGAGGCTTTGGCCCAAAGCCTTGCGGCGGACCTGGGCGTGGTGGTGGCGCGCAGAACGGTGGCCAAGTACCGGGGCATGCTGGGCATCCCCCCGGCACATCGACGCAGGCAGCGCTGAGGCCCACGATTTTTCTACGAAAAATCAAGGCTGCGCCCTTGCGATGCAAGGCCAGCCGCCAAGGCCCGATCGTCCGCGGAAAGACCGGGGGTGACTATTCCTCGACCTTCATGACGATCTTGCCGATGTGGCCGGGCGCCTCGATCCGCCAATGGGCGGCGGGGGCCTGCGGCAGCGGGTATTCGCTGTCGATCACGACTTTGAACTTGCCCGCCGCAATCATCGGCCAGACATGCGCCTCAACCTCGGCGGCGATTCGGGTCTTGGCCAGGTCGGACTGCGGGCGCAGAGTGGAACCGGTGAGTGTCAGACGGCGCATCATCAGTTCGGAAAAGTTGACCTCGACCTTGGGGCCTTGCAGGAAGGCGATCTGCACCAGACGCCCGTCATCGGCCAGGGTCTTGAGGTTTTGTGGTAGGTAAGGGCCGCCGACCATGTCAAGGATCAGGTCCGCGCCACCCATCTTGCGCAGGATGTCGCCCCAATCCTGCGACCGGTAGTTGAGGCCGCGTTCCGCCCCGAGCCCTTCGCAGAACCGGGCCTTCTCATCGCTGCCGGCGGTGGAAAAAACCCGTGCCCCCAAGGCCTTGGCGATCTGGATGGCGGTCACACCAATCCCGGAGGTGCCGCCGTGGACGAGGAACCTTTCCCCAGCTTTCAACTGGCCGCGCATGACGACATTGGACCAGACGGTAAAGCAGGTTTCAGGCAGGCAGGCCGCCTCGCGCAGCGAGAGGCCGGCGGGGATCGGCAGGGCGTGACCCTCTGCACAAGCGGCGTATTCGGCGTAACCGCCGCCGGGCAAAAGGGCGCAGACCTTGTCACCGATCTGCCAGCGGGTGCAACCCGGCCCCAGCGCCACCACGGTGCCCGAACATTCCAGCCCCGGCAGGCGGCTGGCGTTGGCCGGCGGGGCATAGGCCCCGGCGCGTAGCAGGGCGTCGGGACGGTTGACGCCAGCATAGGCCACACGGATCACGATTTGGCCATGTCCCGGTACAGGCACCGGCATCGAGCAGGGTTGCAGCACGTCAGGGCCGCCGGGGGCGGCTATTTCCATCGCGAGCATGGCGTGGGACATCGTCATCGTCAGAAGCCTTTCGTGCTGTGACCCGGCAGGTCATGCGCCGGTTGTGGGGCATGGATCCTTTCCAAAAGTTTGAAAGGACCCGACAAAAGCGCCTTGCCGAGCGGATTTTCCCGGAAGGCTGCCTTGGTCTTCTCAAACGCCATCACATTCGCGATCCGGCGGTCAAGGAAATCCCAGGTCGCGGCATGACCTTCGGTGTCATCGCCCAGCCAGTACAGGACCGTCGACGCGTAAACCGCGGAAAGCGTGACCCTTTTGGAATACCAGCTCACGTCCTGCGAGGTGTCGCCAAGCGCGGTCCAGATCGCATCCGCCGTGCCCCAGATGGCTTTGGCGCCATCAGCGGCATGTTGGGGCAGGGCGAACAGGGCAGAGCCGCGCCGGACCACCTCGCGGTCGGCCCCTTCCAGACGCAGACGGATGGCATGGGCTACCTTGTCGCGGAAACGCAGCGGGGAAAGATCACTGGCGGCAAGGGTTTCGACCATGCGACGATCGCCCAGATGGTGATAGGCCTGCGCCAGATCGACGCCGCCGCGCGGCACCAGCGCATGGGCAAGGCCCGACGCCAGTCCCGAATCAGCGATGGCATCACGCAGGGCCGTATCCGACCAGCCTTCGAAGGCGACATGCGGAAGCGCGGCTTCCACAAGCGTTTTCAAGGCCTTATCCCGGTTCACTTCAGCTTCCATCACCCGCACTCCCAAGGACTTGTGGACAAGCGTCGCAGGCTTTGTTATGGGCCGCGAGCCTGCACATCTAGTGCAACTCTAACTTAGGAAGGTGGTGACAACCACATGCAGGTCAGCGTCCGTGACAACAACGTCGAGCAAGCCCTTCGGGCCCTCAAGAAAAAGCTCCAGCGCGAAGGCGTGTTCCGCGAAATGAAGCTCAAGCAACATTTCGAGAAGCCCTCCGTCAAAAAAGCGCGCGAGCAAGCCGAAGCCGTCCGCCGTGCAAGGAAACTTGCGCGCAAGAAGCTTCAGCGTGAAGGCGGCGTCTAAGCTTAGGCTTGAACGCAGCCGGTCTTGAGAAAGGCCGACGCCAAACGAACACTGGGGCAGCGATGCCCGCCGATTGACCCCCGTCCGCAAGGCCGGGGGTTTTTCATTAAGATCGTCCGCCAATATCTTGATGGTATTATATTAATCTTGAAAATAGCGGCGGAACTGACCTGTGTCTTCCTTTGGTCTTCCTTTTGTCTTCCTGGCGTGAAGACCGCCTCTTCCGCTTGGGAACCGTGCTGCGCTTGAAAGCGGCCCCTTGATTCGGCCCTCCGGACGGCTTCAACCGGCGGTAGAGGGGGATGGTCGCCCAATTTCCGGGCATCTTCATTTTTTCCCAGCCAGACTGATGTATTTGAGCGGCCACGGCCGGCGAATGAGCCTAAGGGAGGTCCGGTATGTGCTTTAGGACCCGTTCGTCACGGCACTTTTGAAAGGCATCCCATGCTTATCCGGTTTGGCTACGACATCACCGTCTCGGTGGCGCAGGACACGCCCCTTGTGTTCATGATGTCCGTCCGCGACGAGCGGCTTGACGACTTGCGGATCCAAGGGGCGGTCCAGACCACGCCGCAGGTTCCGACCTCGGTCTATCGCGATTTGTTTGGCAACACCTGCCGGCGGGTCGTGGCCCCGGCGGGCCTGTTCAGCCTGCGCAGCGATTGCACGATCGAGGGCAGCGCCTTGCCCGATCAATACAAGCCCTGGCTGCGGGAAACACCGGTGACCGATCTGCCGGACGCGGTGCTGATGTATCTGTTGGGCAGCCGCTATTGCGAGACCGACCGGCTGAGCCAGTTCGCCTGGGACACCTTCGGACAGGTGCCGCCGGGCCATACGCGGGTGCAGGCGATCTGCGATTATGTGCACAACCACATCACCTTCAACTACATGAACGCGCGGGTGACGCGGACGGCTTATGAGGGTTGGCAGGAACAGACCGGGGTTTGCCGGGATTTCGCACATCTGGCGATCACGCTGTGCCGCTGCATGAACATTCCGACGCGCTACGTGAACGGCTATCTGGGGGACATCGGGGTGCCGGTGACCGGGCCGATGGATTTCGCGGCCTGGATGGAGTGCTATCTGGACGGCAACTGGCACACCTATGATGCACGCAACAACAAGCCCCGGATCGGGCGGATTGTTGTGGCCTATGGCCGCGATGCGGCGGATGTGCCGCTGATCCACTCGTTCGGGCCGCATGTGCTGCAGAAGTTCGAGGTCTGGACGGATCTGGTGACCTGAGGGCACGAATTTTCGTACGAAAATTCTGGGACGCGAATTTTCGTACGAAAATTCGGGTGTGTCAGACGGACAGCGCGGTGGTTTGCACCACGGTGCGCAGGGCGAAGCTGGATTGCATCTGCCGCACGCCGGGCAGACGGGCGAGGTAGCGGCGGTGGATGCGGGCGAAATCCTCGGTATCTTCGGCCATGATCTTGATCAGATAATCGGCCGAGCCCGCCATCAGATGGCATTCGAGGATGTCGGGGACCTTGGCCACCTCGCGTTCAAAAGCATCCAGCAGGTCTTCGGCTTGGGATTGCAGGGTGATTTCAACAAAGACGGTGGTGGGTTTGCCCATCTTGCGGGCATCCAGAAGGGCCACATAGGCGGCGATATAGCCATCCTCCTCCAGTCGCTGCACGCGGCGGTGGCAGGCCGAGGGCGACAGGTTCACGCGTTCGGACAGCTCTGCATTGGTGATGCGGGAATCCTTTTGCAGGACGCCAAGGATGCGACGGTCGATTGCGTCAAGCGTCTCTGCCATGGGAAATCCTTTCGTGAGGGGACGGTTCAGCGGGATATTCTACCAATTCTGGGCTTTCCTGCCAGTGAAAACTCAATCCTTCTGCGGCGAATCTGCGCCAAGCTGATCCCAACGCCCATGGGAGAGAGCACATGAAAATCGGTTGCCCGAAAGAAATCAAACCGCAGGAATTTCGCGTCGGCATGACGCCCAACGCCGCGCGCGAGGCGGTGAACCGGGGCCATCAGGTCGCGGTGGAAACCCAAGCCGGGATTGGCGCGGGCTTTGCGGATGCCGATTATGTGGCGGCGGGGGCCAAGGTTCTGGGCACGGCGGAAGAGGTCTTTGCCTGGGCCGAGATGATCGTGAAGGTCAAGGAGCCGCAGCCGGTGGAACGCAAGCGCCTGCGCGAAGGGCAGGTTCTGTTCACCTATCTGCATCTGGCGCCCGATCCCGAGCAGACGGCGGATTTGCTGGCCTGTGGCGTGACGGCGATTGCCTACGAGACGGTGACGGATGATCGCGGCGGCTTGCCCTTGCTGGCGCCGATGTCGGAAGTGGCGGGGCGGCTTGCGCCTCAGGTCGGGGCCTGGACCTTGCAGAAGGCCAACGGCGGGCGGGGCGTGCTGTTGGGGGGCGTGCCCGGTGTGCTGCCGGCCAAGGTGCTGGTGATTGGCGGCGGCGTGGTGGGCACCCATGCCGCTAAGGTTTCGGCCGGGATGGGGGCGGATGTGACGGTGCTGGACCGCTCGGTCAATCGGCTGCGCTATCTGGACGATGTCTTTGGCGGCCAGTTCAAGAATGGCTATGCCGATGCGGCGACCACGATCGAGCTGGCGCGGGCGGCCGATCTGATCATCGGCGCGGTGCTGATTCCGGGGGCCGCGGCGCCAAAGCTGATCTCGAAGGCGCAACTGTCGGAGCTGAAGCCGGGGGCGGCGCTGGTCGATGTGGCGATTGATCAGGGCGGGTGTTTTGAGACCAGCCATGCCACCACCCATCAGGACCCGATCTATGCGGTCGATGGCATCATGCACTATTGCGTGGCCAACATGCCGGGCGCGGTGGCGCGGACCTCGACACTTGCCTTGGGCAACGCGACCATGCCTTTCATGCTGGCCTTGGCCGACAAGGGCTGGAAGAAGGCCTGCGCGGAGGACAAGCACCTGCTGGCGGGGCTCAACACCCATGCGGGCAAGCTGACCTATGCGGCGGTGGGCGTGGCGCTTGGGTTGCCCACGATCCCGGCTGCGGAAGCCCTGAACCTCTGATGCTCCTCCCCGAGGATGTCTGCGGGCGGCCTTCGGGTCGCCCGTTTTTTTCGGCACGAGGACGTGTGGCGCTGCTGTTCAAGGGCTGGGAGTTTATTCGTACCTTGCGCAAGAGCCGGCGTTATTTCGGTGTCGCCTCGGCTGGTTACGCGGCCTTGCATGGGATGGCCCATGTCTTGGGCGAAGCCAGTTTGACCCGGCTTCTGGCGCAGGCGACCGAGCCTGCCTCTGGCGGCCTTGGCGCGGCTTTGGCGACCTTTGCCCCGCTGGTCGGGTTCCGGATCTGGTACGGGTATATCAGGCCAGGCCCGCAGAGGCCGGTCCTGTAACGAAAAGGCCCCCGGTTGGGGGCCTTTTGCTGTGGGATCGCTTATTTCTTCAAGGTGACGAGGATTTCCTTCAGCACATCCAGCTCATTCGGGCCGGCCGGAACCGCGGGGGCGGGCGGCGCCTTGCGGATGGCGGCATCTTTCATCTTGTTCACGGCCTTGACCAAAAGGAAGACCACGAAGGCGATGATCAGGAAGTTGATGACAGCCGTGATGAACGACCCATAGGCGAAGACCGCAGCCCCGGCGTCGCGGGCGGCCTGCAGGCCTGCCCCGGCCGCAACAGTGCCCTTCAGGACAACATACATGTTGGTGAAATCGATCCCACCCAGGATCAGGCCGATGATGGGGTTGATAAGGTCGTCCACCAAGGACTTGACGATGGCGGTGAAGGCGGCGCCGATGATGATACCGACGGCGAGGTCCATCACATTCCCTTTTGCGATGAAATCTCTGAACTCTTTGATCATTCCACTGTTCCCTGCTTGAGCGGCGGCGCTTGGGCCTGCCGGTGTGACCCTGCGATATTGCGCAGGGCACTTTCGATATTGGCACAGGTCTTTCTCTTATTTAACGGGGAAAATTTACCTATGTTAAGCGCTGACAGACATAGGAGCGATACCATGCCCAGCCTTGCCGACTTTCCGATCACCCATCGCTGGCCGCCGCGCAACCCCGAGGCGATCCAGCTCTATTCCCTGCCCACGCCCAATGGCGTCAAGGTCGGCATCGCGCTGGAAGAGATGGGGCTGGACTATGATGCGCACCGGATCGACTTTTCGCGCAATGACCAGTTGAGCCCCGCGTTTCTGAGCCTGAACCCCAACAACAAGATCCCCGCCATCATCGACCCGCACGGGCCGGGTGGCAAACCCTTGGCGCTGTTCGAAAGCGGGGCGATCCTGATCTATCTGGCAGAGAAATCCGGCCAGTTCTTGCCGCCCGCCCATCGCTACGAGGTGCTGCAGTGGCTGATGTTCCAGATGGGCGGCATCGGGCCGATGGTCGGCCAACTGGGTTTCTTTCACGCCTTTGCCGGCAAGGAGATCGAGGATCCGCGCCCCAAGGAACGCTACCGCGCCGAGACTGCGCGGCTGTTGAAGGTGCTGGACAAGGCGCTGGAGGGTCGGGCCTGGGTGGCGGGGGACTATTCGATCGCCGACGTGGCGATTGGCCCGTGGCTGCGCGGTTTGCGTGATTTCTACAAGGTGGGCGACATTACGGGCCTGAATGACTGCCCGAATGTTGGAAAATATATAGACCGTTTCCTTGCGCGGCCTGCTGTCCAGCGCGGGTTGCTGGTTCCTTCGGCCTAACGGACGGCGTCAATCTCGGCCGTGGGCAGGGCGCAGGCCTTGACCGCGGCATCGCAGGGCCGGGGGGCCAGGTCCTTGGTCAGGCAGATGCGGACCTCGGTGATCCTTGTGCTGTCGCAGGTAACGGCCAGATCCTCGGCCTTGAGGGCCGGGTTGCTTTGCACGAACGCGTCCTGAAGCGCCTTGGGGGAAATCTGCTGGGTCTGGGTGATCTGCGCCAGCATCGGCGGCAGGGTCAGGGCGGTGTAGGCCTTGCGCATCAGCGCAAAGTAGGCGTCAGAGGCAAGGCCGGTGCAGCGGCCATGGGTCTTCCATTCATGCCAGGCAAGGCCGGCGCTGCCCATGATATCCTCCATCGCGGCGGTGTCACCGCGCGACGGGTCGCGGGCCGTGGTGGTGCACCCAGAAGGAAAGCCACCCGCGTCGAACTGTGGCCAAAGTCCGTGCAGGGAAAAGGTCAGCCCGTGCCGCGAGCATTCGGCAGCGCCTTGGGAATCACCCGTCTGGGCGCACCAATCAGGTGTCCAGGACAGCGCCAGCAGGTAGTAATCGAAGCTGCCGGGCTGTGTATTCTGGGCCTTTGCGGCCCCCGTCATCAGCAGGGAACAGAGCGCAAGGGCAATAAGGCGCATTTGGTACTTTCCTCTAACGAAAAATCTCACTATATCGGCCCGGACTTCCCCCTGAAAACGAGAAGATCGCGGCCCCCGGGTCGCAGCCGTTTTCCCGGCTTGGGAGAGATTTGTAAAGGAGTGATCCGATGTCAAAGCCGTTGATGTCCAAGGCCACCGCCGTCTGGCTGGTGGACAACACCACGCTCACATTCCGTCAGGTCGCTGATTTCTGCGGGATGCATGAGCTGGAAGTGCAAGGCATTGCCGATGGCGATGTGGCGACCGGCGTGAAGGGGTTTGACCCGGTGTCGAACAACCAGCTGGACGCGATTGAGATTGAGCGTGGTCAGAAGGACCCGCTGTACAAGCTGAAGCTGAAGTTCAACCAGTCTGCCGTGGGCGAGGAAAAGCGCCGTGGGCCGCGTTATACGCCCTTGTCCAAGCGGCAGGATCGTCCGGCGGCCATCCTGTGGCTGGTCAAGTTCCACCCGGAACTGTCGGATGGCGCGGTTGGCAAGCTGGTGGGCACCACCAAGCCGACGATTCAGGCGATCCGTGAACGGACCCACTGGAACATCGGCCAGATCACCCCGATCGACCCGGTGGCCCTGGGCCTGTGCAAGCAGTCCGAACTGGACACCGCCGTGCAAGCCGCCGCCCGCCGCAAGGCCGCCGAGGGTGTGGTGATGTCGGATGACGAACGCCGCAAGCTGGTGTCGACCGAGCAATCGCTGGGCATGCCGGACGAACCCAAGATGCCGTCGGGTCTGGAAGCCTTCACC
The DNA here is from genome assembly GCF_964946895.1 of Stagnihabitans sp. NCBI lineage: Bacteria > Pseudomonadati > Pseudomonadota > Alphaproteobacteria > Rhodobacterales > Paracoccaceae > Stagnihabitans > Stagnihabitans sp. The sequence goes on along the minus strand of NZ_CBBQHX010000055.1, from coordinate 2,632 downwards.
CGGGTCGACAAGCCGACGCGCGAAGAAAAGCCGGCGGACTTCTCGGACGCGGACAGCTTCTTCAACCTGCCGCATGGCGATGACGATGACGAGGATGATGACGACCTGTAAGGCCGTCTGATCCGCCCGAGACCGCTAGGCCCGCGCACCGCTGCGCGGGCCTTTTTTTGGCCAAATTTTTCTGAAATCACCCTGCGTGAGGCACGCCGGACGGCATCACGCGGAAGGCTTCCGGGCTTTCCCTTTGGGAATCGCCGCCGTCATGTTAAAAATGCTCAATTGGTCTTTTGAATTGACGGAGTATTTATGTCCACGATTTTGGAAACCACCGATGCCCCCGGCTCCAGACTGACGCCCTACCAGATGTCGGCGGGGGATGAGTTTTGGGGAACCCTGGCGGCTGGCCAGCACGACTGGGTTGCGGTCACGCTGGAAGCGGGCAGCACTTACAGCTTTGGCGCGGTGGGTGTTGGTGTGCTGAATGCCGGGGTGACGGACCCCAAGATCATCCTGCACGGCGGTGACGGCCTGATCGTGGCGCGCGACGATGACGGCGGGCCGGGCAACTCGGCCGGGTTGACCTATATGGCGACCACGTCGGGCACCTATTACGTCGATGTTCAGGCGATGGCGAGTGGCGCGCAAGGCCAGTACGGGCTGTCGATGGCTTTGGGCGACAAGGTCAGCTACGGCGCGGAACTGGGTGCGGCGGAACTATATCGGCCCGGCGTTTCCTGGGCCCCGGCGGCGGCCACCGGCACGACGGTGACCTATGGGTTCCGGGGGGCCGGTCCGGCGCAGGATGCCGATGGCGTCGATGTGCCCTTTCACCGGGCCACGGCGGCGCAGATCACCGCCGTTGAGGCCGCCCTGGCAAATTACTCGGACATCGCCAACATCTCGTTCGAGCGGGTCAATCCGACCGGCTACACCAAGGCCGCGACCATTCTGGTTGGGCAATACACCTCGGACAGCGACGGGGCGGGGGCTTTCGCCAACTTTCCGGGCTCGGCGGCCAATGGGTCCAGCGATGGGGATTTGTGGCTGAACACCACCTCGGTCAGTGGCACGCGGCTGCCGCCGGGCAGCTACAGCGGCTTTGTGATGCTGCATGAATTGGGCCATGCGATGGGGCTGGACCATCCGGGCGACTATAACGCCGCCGCCGGGCTGAGCATCACCTACGCGCATGACGCGCAATTCCGCGAAGACAGCGCGCAATACACGGTGATGAGCTATTTCGACGCCACCGACACCCAGCCTGCGGCGCCGCACCATTATGCCCAGACGCTGATGATGTATGACATCTATGCCATCCAGCAGCTTTACGGGGTCAATCTGGCAACCCGGGCCGGCAACAGCGTCTACGGCTTTCACAGCAATGTCGGCGGGGTCTATGATTTCAGCACCAACCACACGCCGTTGTTGTGCATCTGGGATGGCGCCGGCACGGATAAGTTGGACGCTTCAGGCTTTGGCCGGCCGCAGACGATTGACATCAACGCCGGGCATTTCTCGGACATTGGCGGGTACAAGCAGAACGTCTCGATTGCCCTGGGGTGTGACATCGAGAACGCGGCGGGCGGGGCTGGGGCGGATTCGGTGATCGGCAACGATCTGGCCAACCGCCTGTTTGGCAATGGCGGCAATGACACGCTGATCGGCGGCGCCGGCAATGACACCTTGGCAGGCAACGGCGGGGCGGATGACTTCGTGTTCAGCGCGGGGTCGGGCAAGGACAAGGTTGTCGATTTCAGCATTGCCGCTGATGAACTGACCTTGGCAGCCTCGCTTTGGGGCGGGGTGGCGCAGACGGCCGAGCAGGTGGTGCAGGCCTATTCCCACCTGATCCACGGCCATGTCGTGCTGGCGTTCGGTGATGACGCGATCACGCTGCAAAGCCTGACCTCGGTCCTCGGGCTGGCGGCGCATATCGTGATCGACTGATCTGGCCTAGATGCCGCGCCGCGCGCGCAGGGCGGCGCCGATGGTGCCGTCATCCAGATAATCCAATTCGCCGCCGATCGGCACGCCCTGCGCCAGCGAGGTGATGCGGACGGCGGTGGGTTCCAGCGCGTCCGAGATGTAGTGGGCGGTGGTCTGGCCATCGACGGTGGCGTTGAGTGCGAGGATCACCTCGCGCACCGCCTCGTCCTGCACGCGCCGGACCAGTGCGGGGATGCGCAGCTGTTCGGGACCGATGGAATCGAGGGCGGACAGAGTGCCGCCCAGCACGTGATAGCGGCCCTTGAAGGCGCGCGAACGCTCCATCGCCCAAAGGTCGGCAATGTCTTCGACGATGCACAGTTCGCCCGTGGCGCGGGCGGGATCGGCGCAGATGGCGCAGAGGTCAGAGGTGCCGATATTGCCGCAGACCCGGCAGTCGCGGGCCGAGAGCGCCACGCCGGCGAGGGCCTGGGCGAGGGGGGCCATCAGCCCCTCGCGCCGTTTCAGCATGGCCAGCACGGCGCGGCGGGCCGAGCGGGGCCCGAGGCCCGGGAGGCGGGACATCAGGTCGATGAGGGCTTCGATGTCGCGCGGGGTTTCGGTCATTTCGGTGTCAGGCTTTCAGGGAGGGCGCTCTGCGGACCCGGCTGGGGGGGCTTCGCGCCCCCCCAGACCCCCCCGCGGG
>NZ_CBBQHX010000054.1:0-19778 GCF_964946895.1 Stagnihabitans sp. | reverse complement strand
TGCTCAAGGCCAAGCAGCGTACGCCAAGCTGCTCAGTCTGGGCGAACTGTGCCGTCAACCTTCTGCGTGCGGCGGATACTGCCGGGAAGGATCGCTTGGTGAAGACGAAGCGGACAAGCCGCGTGTTCCGGTCCTTGGCAACTCAATGCCTTGATCAGGTTCTGAACGAAGGGGTGCGCGGTAAGGAGGTGACCCATGATCACCACCACAATTGAGGCCGACGATGGTGATTTCGCCGGTGATCCCCCTTCCTATTTCCGCCACATCGTACGTCCTGTGGTTTCGATTTGTGGGGCACCGCACGAAGGGACGCCGCCCATGACAGGCATCGTTTCGGTTGGCCTTGCAGTGCATCGACCACATAGCTGCGCTCAGGGAATGCGGGAGGCGCGGCATGGACGAGGCAGCATTTGAGCGACGATTGCAGGACTATCTTTGCCATCGTGCTGCACCTTTATCTGGCTGGGCCTTACGAATGGCGCTCGATCATGACGATGCTACGGGCTATCCGGTGGTCGTGTCTTTGCACAGGGCGACTGATTTTCGACGGGCGGCAGTGATAGCCGTGCTGGCCAGCAAAAGCACGCGGGACATACAGGCCGACTTTGCTGCACCTGATCCTGCGGATGCGATGCGCTATCTGTTTCACGAGAATATCCGGTCGGTCCTGCGCAAATGCCTTGGCGGCATTCCTGGACTGGCTACGGCATTGGGCAAAATGGACGGTGAACCCTTTGACGATCCCGGCCACTATGAGGTGCTGCTGAACCTGCTACAGCCGGGCAATGATCCTGTGAAGCGCAAGCGGGCACTTGCCTTGCGCCATGCATCCACCGTGAACTCCGGGCTTGTCTGTGGACTTGCGCGGCTGGATGCGGAACTGGTTCATCCGGAGTTGGCACATCTATTCGACAGCGAAGCCTCTGCCGACACGGCCAACGGCATCCTGCGCTATGTCCAAGGCCTTTCATCCACGCCGATCACGCAAGAAGACATCTTGGTCATCTCAAGTGATCTGACTGAGGTGGTGTTCCGCGATTGGGCGGAAAAGCTGATTGCGCGCAAAGCCGACAGACTGCCTGCTGGGCCCCTTGATGATCACCCATCCTTTGCGGCGTTGAAGGATGCCACAGCCTTTGCAAGCATCGGCAAGGAGTACCGCAACTGTCTTGCTGACCATGTGCTTCGGGCTGCGGTTGGACGTGCGGCGTTCTATGTCGCCAAGGAATTCCCCGGCACCATCGTTGAGCTCCAGCGCTATCATCATGGTCGCCGTGAGCTGTGGGCGCTGCAAGGCGTACATGCCCGTGGCAATCGCCGCGTAGTTCCCAAAGATCGGCAGGACATTGAAGCCCTACTGCGATTGCGCGGCATTACAGAAATGGCGCTGGGGCATGACCGCCGCCTCACACCTGAGCTGGTATCTGCTTTGGTTCTTGACACAGGTTATGGTGATATATTTTGAGTTGGACGTCAATCTTAATACTGTGCATATTCCTGTCGGTTCTGTTTGAAGCCGGGCGATAATGCTTGTCACTGGCTGGCAAGAGCCCCAAAAAACAAAACGAGATTTGCGCGAGTGCGCCGGGAGAGACACATGGACTTGAATACGCTGACCTTGGCTGAGCTGAAAAAGCTGTCAAAGGATGTAACCGCCGCCATCGCGAATTTCGAAGATCGCGCCAAAGCCAAGGCTCGCGCTGAGCTGGAAACCAAAGCCCGTGAACTGGGCTTCAATCTGGCAGAGCTGTTCACTGGTGACGCTCCCGGCAAGCGCTCCCGCGCACCGGCTGTCGCCAAGTACAGGCATCCGGAAAACGCCGCCGAGACCTGGAGCGGACGTGGCCGCAAGCCCCGCTGGTTCATTGCTGCAATCGAAGCGGGCAAGTCGCCTGAAGACTTGGCCATCTGAGGCTTGGCAGGAACGCAGTTGCGTTGGTGTCTAGGACGCTCGCAGCAGCCGCTACAGCACTCGCGACGGTAAGGGCCGCTACCCACGTAGCGGCCCCAGCCTAGTAGGCGTTTGCAGCGGGCTGTAGACCAGAAAGCCTCTGTTGCGGAATAGTTTCAAGCAGTGAAAATCAGAACCAAGACCGGTAAACATCAAAAGCACCTAAATCCGACTAATAATTTTGACCAGCTTCGAGATCGACCAAAAGCTGGTCGGCGCGAACGCCTAGTTCAGCGTGCGATTTGAGTTTGCTGAGGCGCTTGGTGACATCTTCAAAATCGAGAAATGGCGCAAGATTATCCCTTTGGAGAACCTTGAACACACCACGATCACTGCTATTGATTGTGCTCCTCAGATGTTCAAGGATAGTGATTAAGCGATCGTCGGAACTGATTACCTCTCCAATAAATCGACGAGGACCCTCGCCGTCACTCGTCTGAAGCCAAGCGAACAGAAGACTTATTGGACTAGGGCAACTCAGAAAATCGCCAGTGGACATGGTTTCATAACGCTCATGCATAATTGTTGTTACTGAGTCCAACTCTGCATCCGTTAAAAGCCATTCGTTGTCCGGCTGCCGCTTCTTCCCGTACCTTCCGTGAGCAAATATCTCTGCCCTGAATAGTGAAGTCAGCCAACCGATGGCTTTACCACTTCCAAACAACCTTTCTACAGTTGCGCGCCGAATCTCATCATCTAGTCGGGGTATTAGTAGATGTGCCAGCTTCTTTGCCCGATCCCAGACAGTATTAAACCAGTTTAAATCAAACGGGCGACTGCGGTACGCATCGTCCATTGCGTCTGCAAGGGCAAGCAAAAGGATCTCGCACTGGCTGGAGCTGAAGTTATCTAGTGCACCACCGGCAAGACGCTCCAGCATCATATCGATTTTCGTAAGCGAGCCGCCAGCCGAAATCCTGCTAAGACGGATCAAATCAGCCGATGCATGATCAACTCCACTGCTTAGAGAGTTCCACGTCGAAGTGTAGTCTTGTTGGCTAAGTGCATGTGATGGGTCTGTGAGTGCAAAATAAATGCGATAATGGTCGGGGCTACAGATACGCCTCCTACGAATTGCATCATCGCGGCTCTGATCATTCACGTGCCCAAAGAGTTTGAAATGTGTCCCTTCCTCGCCGTAGTTTGCCTCTAGCCCAATAAGTTGATCAGCAAAAATGTTTCGATAGGTCGAATCTGCGAAATAGCCGTCGGGCACGGCAGTCATGAGTGTTTCCAGCATTCGATCTATTTCCGACTTATCAACTGTGGCAATTCCTAGTGCTACCAACGCGGCGGTCGCGCAATACTCCTCAATCCATCGATACAAACTGGCGTTGCCATCTTTGATTAGAAGTAACCAAACAAGGTCGGCTAGGTCGGCGTTCTTGTTCCGCAGTGGAGGCCAAAAGAACCGAATCGCGTCTAATGCGCGTACAACCGCTCGTGGAGTGGTCAATTGCCGCCCACCCTCCGCATCAACAATTCTCTTGAGTCTTGAGAGCTCTTCCTCATCCTTGGTGGTCGCAAAAGAGTACAGATCATCAGAAAACCATTGGCGCAATTGAAATGGCTCAGGCTTAGGAACCATCACCGTTAACTGTACGATCTTTTCTAGATAAGATTTCCCACTCTCTACGCCCGATGCCTTCTGAATTGCGTGTGCCAAGATACTGCCGTCATAGCAGAGTAGATATATTATGTTAGGCAGGTCCGCCACAGAACGTACCAGTCTCAGAATCTCCATCACTTCGGCCGGTTCAAGTCGATCAACGTCGTCCACAGTAACGATGAAACGGTGTCCCAAGTCACGCAACGATTCGGCTAGCTTTGCCTTCAGATCAATCAAAGGGGGCGGCGATTTTATTTCTTTCGCAATTTCTCCACTGGCCTTGAAACCCCGACCAATCCACTTAAGTGGTGCCCAGCCGAGCGCTTCACCAGCCAACTCCAATCCTGACCCGGTCGCACTCAGGACGGACACAAAGCTTTGTAGCGCTTTACTCGCGTTCTTAGCTTTAGCTACTGTTATTCGACTAGCATCGCCAGCATCAAGGGCAACCAGATCAAGTTGTCTGGATAGATCGTGGAATAGGCTTCCGATTAGCGCTTCGCGATTGCCTATCAGCCATGGTCGAAAGTTAATTACTGTTGGTCTCTTCCCCTTTGCAAGCTTTCCGAGTTCATCTTCGATCAAAAACAAAATACTAGATTTTCCGGAGCCCCAAGCCCCTTCTAGGCCAACAACCATGCCGTTTTCCGAAGCACGGTCGACAATAGAAGTTGCAATTTGCTTAGCCACATCACGAAAGCCAAGTCTATCAGAATCGGTAGCGTTTAGCGCTCGGTCGCCAACAATGGCAATATTTACGACTGTATCTTCAGACAATGCAGTGCTCTTTCCTGAATGGGGCGATAGAAGATATACACAATGAATGGTTCGAAGCACTCTGAGTGATAGTTGGAAGGTTGTCGATGTTGAGACGGTGAGATCAACTTGTTTCAGGTTCAATATGGTAGGCATAGAACTACCCAAACAACAAGATGATGCAGTGATGGGCGCTGCCGCAGGGATGCCACTCCGCGAAATGGCCTTCTGAAACCTTGAATGCTGCTACTTCGCAGCCGTGAAGTGCGAATGCAGCTCGCACATTAAGGCAAGCCTTCGCCGTATGCCGCGTCGGCGGTGCCGGTCTGCCAATGTTGGCCCTACACGAATGTGCCAACGTTTTCATGGCCTCCAGAAAGCAAGATGTTGAAGCTTGATCAGGGCTTCGGACAGAAATCTGATTGGATTTGCCGTCTTTTCGGTAGGAATTCCAATGACTTGACCACATGCTGACGGCAGACGCGATGCTGTTGGAGGCTATGATGGGCGTGTTGGACAAACTGAAGATCTTGGCGCTTGCGCCCAAGGTGAAAGGCAGCGTCGAGCAAGATCGCCGCGCCAAGTTGGTTGAGCAACTTACGGAACAGCTGAAGCTTGTTGAGGCTGCCCTTGGCGGCGCGGCCTATGAGCGCAGCAAGGCAGTCTGGATCAACGATGCTGCTGGCAACCGCAGCAAGGCACAGCGCCCGGTGAAGCTGCGCAAATGGTGGACTGTGGGCACGAACGGTGCTGTGCAGTTCGGCCTGCGCTACGGCGCAGTGCCGCTGGAAGTGAAACCGGGCATGTCGGCGGTGGAAGTGTCCAAGCTGGCTGATGTGCCCCTGCTGATCAAAGCATTGGTGCAAGCCGTGGATCAGGGCGAACTTGACACGGCAATGGATGTCGTGACTGGCGCGCGAAAGTCGAGGACCAAGCGCACCGCATAAGCTTGGTTGGCCAACATGAACAGGATCGGCAGGGGAGTGCGACTTGAGTATCTTAACTGCATTGGCCTTTGTGCCGCTTCCCCGCACTACCGTTGCCGATCCTGCTATCCAGCGCCGTGCCAAGTTCATCAAGCAACTTGAGCAGCAGCGTGAACTGGCACGGGAAGAAGGCTTTGAGCCCACCCAGCGCAAATGGGTGGTAGGGGCTGATGGAACGAAGCAGTTAGTCACTGTGCCCAAGCGGGTCCAACGCTGGTGGCGGATGGATGCGCAGGGCACCTGCTTTCTGGTGCTGCGGTATGGCAACCGGATCATCACGCTGACTGCTGGCAGGACGGCTATTGCTGTGGGCCACAGGAGCAAGCTGGTACCTGTGATTGAGACGGTCATCACCGCAACCAAAACGGGTGAGTTGGATGGCCAGCTTGCGGCCGCACAGGCAACTTTTCGTGCGGACAAGGAGAAGAAGCTCCGCAGAACGGCACGTCGGGCTTGATCTGCAGACGAGGTTGCCGATACCCTCACAACAGCTGAGACATGGCTGGTGAACAGGTTGAAAGCCGCTGCTGACGGAAAAACAACTCTTTAACGAAATGCGAGAAAAAATACTCAAGGCATTGAAATTGCTCATATATGTAATTTCAGAAAAAAGATATGCTACAAAAAAGTATGCTACTTTTTCAACTCGTTGATTTAATACCAGTTATTTGATAAAATCGGTTTATTGGTAAGGGAGAGGTCGAGAGTTCAATCCTCTCTTGCAGCACCATTTTACCGCATTGAAATCGCTAGAAACCTTGTTAAACAAGGGCATAGGCAAGCCGTCTGCGTAAACCGGATGTGTAAACCATGGCGATACTCAGGATGGCAAATCCAACAGCGGACCCGCGAACGGGGATGCGATATTTTCAGGTGAAGGTGCCCGCTGACTTGGCGGACAGGGCCATCCGGGCCCAGGTAGGTGCGATGCACAAGCGTGATGGTAGGCAAATCGGGTGCGAAAAACTGGGCCGGGTCAGGATTTGACACCTTGCAGCATGGCAGGAAATCGCCCCGCGCCGGGTGGAAAGGTGGCATCGGGGCTGCGTCTGACGTCAGGCAGTCCTGTTCGCAACTTGCGTCCGTTGGTCCTCGGGAAGGGGTGAACTGCATTGACCGTTTTGGAACGTTACAGTACTTCTTTGGAAGGTTCCACGAATCCCGTTGCGGTAACGGGGCTGGCGCCTTGCACAGGGGGGCAGGTGTGACAGAGATCAGGGTGGCGGTGTTGGGCGCCTCGGGGTGGATGGGCAAGATCCGCACCATGGCATGGCAGACCATTCCTCATGTCTTTGGCACCCCGTCTGCACAAGCCCGCATCGTGGCGCTGGTGGCGCATGATCCGGCGGCGGCCGATCCGGCAGGGCGGGCCCCGGGTGCCCGCATCCTGCAGGATTGGCAGCAGGTCGTGGCCGGCCCCGCAGTTGACCTGATCGACATCTGTCTGCCGAACAGCCTGCATTATCCCTTGGCCAAGGCAGCACTTCTGGCCGGCAAGCATGTCCACTGCGAAAAGCCCCTGGCTGATACCGCCGCCGAGGCTCGTGACCGCGCCGATAACGCCCGCGCCGATAACGCCCGCGCCAAGGGGCTGATCACGCGCCTCGGCCATGCGTTCCCGCGCAATCCCGTCCATGATCTGGTCCGGCATATCGTCCAGTCAGGCGAGATCGGCGAGGTCCGTCCCTTCAAGGGCTGTCGGCACATCGACACGTTCGGCGATCCGCTGGCCCCGTTCATGTGGCGGGCCGATGGAAAATTGGCCCCAACGGGGATCGTGGCCGATACGGGCAGCCATGTCTTCAGCGTCATGGAGTTTCTGGTCGGCCGCGTCTTTTCCTTGATCGCCGACAATCTCATCGTTACCGCCAGACGTCCCGATGGTGATGGCGCTTCGATCGAGGTGACAAATCCCGAAGCCACCAACCTGCTGTGCCGGTTCGAGAATGGCGCCTCGGGGATTGTTGATTTCAGCCGCGTGGCGATCGGCCGCAAATTCCGCCAAACCTTCGAGATCTCTGGCACCAAGGGCAGCCTGACCTTCGACGATGATCAAGAGAACCGGCTGCACGTATACACAAATGAAGACCGAGACGGCCGAAAAGGCTATCGCGCCATAGATGTCGGGCCTGAGAACGCCAATTACCGCGCATGTCTGCCGCTGCCCAACGTCGCGCTAGGGTATGACGAAACCAAGATCATCGAAGCTGACGACGTGCCGCAGTCGGTCGCCACGGGTCAGCCAATGTGGCCGACCTTTGACGTGGGCCATTTCATCTGCCAGATCATTGACGCCTGCATGCAGTCGTCGAAAGACCGGCGTTGGGTAGACATTCCGCTGGTCTGAGGAGCCACCCATGAGCATCGACGTGCCACAGGACATTCTTGACGCGCTGACGGATGTCGAAATGCCCCGACTGCCACCCGAGCGCCCGACGGTCGAGACCGTGACGGAGGGCGGCATCACCATGCCGCTGATCCGTGCCGCTGCCCTCATCGTCGGAAGTGGGGCCGCCGGCCTGCGCGCCGCGGTCGAAATGAAGCGGCGCGGGGTTGAGGTGGTCGTTCTAAGCCAAAGCGCTTGGGGTGGGACCTCTGCCTGTTCGGGCTCAGACAAGCAGACGCTGCACACTGCCAACACCGCTGACCGTGGCGACAACTTCCACGCCATGGCCAGGGCGGTCCGGGCCGGCGGGGCCATGGACGAGGATACCGCCTATGTCGAGGCCGTCGGTTCAGCCCGGGCAATGGCCTCGTTGCAATATCTGGGACTGCCCTTGCCGCAAGATCCGCTGGGCGGCACCCTGCGCTATCAGACCGACCATGACGAAACGGGCCGGGCCACAAGCTGCGGGCCGCGCACCTCGCGGTTGATGGTCAAGGTGCTGGCCCAAGAGGCGATCCGGCTGGGCGTGCCGATCCTGAACCACACCACCGCTGTGGCGATCCTGGCCGCACAGGGCCGCGCCACCGGGGTTCTGGCGATGCGCCATCAGGCGCGCACTCCGGTCAATCCGTTTGGCCTGGCCGCATTTGCCGCGCCGACCCTTGTCCTTGCGGCGGGCGGCCCCGGAGAGCTGTATCGCGACAGCGTTTATCCCAACGGGTGCTTCGGGTCGCTGGGGCTGGCCTTGGAGGCCGGGATCACGCTGGTCAATCTGACCGAAAGCCAGTTCGGCATCGGCACCCGGCGCGAGGGGTTCCCGTGGAACCTGTCAGGCACCTATGTGCAGGCGCTGCCACATATCTATTCCGTGGATGCCAAGGGGCAGGAACATGCATTCCTGTCGCAGTACTATCGCACGACGCAGGAAATGGTCTCCAACATCTTTCGCAAGGGGTATCAGTGGCCCTTTCATGCGACGCGGATGCAGGATTTCGGCTCCAGTCTGATTGACTTGGCGATCTTTCGCGAAGGCCAAGCGGGGCGGCGGGTCTTCATGGACTTCAACCGCAATCCTTTGGCCGTGCCCGGCGATCAGCCGTTCAGTCTTGACCGCCTGGATGCGGATGTCAGCAGCTATCTTGCGACCGCAGGGGCCTTGCAGGGCCAACCCATCGCGCGCTTGCGGCATATGAACCCTTTGGCGATCGAACTGTATCGCCGCTACAAGGTCGACATCGCGGCGGCTCCGCTGGAGTTCGCGGTGAACAACCAGCACATGAACGGCGGGATCGCGGTCGATGTCTGGGGGCGCAGCAGCCTGCGCGGCTGTTACGCCGTCGGCGAGGCCGCCGGGACCCATGGCGTGACCCGACCGGGCGGTGCTGCACTGAATGCAGGTCAGGTCTTTGGCACAAGGGTGGCAGAACACGCCGCGGCCGGGGCGCGCATCGCGGAAAGGGCGCCCGAAGGGCTGGCCAAGGCCTTGACGCAGGTTCTGACGGGGCTGCAGCCCGACGGTGTCAAGATTGCCGCTCTTCGCGACGAGGTTCAGGCGAGGATGAGCGATCATGCCGGCATCCTTTGCACGGCGCCTGACGTGCGCAAGGCCTTGACAGAGGCCAAGGCCCTGACCGCGCGGTTGCAGTCGACAGGCGTGGCTTTTGCCCGCCCTGCCGAGGCCGCCCGTGCGGTGCAATGGCGTCACATGGCTTTGGCCTCGCAGGCAGTGCTGGCAGCTTTGGATGATTACATCACGGCCGGCGGCGGCAGCCGGGGGGCCCGGGCGATCTGTGACCCTGCGGGCACGGGCGTGCCAATGACAGCCGGCGGTCCGCTGGAGGCCTACCGTTTCCGGCAAGAACGGACCGAGGATCGCACCACGCAAATCCTTGTCCGCTGGCACGAGGGGGGGATCCGCCTTGCTAGACGTCCCAACCGGCCCTTTGACGACGGTGCCCGAAACTTCTTTGAACGCGACTGGCCCGCCTGGCTAACAGGGGCGCTGCACGCAACGCCCTGGCCCGAGGAAACGACATGGTAACCTTTTCGGGCCGGAAGGTCTGTGCCATCGGCGAAGCGATGATCGAACTTGCCCCGGTTGAGGGCGGCCTTTACCGGCGCGGCTTTGCCGGTGACACCTTCAACACCGCTTGGCATATGGCCCAGTGGCTGGGGCAAAAGGCCCAGGTCGGCCTGGTGACACGGATCGGGCGCGACGGTCTGTCGGATGCCTTCGCCGCCGAAATGTCAGCCGACGGCATGGCGCTTTCAGGGGTCTTTCGCGACGAAAGCCGCCGGATGGGGCTTTATCTGATCGAACTCGACGGGGTGGAGCGCAGCTTCCACTATTGGCGCGACACCTCTGCCGCGCGGCACCTGGCCGATGATGCGCAAGCCTTGGGCGATTCACTTCGCGATGCGGCGTTGATCCATCTGTCGGGAATCACGCTGGCGATCCTGTCACCCGGGGCGCGGGCAACCCTGTTCGGGCTTCTGCAAACGGCCCGCGCGCAGGGGGCCATCATTTCCTTTGACCCCAACATCCGGGCCCGGCTGTGGCCCTCGGCCGAGGTGATGCGCCAGACTTTGGCAGACTTCCTGCCGTTGGTCGACATCGCCCTGCCCAGCTTCGACGACGAAGAGACCCACTGGGGCGACAGGTCCGTGCAAGCCACGATCGCCAGGTTCAGGGCGGCGGGCGTGGCAGAGATCGTGGTCAAGAATGGTGCCGGGCCGGTGGACTACCTTTCTGAGGGGCGGCACGGCCAATTGGCGACGCCGCCGGTTCCTCAGATCCGCGACACGACCGGGGCAGGCGATGGGTTCAACGCGGGCTATCTTGCCGCGCGTCTCTTGGGTCAAGGGGCCGAAAAGGCAATCCGTGCCGGCCAAGCCCTGTCTGCCACCGTCTTGTGCCACGCCGGTGCCCGCGCCACCAAGGCCGCCATTGCGGCACTGCCCCGGCTGGAGTGACGCACACGCAAGGTCTGAAAACGGTGCAACGCCACGCCGCCTTGGGGTCCGCGCTCACCCCGCACGCGCCAACCCGCGCAGGGTCGAACAAACCACCCCCAAGCCGCGCCGTGACCACCCGGTGACTATCCCGCCTCAGGCGGCGACGGCCCGGCCATAAAAGCCGGTCTGTTCCTGCGCCGTCATCGTCACCCCGGGCCGGTCGAAGAAAGAATAGATGGCGACAATCCGCTCCACCGGCCCCTTGACCTGCACGACCCGATGCAGCGTGTTGACGCCGCGGAACACATTAAGCGCCCCGGTCGCCAGTTTGATCTTCTTGACCTCCGGATCCTCGCCACGCAGCAGGGCTGCAACGCCGTCGTAATTGGGGTTTTCGGCGCTGCGAAGGTTCGAGCGGAATTCCAACTCGCCTCCAATTTCCGGCGACTGCAGCAGAATGGTCGTAGTGAATTCCGAGCGGTCGAAGTGCCAGTTCAACGCCTCTCCATCGCGGCTGGCCTGCACGTTCACCCGCGCCATCGCGTCCTGCATCGAGTAAAGCGCGGTCTTGCCCATCGTTGCGGCCAGGAACGCGGCGAAGGGCGGCCATTCATAGATGTCGATCACGGGATTGCCCACCAGTTGATCGGCGCACAGCGTATGGTTGACTGTCTCCACCTTGGCCAAGGCCGGATGATCGTCAGGCAGGCCGTCGACAGTGTCGCGGAAGTAGATGTTGTGGCGGCGGGCGTGTCGGAAGGATTCTGTCGCCATGGCGGGCTTGGTCGCGTCCGCGGCGGCTTTTGTCACGTCTGGGTGCATGAAGCCCGGCAGGTCAAACATCCCATCGGCCGCCAGACGGGCTTTGCAATGCGCCACAAGGGCCGCGTATTCCGGGCTGTCCGGGCGGTCCAGCGGATAAGTCTCAAGGTCAAGAAGGTGTTTCATGGCGCATCCTCCATCAAAGGCTGACCCGGACTTTCCCTCGCCTGACGAAGATTCTCAACCAAGCCAAATGTTAGTGACCTTTAGAATAGCTTAGCCAAGCCGCCAAACCCGGACTAGAGCGTTTCAGGTTGCGCGGTGGCATCGGCCAGCCAAGCGGCAAGGGTCACGACATGTCGCTTGCGCCCCTTGGCGCGCGGATAGGCCAGGCAATAGGGGTAGCCCAAGGCAATGCTGACCTCGGACACCGGCACCAGCCGGCCGGCCGCAAGATCGCCCATCGCCATCATCCGTTGCCCCAGCGCGACCCCAAGCCCCTGTCGCGCCAGATCCAGCACAAGGCTGGAACGCCCGACCTTGAACCCCTTGCCTTCGGCGGGGGGCTTGAGCTTGGCCTTCAGGAACCAGCCATGCCAGGACGGGTGCGACCCGAAATTCTCGCCCCAACTGGTGTGCAGAAGGTCCTCTTCCGGCACCCCGGCCATCCCCAGCTTTCGCGCCGCCGGGTTCCGCTCCAGATAGGCGGGGCTGCACAGTGGCAGCACGACATCCTGTTGCAGCACCACGATGGTGTGTTCGGGATATTGCCCCGGATCATAGCCAATCCTCAGGTCGATATTATGCCGGGCGAAATCGGCGGGGTCCGGTTCGACGCGCAGATCAAAGCGGAAATCGGGGTAAAGTTTGCAATAGCTGACCAAGCGGGCGACCAGCCATTTTTCAGCGACGGACTCGATGGTGCTGATCACCAGCCGGGATTTCGAACGGTCCGACACCAGTTGTTCGGTCGACTCCGAGATCATCTGCAACGCAGCGGCGGTGCCGTCACGGATCGCGTGACCGGCATCCGTCAGAACCACGCGGTTGTTGAGCCGCATGAACACCTGCTTGCCCAAATAGTCCTCAAGCTTGCGGATCTGTTGGCTGATCGCGGCCGCCGACACGCCCAATTCTTCGGCTGCGGCAACGTAACTGCCGGTTCGCGCAGCCGCCTCGAAAGCGCGCAGAGCATTGAGCGGGGGCAGGGTCAGGGGCATCGGTGCTGTGCCTTTGTCGTTCTTCTTGTCCTAACAGATAGGCCCGCCCGGGTAACGGCGCTGCGGCGGGCGGCCGTGGCGCTCATGCCTTGGCAGGAAGCGCGTCCGGCGACAGGTGGCAGCGGATGACGTGCCCTGCCGCAAGATGAATAAGCGGTGGCGCCAACGAGTCGCATGGGCCTGCGATGCGCTGTGGGCAGCGCGTGTGAAAGACACACCCCTTGGGTCGCTGCGCCGTGGTGGGCAGCGACCCGACCAGCTTGACGCGGTCGGCCTCAGCCGCGTCGATCGACGGGACCGAGGACATCAAAGCCGCCGTATAGGGGTGATGCGGACCAGCGAACACGGCCTCGGCTGGGCCAATTTCCAGAATTTCGCCCAGATACATCACGGCAATCCGGTCCGACAGATACCGCACGACACTCAGATCATGCGAAATCAGCACATAGCTGACCCCGGTCTTCGCCTGCAACTCTGCCAGAAGATTCAAGATCGCCGCCTGAACCGACACATCCAGGGCCGAGGTCGGCTCATCGCAGATCAGAACCTGCGGGTCGCTGGCAAATGCCCGGGCAATCGCCACGCGTTGTTTCAACCCGCCCGAAAGCTGGCGTGGCATCGCGGCAAGGTGCCGTCCGGTCAGGCGGACTCCCTTGATCAAAGCTTGCACCCGGGCCTCCCGCGCGGTCCCTGTCAGACCTGCAAGCCGTGTGATCGTCCGTTCCAGCATCCGGCGGACGGAATGCGAACGGTTCAGCGCCGAGTCAGGGTTCTGGAACACGATCTGGATGGATTTCACCTGATCCCGGCTGCGACGCGCCGTGGTTCCGGCCAGCGTATCGCCGGCAAAGCGCAGGCTGCTGCCGGGGTCGGGTTGCAACAGGCCCAGAATGCAGCGCGCCAGCGTGGTCTTGCCGCTGCCGGATTCACCGACAAGGCCAAGGGTTTCGCCTTTGGCCAAGGTGATGCCAATATCGCGCAAGACGCGCTGACGATCGCCGCCGCTGCCGAAGCTTTTCGAAAGGCTCTCGATCTGCAGGATGGGGGCGGTCCTGTCGCGCAGCGGGGCAGGGGGCGTTTGACCAACCGCAGGCAGCGCCATCGCCCTTTCGGGAAAATGGCATTTGCTGGCGCGCCCGTTGTGAAGGGCAAACCCCGGCTCGGTCGAACGGCACAGGTCTTCGGCCACAGCACAGCGGGCCGCGAAGATGCAGCCCTTGGTGACGTCGCCCGGGGCAGGCAGGAAGCCTGCAATGGTGGCCAAAGGGGCCTTGTCCTTGCTGCGCCCGGCCTGCGGCAAGCAGGACAGCAAACCAGCGGTGTAGGGATGGCGTGGGGTGCGGAAGATCGCCTCGGTCGGGGCCTCTTCGACCAGACGGCCAGCGTACAGAACCCCCACCCGGTCACACATCCGGGCGATCACGGCAAGGTTGTGGCTGATGAACAGGATTGCCGTGGAAAGCTCGCGGCGCAGGTGCTGGATCAGGTCCAGCACCTCGGCTTCGACCGTGGCATCAAGGCCGGTCGTCGGTTCGTCCAGCACCAGAAGGGTGGGATTGCTGGCGATTGCCATCGCAATGGCCACCCTCTGCTGCATGCCACCCGAAAGCTGGTGTGGATAACGGCTCATCACCAGGGCCGGATCGCTGATCTGCACCTTGGACAGGATCTGCTCCACCCGCGCCGGCCAATCGGCACGCGGAACTTCGGCCAGTTCAAAGACCTCTGCCACCTGTTGCCCGATCGTCATCGACGGGTTCAGCGACTTGCCGGGGTCCTGATACACCATCGCCACCGAAAAGCGCCGCAACCTGCGCAGGTCCGGCCCGGACAAGGCGCCGATATCCTGCCCATCCACCAGAATGCGGCCCCGGTTCACAGTCCCGTTGCGCGGCAGATAGCGCAGGGCGGCAAAGGCCGCCGTCGATTTACCGCAGCCGGATTCGCCCACCAGCCCATAAGCCTCGCCCTTGGCGATCTGGAACGAGACGCCGTCCAGAACCTGCCCGCCCCGGCCCTTGACGCGGTATTCCACGCCAACATTCTCGAACCGCAGCGCATCAGTCATGGCGCAGACCTTCGATCCCGTCCGCAACAAGGTTGATCCCGATGACCAACGAGGCGATGGCCGCGCTGTCAAAGACCACCGTCCACCAGAAACCCCCGCCAATCATCGCGTAGTTGGACGAGATCGACAGCCCCCAATCCGGCGAAGGCGGCTGGATGCCAAACCCGATGAAGCTTAGCGTGGCGACGGTGAAGATCGCATAGCCCAGCCGCACCGTGGTTTCGACAAGGATGGGCGGCAGGACGTTGGGCAGGATTTCCACAAACAGGATATAGGCCGTGTTCTCGCGGCGCAGTTCGGCGGCGGCAACATAATCAAGGCTTCGCTCGCTCAGAACCGCGCTGCGCACCGTGCGGGCGATGATCGGGGCAAAGCTGAAGGCGATCACCACCATCACCGTCACCATCGAGGTGCCAAGGGCCGTCAGGGCCAGCAACGCCACGATCACGGTGGGCAGCGCCAGAACGGCATCAACAACCCGGCCCAGGGCCTCATCGACCCAGCCGCCGAAGTACCCCATCGTCAGCCCAAGGGCGGTGCCAAGGAAGGTGCTGATCAGCGTGGCGGCCGGGGCCACCGTCAAGATGTCCCGCGCGCCGACGATGACCCGCGAAAACACGTCGCGGCCCAGTTGATCCGTGCCGAACCAATGATCGGCTGAAGGAGGCGTCAGGGTGTTGAGCATGTCATCGGCGAAGGGATCATAGGGCACAAGGTGCGGACCCAGAATGGCGCAGCCAACCCAGAACAGCACGATGACCAAACCAATGTCGAAGGCGGGCGACCGCAGCAGGCGGCGCAGATCGTCGCGCCAGCCGTGCTCGGCCTCGGGCTGCGTGGCACTCATTCCCGGCCTCCAAAACGAATGCGCGGGTTCAGCCGGGCATAGAGCAGATCGGCCAGCAGGGTGGTCAGCGCGAACAAGGCACCGATGCACATCACACCGGCCTGCAGCATGGGGAAATCCTTTTTCTTGGCGGCCGTGTAGATCAGGCTGCCGATGCCCTGATAATGAAACAGGATCTCGATCACCACCAGCCCGCCGATCAGATAGACGGTCTGGGTGGCAATCACGCTGATCGTTGGCAACAGCGCGTTGCGCAGCACGTGGCGCCAGATGACCCTCGGATAGCTCAGGCCCTTCAGAACGGCGGTGCGGGTGTAGTCGGCATCCAGCGCCTCGATCATGCCGGCGCGGGCCATCCGGGCGATGTAGCCGAACAGGATCAGCACCAGCGGGATCGAGGGCAGGATCAGGTGGTACAGCTGCGTCAGCACCCCGTCGCCGGTCTTCCATGTGGCCGAGATGGGGAACCAGCGCAGCCAGACACCAAACAGCAGGATCAAGAGGATGCCCGACACAAACTCTGGCACCACCGTCGCCGACAGGCCGATCACCGACAGGATGCGGTCGGTCGGACGGCCCCGGTACAGCGCCGCCACCACGCCGCCCAGAATGCCCAAGGGCACCACCATGACGAAGGCCACCGCCGCCAGCTTGGCAGAGTTCAGCAGGGCGGTCCCAAGAAAGGGTGCCACTGCCGCGCGATAGGCATAGGACTGTCCCAGGTCGCCGGTCAGAAAACCGGAAATCCAGCTGAGATACTGCACCAGCAAGGGCCGGTCGGTGCCCATCTGATGGTTCAGCACATCAACCGCCTTTTGGTCGGCGAAGGGCCCTAGCATGGCGCGGCCCACATTGCCGGGCAGCAGATGCCCGCCCAGAAAGATCAGCACGCTCAGCAGCCACAGCGTCAGCAGCGCCAAAAGCGTGCGTTTGAGGATATATCTGGAAATCGTGCGCTTCCTTCTGTCGGCGGGCCTGCACCGGGCCCGAAGGCCCGGTGCAGCGATTACAGACTGGCTTGCCCCAGCAGCAGCTGGCCCATGGCCGTCGTCACGACGCCGGTCGCCCCCGGTTTGGTGATGGTCAGGAAGTCATAGAAGTACGAGAAGATCACCGGCGTCTCCTCCAGCAGCAGGGTCTCGATCTTGCCCGCCGTCGCGCGCTGGGATTCCAGGTCCAGCGAGCCGATGTAGCTTTGCACCAGCGTGTCATAGGTGGGATTGTTGAAATGCGCGGCGTTCCAGGTGCCCTTGCTGGTCAGCGGGGCCTGCAGGAACACGTTCGGCACGCCCCGGTGGCCATAGTCGGTGATGCCCATGTCAGAATCCAGCCACGGCGATTTGCCCGGCACCGCGTCGCCATAGTAGGCGCCCTGATCCATCACGTTCAGCGTGATGTCGCCGCCGATCTCTTTGACGGCGTTCTGGATCAGCACGGCGTAATCCGGTATCTCCAGATACTTCTCGGTGGTCAGCGTGGTCTTGAACCCCGATGCCATCCCCGCAGCCTCCATCAGCTGCTTGGCTTGCGCGATGTCGATCTGGCGCTGGGCTACCGTCTTGTCGGTTGAAGGATAGCTGGGCATGAACGGGCTGTCATTGCCAAGCTGGGCTTTGCCTTTCAGCAGCCCCTGCACCAGTTTCGGACGGTCGAGGCACAGGGCAATCGCCTGACGCACGCGCTTGTCCGTGAAGGGCGCCTTGTCGTTGCGCATGTGCACCTGTTGATGCGCCGAGGACGGGATGCTGATGATGGTGACGCTGGGATCGGCCAGCAACCCAACGGCCTGCAGAACGGGAACCTGCTGGATGATGTCGATGTCTCCGGCCTGCAGCGCCAGGATCTGGGGCTGATAGTCGTCGTAGAACGTGACCTCGATCCGGTCGGGCAGGGCGGGCGTGCCCCAATAATCGGGGTTGCGGACGAAAGAAGCCCCAACCTTGGCGGTATACTTCTCCAGCTTGAAGGGGCCGGTGCCGATCATCGTCGCCTCGAAATCCTCAGGGAATTCAGCGGGTACGATGATCGCGTTGTAGTTATCGGTCGAGACGGCATAAGGGAAGTTGCCGTTGGCGGTGTCGAGATGGAATTCCACCGTGTGGTCATCGACCTTCCGCGTCCCACCCTTCGACAGCATCCCCGAGAACGCCGACAGCGCGTTCGAGCCCATTGCCGGGTCAGACAACCGGTCGAAGGTTGCCACCACGTCATCGGCCGTCATCACCTTGCCGTTGTGGAACTTGACGTTCTGGCGCAGCTTGAAGGTCCAGACCGTGCCATCGGTGTTGGGGGCCCAGCTTTCCGCCAGCAGCGGTTGGGCCGACAGGTCGGGCGCCGACAGCACCAGCGCCTCGCCAAACTGCGACAGCATGGTGACGCCGCCGCCATCGGCCACCGTCACCGGGTTGATCGCCCCGGCCGGCACGATCTGGCCAAAGCGGATGGTGCCGCCCGGCGTGCCAGCCCGCGCCGTCACCGGCGTCAGTCCATAGCCCACGGCCCCGGCGATGCCACCCAGAAGCGGTGCTGACAGACCCAGAACCGAGCCGTATCGCAGAAACTCCCGCCGACTGACCGCACCACGTGCCAGCCCGTCGATCAGGTGATTTTCATGCGCCGTGCGTCCGCGGCGCAAAAGGTCTAGCAGTCTGTGGTTGATCGTCATTGCGGTCTCTCCTGCTGGTCTGAGATGCGCCATCTGATGTGGCTTGGGCGTTTCGGTGCGGGAATGACCCTGTCAGGTCATCGGGGTGGCGCTGGACGGTGGGCGAACGTCGATCTGGCTAGAAGACATCAAAGAACTTGACGCGGGCTAAGGCAAGCATGCGAAACACGGAACGTTCGGCAAGTTGGCAAAATCTTAGCCTGACTTAGAAAATGTAAGTCAGCACCCCGCCAAACGCCGCTATTTTGACCATGCACGCGCCGTCGCCGCGGCCGGTCCAGCAGTCCAAGGAAGTGTCAGATATGCGCAAGATCATCATCGACTGCGACCCGGGCATCGACGATGCCGTGGCGCTGTTTCTGGCCCTCGCCTCCCGCGACGACATCGAGGTGCTGGGTGTCACCTGCGTCAAGGGCAACGTGGATCTCGACAAGACCCACCGCAACGCGCGGCGGATCTGTGCGGCAGCGGCTCGGCTGGACATTCCCGTGCTGCGCGGCATCCCCCGCCCGATCCTTGCCCCGGCCACGCTGGAGGCTTCGGTGCACGGGCAGGACGGTCTTGGCGACATCGGCCTGCCCCTGCCGCCGGGTGCGAGCGGGTCTGCCATGAATGCCGTTGATTTCATGCGCCATCAGGTCGCGGCCCTCCCGGGCGAGGTGGTTCTTTGCGCAATCGGGCCGCTGACCAATGTCGCCGTGGCGGTCTTGATGGACCCTATTCTGGCGCAACAGGTGCACGCGATCGCCTTCATGGGAGGGGCGGCCTATTGCCGGGGCAACATGAACGATCATGCCGAGTTCAACTTCATGGCCGATCCGCATGCTGCCGAAATCGTACTGCAATCGGGGGCACAGTTGGTGATGTTCGGGCTGGATGTGACTCACAAGGCCCGGATCGAGGATCAGCACCTTGCCGCTCTGCGACAGAACGGAAATCTCTGCTCTGATATCGCGGCCCGGTTGCTTGCGGTCTATACCGCCGGCGACCGGCATCTGCATGACCCCTGCGTGATCGCCTGGCTGATTGATCCGACACTGTTTGCCGGGCTGCAAAGTCAGGTCCACGCGGTGACAGAGGCCGGGCCGCAGTTCGGCCGGTCCTTGGCCGCCCCCGATCCGCAGGGAAACTGCCTTGTCATGACCGACGTTGATCAAGCCCGCCTGTTTGCGCTTCTTCAGTCCCGGCTGGCGCTGCTGCCATAAGCCGCCAGCGGTCCACGCCAGAGAAGGGTCGCCCCAAGCACACGCCCTGACCTGCCCCCCGAAAGTTCCCTCAGTCTGATGTAGAGTCTACCCAACTCTGAAGGAGCAGACGACATGAGGAGAAGCCGTTTTACGGAAGCGCAGATTATCGGGATGATCAAAGAGCAGGAGGCAGGCTTGCCGACGGCTGAGCTGTGCCGCAAGCATGGCCTCAGCCCAGCGACGTTCTCCAAGCTGAAGGCCAAGTATGGCGGGATGGACCTGTCGGACACCAAACGCCTGAAGCAGCTTGAGAAGGAGAACGCCAAGCTGAAGCGCCTGGTGGCGGATGTCATGCTCGACAACGTGGTCCTGAAAGACCTGCTGGG
>NZ_CBBQHX010000053.1:0-20235 GCF_964946895.1 Stagnihabitans sp. | reverse complement strand
GGATTGCCATCCCCCGCACCCCCAGCTTCGGGAGGGTTTTCCACCCTCCCGAAACCCACCCGAGGATATTTGCACCAAGGTGACAGGGCGATGGGGCTTGTCTGTCGGCCGGTTCCGCGCAATCAGGGGGCAAAGCGGCGCCGGAGGTTATCTTGGCCACGATTGACGGACTTCCCCCTCTGCGTGAGGTGATCAATGCCCATGATCTGGTCGCCAAGCGGCAACTGGGGCAGAACTTTCTGCTGGATTTGAACCTGACCGCCAAGATTGCAAGGCTGGCGGGGGATATTGCCGGCTCTGACGTGCTGGAGGTCGGGCCCGGTCCCGGCGGGCTGACGCGCGGGCTGCTGGTGGAGGGCGCGCGGCGTGTGGTGGCCATCGAGAAGGACCCGCGCTGCATCGCCGCCTTGAAGGAGATTGCCGCCGCCTATCCGGGCCGGCTGGAGGTGATTGAGGGCGATGCGATGGAGATCGACATGGCCGCGCTGATGACGCCTCCGGTCCGGATCGCGGCGAACCTGCCCTACAATGTCGGCACCGAACTGCTGATCCGCTGGCTGACGCCCAAGATCTGGCCGCCGTTCTGGTCGTCGATGACGCTGATGTTCCAGCGCGAGGTGGCTTTGCGCATCACCGCCAAGCCCGGCGACGAGCACTACGGCCGCCTCGCGTTGCTTTGCCAGTGGCGGTCGGACGCCAAGATCGTGATGCACCTGCCGCCCGAAGCCTTTACGCCCGCCCCCAAGGTGCATTCCGCTGTGGTCCACCTGACCCGGCTGGAGGCCCCGCGCTATCCGGCGGAGGAGAAGGTGCTGAACCGCATCGTGGCGGCTGCCTTTGGTCAGCGCCGCAAGATGCTGCGGTCGAGCCTGAAATCGCTGCGCCCGGATATGGAGGCTGTGCTGGACAGCGTGGGGATTCCGCCCACGGCGCGGGCCGAGGAAATCTCGCTGGAACGCTTCTGCGCCTTGGCCAGAGCCTTCGTCTAACGGCCGAACCTTGCGAAAAGGGGCGCCAGAGGCGCCCCTTTCGTATCAGTCGACGGCAGGTTCGGTCGGACCGGCGTCGACCGGTTTTTTGACCACCTTGGCCCGGGGCTTCTTCGGCGCCGCCTCTGCCGCGACAGCGGTTTCAGCGGGCCCTTCGGCGGCCTTGGTGGCCGGTTTGACCGCCTTGGCGGCGGCTTTCGGCGCTGCCGGTTTTGGCGCGATGGGATTTGCCGCAACAGGCGCGGTGGTCATTGGAGCGGCCTCGGCCACCCTGACTTCGGTCATCTGGCTTTCGGGGCGTTGCTCGGGGCGGCGATCCGGCTTGACCTCGGGGCGCGGCGCATCGCCACGCACGGGTTCGGCACGGGTGGTGTCGGCGCGGGCGGTGTCAGCACGGGTGGTGTCAGCGCGGGCGGGTTCAGCGGCGCGCTCTTGCGGGCGGTCCTGCGGGCGGTCTTGCTGGGGATGATAGCTGCGCTCTGACCGGGGCTGCTGTTCGTGCCGCGGTTGTTGGTCGCGGGGCTGTTGTTCGCGAGGCTGCTGATCCCGGGGTTGCTGTTCGCGCGGCTGCTGATCATTGCTGCGCTGATCATTGCCGCGCTGCTCGTTGCGGTGCTGATCGACACGGGGTGGATAGGTGCGACGCTGTTCGTTGCCACGATTGCCGTCGTTGCGCTGACCTTCGTTGCGATTGCCTTCGTACCGCTGGCCCTCATTGCGCTGGCCATCGTTCCGTTGGCTGTCGTTCCGTTGGCCCTCATTGCGTTGGCTGTCGTTCCGTTGACCATCTTGCGGGCGCTGTTGCTGTGCGCCACGATTGTCACCCCGGTTTTCACCGCGATTGTCGTTGTAGCGCGGGCGGTTCTGGCTGTCGTCATAGCGCACCGGGCGTTGGTCGTTGCGCGGATCGTTCTGGCGTTCGCCGCGTTGATCGCGGGCACCGGCTTCGGGGGTTTCGACCAGACCGGCATCATCCTCGCCGTTCATGTCGATCACCTCGTGGCCCGAGACTTCGGGCTGATCGTAGGTCCGTTCATCGCGGTATTCGGCGCGGTAGTCGCCCCGGTCATCGCGGCGGTCGTTGCCCTGCGGGCGATCGCGCTGCGGCGTTTGGCCGTTGGGGGTGTTCTGGCCGCCCTGACCGTTCTGGCCGCCCTGTCCGTTCTGGCCATAGCCTTGCTGGCGGGTTTCCTGTTCGGCCGCCATCTCGCGATTGGCTTCGGCCAGAAGGCGCGTGTAATGTTCGGCGTGCTGCAGAAAGTTCTCGGCGGCGACGCGGTCATTCGACAGTTGGGCGTCACGGGCAAGGAACTGATATTTCTCGATCAACTGTGCCGGCGTGCCGCGCACCTTGCCTTCGGGTCCGGAACTGTCGAACACGCGGTTGATGATGTTGCCGAGCGTGCGCGGGCGGTTCGTCTTGGAACGCGAACGGGACTTGGAAGAGCGCATGTTGTCCTTTGATCCGGTTGTCCTGCGCCCCATCACCTTGGTCGCAACGACCAGAGGAAAAATCAGCGAAAGGGCGGGCATCCGCAGGCTTCGTGGTGGCCAGAATGGCCTTCCGCGCCAGCTTGCGTGGGTTCGACTAATCACAGGCCGGGGCTTGCGGCAAGAAGATTTTTGCGCCAATCCGCGCAATAGGCGCTCAGGTGGCGGCAGGGTCACGGTCTTGTGCGGGTTTTTCGGCGCAGACCACGCGATCGCGGCCATCAAGGTCGGGCAGGATGCCCGTAACGACCAGACCCTGCTTGCGCAGCAGGGCCGACACCGCAGGTCCCTGGGTCGGTCCGATTTCCAGCAACAGGCGCCCCCCTGGCGTCAGATGCGCCGGCGCGCCGACGGCAATGGCGCGGTAGGCGGCCAGACCGTCACCACCGGGGGTCAGGGCCTTCCTTGGTTCCCAATCGCGAACCTCGGGGGCAAGGCCGGGCATTTCGGCCTCGGCGATATAGGGCGGATTGGCGACGATCAGGTCAAAGCTGCCCGAGACGGTGCGAAACCAGTCAGAGGTTTTGAAATCGGCGCGGGTCAGGGCGTGGCGGGCGGCATTGCGGGCGGCAACCCGCAGCGCGGCTTCGGACAGGTCGATGCCAAGACCGGTGGCATCGGGCATCGCCAGAAGACAGGAAATCAGGATGCAGCCCGAGCCGGTGCCAAGGTCCAGCACGCGCCGGAACGGCTGCCGGATGGCGTCTTGCACCAGAACCTCGGTTTCTGGGCGGGGGTCAAGCGTGTCTCGGGTCACCTCAAAGCTGCGACCCCAGAACAGGCGCTCTCCCAGGATCTGCGCCATCGGCTGACGCGTGGCGCGCAAGCTGACCAGATCGGAGAAGGATTTGGCAACCTGCGGCGAGAGCTGATCCTGCAGATGCAGGGTCAGGCGGTCAGCGGGCACGCCCATCGCCTTGGCCATCAAGAGGCGGGCGTCACGCGGGGCATCCTCGATGCCGGCTTCGCGCAGGGTGGTGATGCCCTCGCGCAGCGTCAGGGCGGCGGTCATTCCACTTCAGCCAGTTTTGCGGCTTGGTCATGGGCGATCAGGGCATCAATGACCTCGGTCAGGTTGCCGTCCATGATCTGGCCGAGGGAATAGAGCGTCAGGTTGATGCGGTGGTCGGTCATGCGGCCCTGCGGGAAATTATAGGTGCGGATGCGCTCTGATCTGTCACCGGAACCGACCTGAGCTTTACGGTCGGCGGATCGTTCACTGTTGATGCGGTCACGCTCGATCTCGTAAAGACGGGCGCGCAGGACGGCCATGGCCATGTCCTTGTTGCGGTGCTGGGATTTCTGCGCCGAGGTCACGATGATGCCGGTCGGCAAGTGGGTGATGCGCACCGCAGAGTCGGTGGTGTTGACGTGCTGGCCGCCTGCCCCGGACGCGCGCATCGTGTCGATGCGGATGTCGGAGGCGGGGATGTCAATGTCGACCTCTTGCGCCTCGGGCAGCACGGCCACGGTGGCCGCCGAGGTGTGGATGCGGCCGCCGGCTTCGGTCGTGGGCACGCGCTGGACGCGGTGGACGCCGGATTCGAATTTCATGCGGGCAAAGACGCCCTCGCCCTGGATATGGGCGGTCAGTTCCTTGATGCCACCGAGGTCGGTGAACTGCTCTTCCAGGATTTCAAAGGTCCAGCCCATGCGTTCGCAATAACGCTGGTACATGCGCAGAAGGTCAGCCGCGAAAAGGCTGGCCTCTTCGCCGCCAGTGCCGGGGCGGATTTCAAGGATGGCGGGGCGGGCATCGGCGGCGTCTTTCGGCAGAAGCGCCAGCCGCAAGGCCTGTTCCATTTCCGGAATGCGGGCCTTCAGGCGCGGCATTTCTTCTTCGGCCAGCGATTTCAACTCGGGATCGGCCAACAGGATCTCGGCCTCGGCCAGATCATCAAGGGCGCGGCGATAGGCGTTGATCTCGGCGATCACCGGCCCCAGTTCGGAATATTCGCGGCTGAGGTCGGCAATTTCGGAGGGGGAGCCACCGGCATTCAGCCGCGCCTCGACATAGTCGAAGCGTTGCGTGATCTGGGCAAGTTTTTCCAAGGGAACCATGGGCGCGGTGTGGCGCGGAATGCGCAGGCGGTCAAGGGCAGAGACGGGGGTTATCGTCGAAGCGGTGTGTCTGAGTCTGACCAAAGAAGCGGGGGTTTCACACCCCCGCACCCCCGTGGGATATTTGGGAACAAATGAAGGGGGGCGCGGGACGACGTCCTGCGCTGGCCGCCCAAGACCCGCGTGGCCAGATGCCGGACCCTAGAGCTGGCTGAGCCAGTCTTTCAGACGGGCGGCGTTGACACCCATATCGCCCTGGCCGAAGCGCTGGCGCGAGAAGATGTCGAGGCGGGTGCCGTCGGGGGCTGCCACAGCCTCGGCGGTGACGTAATCGGGATAGCCCATCAGGAACGAGCGGGCCTCCCAGGTGATCCGGCCCTCTTCGGGGGTGCCGGCAAGGCGGATGGTGCGGGCCGAGGTCAGGGCCGTCGCCTCCAGCTTGTTCAGGACCTCGACCGGGGTGCCGGGCAGCAGGCAGGTGGCGCGGGCGCCTTTCGGGACGATGGTGATCTTGTCCGTGCAGGGGCCGGCAGTTGCGGGGTCTGTCGTCGCCACGGGGACATGCCAGGCGGCGACATCGGTGGGGGCCAGCCGGACATAGGCCGACAGCGCCACCACGGCGATGACGATCAGCGCCGCCAGTATTTTCAGTATCATGCGGATCACCTTGTCACCTTTGTGTGCGGGCCCAATGGTAGAGGCATACCAGTTCATAGGCGACATGGGCACCTGCAATCGCCGTGGCCCCGGTCGTGTCATAGGGCGGCGACACCTCGACCACATCGCCGCCGACCATGTTGATGCCGGCCAGATCGCGCAGCATGGCGGCGGCTTGCCATGAGGCGAGGCCGCCCCAGACCGGCGTGCCGGTGCCCGGCGCAAAGGCCGGGTCCAGCGCATCAATGTCGAAGGTCACATAGGTGCTGTGGTCGCCGACGATGTCCTTGGCCTTGGCCACCACCCAATCCGTGCCCTTCTCATGCACTTCGCGCGCCGTGATGACGTTGACGCCCAGATAATCCACGGTCGTCGTGCGGATGCCGATCTGGACTGAGCGTTTGGGGTCGACCAGCCCCGACTTCACCGCCTTGTAGAACATCGTGCCATGGTCGATCCGCGAATAATCGTCATCGGGCCAAAGGTCGGAATGAGCGTCGAAATGGATGAGGCTGAGGGGGCCGAACTTCTCGGCATAGGCGCGCAGGATCGGGAAGGTGATGAAATGATCGCCGCCCAGCACGACAGACCCCGCCCCGGCGCCAAGGATGGTGCGGATGTGGTGGGTCAGCGTCTCGGGGAAGTCCTGCGTCTTGGCATAGTCGAAGGCCAGATCGCCGTAGTCGATGATGTTCAGCTCTTCCAAGGGGTTGGTTGGCCAGCCGGCCGGCGGATCATAGGGCATGAGGCTGGAGGCCTCGCGGATCGCCCTTGGCCCGAACCGGGTGCCGGCGCGGTGCGTCACGGCCTGATCGAAAGGCACGCCGGTGATGGCAAGGTCCACCCCGGCCAGATCCTTGGTGTAGGTCCGGCGCAGGAACGAGGTCGCCCCGCCGAACGCGTTCTCGAACGCATAGCCGCGTTGGCTGGTGCGGGTGAAGGCGGTATCCACCTGGCTTTTGGCGTCTTCAAGGGACATGAGGAAACTCGGGGTTTTGACGCGCTATCCTTGGGGCCGGAGACCACGCTGATCCGGTGAAGGAACGGTAGAGGGGGATGGAGGGATGGTCAACCGGGGGATAGGCCGGCCATGGTTTCAAGCACGAGCAGGAGTGCAGATTGGCTAGCAGGCGACCCTCTTTGTCGCCAACACCGCCATGTTGGGAAGCGGACGGCAGCGGTGGCCGCACGCGCAGACGAATCGGCAGGCATCGACCCAATGCTTCGCCAGATTTGAAGCATTGTGCGACACGCCCCTTGCGCCCTGCTTCAAGCGTTTCGAATTGGCCTGTTGCGGTCAAGAACCACTCTTCTCATGCCGCACGTCCCAAAGCCGACAGTCTTCCAAGACACCACGCCCTGGCAAATTGTCCCAGCCGAAATTGTCTTGTCGAACGCAAAAATCGACCCTACCATCAGGTGTCTCGACCTAAGACCGCAAACATTATCCGCTGGCGATTGGGGGAAACTGGTATGAAATCGTCATTCGCCGCCACGCTTTTCATCATCGCCGCGAACGTCTTGACAGGAACTGCCGCGAGCGCGGAGACCGAGAACCTGCTGATTGGCAAATGGCAGATCGTTGATCCGAACTGCAGCGCGATGCAAAGGATTGTCTACACCGCCGACACCTGGTCCGGGTTTGAATCGGATGCCGGGGTCTATCCGGGCTGGCGTACGCTTGCCGTATCCTATGTCACCAGCGCCGAGGAAGTCTGGGTGCATACGGATGGCTATGGCAATGACATCCGATCGCTCATCCTAGATGCTGACCATATGAAGCCGGATGACGGCGACGGGTGCGTCTACGAACGGGTGAAGTGACCGCCCCCTACCCCAGCCGATACCCTTCCCGCACCAGATCATCCGTCACCCGTTTGATCGCCACCTCCAGCGTTTCGGCGATGAAGTCGATCTCGCCTTCGGTGATGACAAGGGGCGGGGACATGACGTTCAGGTGGCCGATGGGGCGGACCAGCAGGCCAAGGCTTTCGCAGACATTGCTGATGCGCTTGGACTCATTCACGCCATCCGGCAGCAGCTCCTTGGTGTCCTTGTTGGCGACGTTTTCCACGCACAGCATCAGCTTGCGGCCGCGCACGTCACCCACCAAGGGCAGCCTGGCCAAGTCCGCCATCCGCGTCTCGAAGTAGCGACCAACCTTCGACGCATGGGCCAGCAGGTCCTCGCGCTCCATGATCTCGATGTTCTTCAAGGCCGCGGCACAGGCCACCGGGTGACCGGAATAGGTCAGACCGCTGGTGAACCAACGCTGGCCGCCTTCTGCCATCGCATCCCAGATCCGATCCGAGAAGATCACGGCGCCCAAGGGTTGGTAGCCCGAGGTCAGGCCCTTGGCCGAGGTGATCATGTCGGGCTGCACACCGAATTCGGCCAGGCTGGCAAACCAGTGGCCCAGACGGCCGAAGGCGGTGACAACCTCATCGGCGATGAACAGGATGTCGTGGCGCTGGCAGACCTGCCACATGCGCAAGAGGTAGTCCTTCGGCGGAATGATGATCCCACCACTGGCCTGGATCGGTTCGGCGATGAAGCCACCGATGCGGTCGGCGCCGACCCGGGCAATCAGGGCCTCGAATTCGGTGATCAGATCGTCGCAGAACTGCGCCTCGGTCAGATGGGCCGGGCGGCGGTAGGGGTTGGGGACCGAAAGATGGTGGATGCCGTCATGCTTGTAGCGGAACTCTTCGACCCGGTCGCCGGGGCGCTTGCCGACCGATTGCGACAGATAGGTCGAGCCGTGATAGGAATGCTCCCGCGCAACAATGTCAGTCTTTTGCGGGTTGCCGCGGGAATGGTGGTAATAGCTGACCATCCGCACTGCCGTATCGACCGCGGTGGAGCCCCCGGTGGTGAAATGCACGCGGTTCAGGTCACCGGGCGCCAGTTCGGCAATCTTGGCGGCCAGACGCGCGGTCGGCTCGTTGGTCATGTCGACAAAGGTGTTCGAAAACGCCAGACGCTCGGCCTGATCGGCAATCGCCTGCGCCATTTCCTTGCGCCCGAGCCCGATGTTGGTGCACCAAAGCCCCCCCACGGCATCCAGATATTTGCGCCCTTCCGCATCCCAGAGGTTGCAGCCCTGACCTTTCGTGATCACCAAAGCGCCTTCCGTCTCGAAGGGGCCGAAGTTGGTCCAGGGATGCAGCGAATGGCGGCGATCCATCTCCCAGAGGTTGGCATTGGTCAGGGCTTGCGGGGCGGGCGCGTTCATTCTGAATCTCCAGTCAATAGGCCAAGCCTAGCAGACCGGGCCAAAAGCGCCAGAGGGGTTTGATCAAATTATCTGCGCGGAAGATAGATGGGCTACCATTTCCGCCGCCCTGACCAGAGGCAATTTGCCCGCCCTACCCCATTCACCTTGGCTCAAATATCCCACGGGAGGTCTGGAGGGTGTGAAACCCTCCAGCGCCGGGACGGGTCACGACGGCGAAAAGTGTCTCACGCGGGAAACGTCGGGACGCGCCCTGCGCCGGCAAGGCGCCAGTAGGGTGGGGTTTAACCCCACCCTACTTGAACGGCGCTCGGCTCTTAAATCGGTCCGGCAGATTGCCCCCGGCGTTCGCCGGGGTCGGGTCTTACCCCAGCGCGTAGCCTGCGCCGCGCACGGTGCGCAAAGGGTCCTCTCCGCCAAACACACACAGCGCCTTGCGGAGCCGTCCGACATGCACGTCCACCGTGCGGCTGTCGACATAGATGTCGCGGCCCCAGACCCGGTCCAGCAATTGCTCGCGCGAGAAGACACGGCCGGGTTTTTCCAGGAAGGTCGCCAGCAGGCGGAACTCGGTCGGCCCCAGTTTCAGCGTCTGACCGGCGCGCAGCACGCGGTGGGTTTCAGGGTCCAGCGTTATATCGCCCCATTCCAGCGTCAGGCCCAGCGTCGCGGGCCTTGTGCGGCGCAGGTGGGCGCGCAGGCGGGCCATCAGTTCGACGATGGAATAGGGTTTGATGACGTAATCATCGGCCCCGGTTTCCAGACCCCGCACCTTGTCGACCTCTTCGGACCGGGCCGACAGCATGATGATGGGGATCTGGCGCGTCTCGGGTCGCATCTTCAGGCGGCGGCAGACCTCAAGGCCCGACACATGCGGCATCATCCAGTCCAAGAGGATCAGGTCAGGCGGGCTTTCGGCCACCAGCACCAAGGCCTCTTCGCCATTGGTGGCGCGCTGCACGGCAAAGCCCTCGGCTTCCAGGTTATAGGCCAGAACCTCCCGCTGGGCGGGCTCGTCCTCAACCAGCAGGACGGTGGGTTGTGCCATCAGTTGTCACCCGAGATTACGGACTCGGTCTTCGGACGCGGGTCGGTCGGCAACGTTCCGGTGGCAAGGTAGATGACCTGCTCGGCGATCGTGGTGGCATGGTCGCCCACGCGTTCGATGTTCTTGGCAATGAAATGCAGGTGCATGCAGGCGGTGATGTTGCGCGGATCTTCCATCATGTGGGTCAGGAATTCGCGGAACAGCGCGGTGTACATCTGGTCGATGTCCTTGTCCTGCTGGCGCACGGCCTGCGCCAGTTCGACGTCGCGGCTGATGAAGGCGTCCAGCGCATCCTTCAGCATCAACCCGACCTGACGCGACATGCGGCGGATGGCGCCGGCAGCCCCCTCGATCGTGTGCATCTGCGCCAGCACGATCGAGCGTTTGGCAAGGTTCTTGGCATAATCGCCGCACCGCTCCAGCGAGGCGGCGATTTTCATGACGGTCAGCACGGTGCGCAGGTCCGAGGCCGCCGGGGCCCGGATCGCGATCAGGCGGACGCATTCGCTGTTGACCTGTTCTTCCAGCGCGTCAATCACCGCGTCGCGGCTGCGCACCTGTTCGGCCAGGGATTCGTCGCGGGTTTCCAAAGCGGCGGCGGCGTCGGACAGGGCGGCCTCGACCAGCCCGCCCATCTTCAGGACAAGGGCCTGCACCCCTTCAAGATCCCGGTCAAAAGCCGAGGCGATGTGGCGTTCGTTCATCTGTGTCTCCTCAGCCGATCCGGCCGGTGATGTAGCTTTCGGTGCGCGGGTCCTTGGGGTTGGTGAAGATCGTCCCCGTTTCGCCATATTCGACCAGATGGCCAAGGTGGAAGAAGGCCGTCCGCTGACTGACCCGCGCCGCCTGCTGCATGGAGTGGGTGACGATCACCACGGAAAACTGGCTGCGCAGCTCGTCGATCAGCTCCTCGACCTGTGCCGTGGCAATCGGGTCAAGCGCGGAACAGGGTTCATCCATCAGCAAGACCTCGGGCGAGGTTGCAATCGCGCGGGCAATGCACAGCCGCTGCTGCTGGCCGCCCGACAGTCCGGTGCCGGGGGCGTTCAGGCGGTCTTTCACCTCGTTCCACAGGGCGGCCTTCTTCAGGCAGCTTTCCACCACCTCGTCCAGTTCCGCCTTGTTGCGGGTCAGGCCGTGGATTTTCGGGCCATAGGCCACATTGTCATAGATCGACTTCGGGAAGGGGTTGGGTTTTTGAAACACCATGCCGATCTTGGCCCGCAACTGCACAGGATCGACGCGCGGGTCATAGATGTTCTCGCCCTCCAGCGTGATCATGCCCTCGACCCGGGCCGAGGCCACGGTATCGTTCATCCGGTTCAGACAGCGCAGGAAGGTGGACTTGCCGCAGCCCGACGGCCCGATGAAGGCCGTCACGGTCTTGTCGAGGATGTTGACGTCGACATCCTTCAACGCGTGGTTGGTGCCGTAATAGACCTGCACCCCGCGGGCTTCGATCTTGTTGGTCTCGGTTTGCACGTCGCGCTCCAGTCTCACGTCTTTCATGGGGTGTCTCCTGACTTACCAGCGGCGTTCGTATTTGCGGCGCAGGATGATGGCGGCGGTGTTCATGACGATCAGGAACACCAGAAGGACGATGATCGCCCCCGAGGCCCGCTCCACAAAGCCCGGATCCCCGCGCTGCGTCCAGTTGTAGATCTGCACCGGCAGGGCCGAGGCGGGGTCGAACAGGCCCTGCGGTGGCGCGCCGGGGAAATCCTTGACGAAGGCCACCATGCCGATCAGCAGCAGGGGGGCGGTTTCGCCCAAGGCCTGCGCCAGACCGATGATTGTGCCGGTCAGCACGCCGGGCATCGCCAGCGGCAGCACATGATGCGTGACGGTCTGCAACTTGGAGGCGCCCACACCCAAAGCCGCGTCGCGGATGCTGGGCGGCACCGCCTTCAGCGCCGCACGGGTCGGGATGATGATGCGCGGCAGGGTCATCAGCGTCAGCACCAGCCCGCCGACGATCGAGGCCGACTGCGGCAACCCGGCAAAGTTGATGAAGATCGACAGGCCCAGAATGCCGTACACGATCGACGGCACGGCGGCGAGGTTGGCAATGTTCACCTCGATCAGGTCAGTCCAGCGGTTCTTCGGCGCGAACTCTTCCAGATAGACCGAGGCGGCAACCCCGATCGGCAGCGCCAGGACCAATACGATCACCATCATGTAAAGCGACCCGATGATCGCAACACCCAAGCCAGCCGCCTCGGGGCGCTTGTCAGAGGCGTCGGACATGAACAGGAACCCTGGGTTCAGGTGCATGGTGATCACGCCAGCCCCGCGCAACTTGTCCGCCAGCGCCAGCTTCTCGGGCGAGGTGTTCTTGTCGCGGGCGGCGGTTTCCATCGTCACCCGACCCTTGAAATAGCCGTCGATCCGGCCATTCGCCAAGGCCTCGAACGGCACTGTGCTGCCCAAGAGCGCGGGATTGCCCAGCACCATGTTGCGCAAATCGGCCGCGGCGTTTTCCGAGATCATCTCGGACACGTCCTTGTCCTTCAGCGTGCCAATGTCGATGCCCTTGGCGGCAATCTCGGCCGACAGCGCCTTGGCGATCAGCTTGCCATAGCCGATCGTGGTGACCGAGGCCATTTCCTTGGGATCGGCGCGGCCCGCCTTGTCCAGCACGGCCGCATCCAGCGTGACCGGGATCTCGATGAAGGTTTGCCGAAATGCCGGCAACCCCGCCGAGAAGATCGAGATCAAGAGCCAGACGAGTGCTGCAAGCGCCAGCGTGATGGCCACTACACCGTAAGCCCGGAAGCGCTTCTCGGCGGCGTTGCGGGCATTGGTGCGCTTGTCGGGGGCGAACAGCGAATGGACCATGCGGCCCTCGGAAGCGCCCGGGTCTTGGGTGCCGGCGTCGGTCATTCGTATTGCTCCCGGTATTTGCGGACGATCACCAGCGCCAGAATGTTCAGGCACAGGGTGAAGGTGAACAGCGTCAGGCCAAGTGCGAAGGCCACCAGCGTTTCGGGTGAATTGAACTCGGTGTCACCGGTCAACTGGCTGACGATCTTGACGGTGACCGTGGTCATGGCGTCGAACGGGTTGAGCGACAGTTTGGCCGCAGCGCCTGCCCCAAGGACGACGATCATCGTCTCGCCAATCGCACGGCTGGCGGCCAGCAACACCGCGCCGACGATGCCCGGCAAAGCGGCGGGGATCACGACCTGACGAATGGTCTCCGAAGGGGTGGCGCCGAGGCCCAGCGAGCCGTCGCGCAAGGATTGCGGCACCGCATTGATGATGTCATCGGACAGCGAGGAGACGAACGGGATCACCATGATCCCCATCACCAGACCGGCCGTCATCACCGAGGAGGCCGAGTTGCCAAAGCCCATCGGTTGGGCAATGAAGTCGCGCAGCAACGGGCCCACGGTGATCAGGGCAAACAAGCCATACACGATGGTCGGAATGCCGGCCAGAACCTCGATCAGCGGTTTGACCACGCTGCGCACGCGGGAAGTGGCATATTCTGCCAGATAGATCGCCGACAACAGCCCGATCGGCACGGCCACGACCAAGGCGATGGCCGAGACATAGACCGTGCCCCAGACCAAGGGCCAGATGCCAAGGTCGGACCCGCCGCCGAACTTCGGGTTCCATTCGGTCGAGAAGAAGAATTTCGTGGCCGGGTAAAGCTGGAAGAAATGCACGTTCTCTGATAGCAGACTCATCACGATGCCCACCGTGGTCAGGACGGCAATCAACGAGGCTGCGATCAGCAGGCCCATCGCCATGCGCTCGGTGGCGTTGCGGGCACGGTATTCGGGATTGATCCGGCTCAGGCCCCAGAACAGACCGGCGGCGGCCAGCGCCAGCGACACCACGGTCAGCGCCAGACGCGACAGGGTTGCGGTAGACCGGACGGCCTGCGCCGCGGCGATCATGGCGGGGTTGGGGTCATGGCCCATGGCCACACCGGCATTGCCGAGCGCGCCCTTCAGCGCCACCGGATCCTGCGCCAGCGCGGTCACATCCGCGCCCTTGCCCGCCAAAGTGGCAAGGCCCGTGGCAAGCCGGGTCACATCGGCCATCACCAGGCTCAGGCTGCTGTCGGCCGGCACATCCTCGGGCTTGATATGGGACAGAGCGTTGGCTTGGATGACAAAACCCTCTGCCAGAAGCCAGACGACCAGCAGGGCGGCAGTGGGTACGATCACATAAAGCGCCGTGATGCGGCCATAGAAGGCGGGCAGGGAATGCAGCTTGCGGATATCTCCACCCGCCGAGGCAATCGCCCGCCGCTGGCCAAGCAAATAGCCCAGCACCGTCAGGGCAAGAAGGATCAGGCACAACAGGCCAAGGCTCATGTTCGTCGTCCGGACAAGGGAAAGGCGCGCGGGGGATCCCGCGCGCCAAAGGTCTGTGTGGCTTACTTCAGCGGGTCCATGACCTTGTCGGCCTTCACGTCAGCCTGGGTCTGGGCCAGCTTGGGGTCAGACACCAGACCATACTCGACCAGTTTGCCATTCGGGCCAACCATGTCGTCCGACAGGAAGAAGTCCAAGTATTCCTGCAGGCCCGGCACGACGCCGATGTGCTGCTTCTTGACATACATGAACAGCGGACGCGACACCGGGTAGGTGCCATCGGCGATGGTCGCCGTCGAGGGGACGATGCCTTCGACGCTGGCGACTTTCAGCTTGTCGGTGTTGTTTTCGTAGAACGACAGGCCGAACACGCCCATGGCATGCTTGTCAGCGGCCATGCGGGACAGGGTCTCGGTGTAGTCGCCGTCGATCTCGACCACGGCACCGTCGGTGCGCAGGGTGTCGCAAGCCTTGGTCGCGTCTGCGGTCTTGGCCTTGTCATCCGCGCCGGTCGAAGCGGCCTTGAACAGATCAAACGCGCCCGTGGCCTTGCAGCCCGCCTCAACCACCTTCTGGTTGAACACTTCGCGCGTGCCGTGCTTGGAGCCGGGGATCAGCGCCAGGATGTCTTGTGCCGGCAGGCCAGCGGTGGCATCGGCCCAGGTCTTGGCGGCGTTCGGCACCAGCTTGCCATCTTTGGCAACCTGACCGCCGATGGCGGAATAGACGTCGGCCGCCTTCAGGGCGAAGTCCGGGCCGTTGATGTCGGTGGCGAAGACGATGCCGTCATAGCCGATGCGGACTTCCATGATGTCGGTCACGCCATTGGCCTTGCAGGTGTCAAGATCGGCCTGCGTGATGCGCGACGAGGAATCCGCGATGTCGATGGTGTCTTCGCCGACGCCCTTGCACAGCGCGGCACGCCCCGCACCCGACCCGCCGCCTTCGACGACCGGGGTCTTGAAGGTGCCCTGCTCGCCAAAGGCTTCCGCCACGATGGTGGCGAAGGGCAGCACGGTGGACGAACCGGAAATCTGCAGCTGATCACGGGCCGAAGCGGTCATGGCCGAAGCGGCGAGAATCGCCAGCGCCGAGACCGAAATCCGGGCGGAAATGTTCATGAGGGACATCGTTATCTCCTGTCCTGGTAAGCACGACTTGGGGTCGCGGCTTTTCATGGTCTGCTGTTACGATCCCAGCGCGCACCTTTTGCGACAGTTGTGTAACGGTTTGATGACAGGTGGTCGCCGCAGGATTGAACCGCGCGTCCCATTCTTCTGCGAAAAATGAAGGAAATCGGTGTTCTGCGAAAATTCGGGCGTCCCACCGTGAGGAGGGATTTTTCCCCGAATAATCCTCAGCCGCATGCTTGGTTGAAGACTGGTGGCGCAGTCGCTCTAAGCCGGCAGCAGAATCGAGAAGGTCGAGCCCTGCCCCACCACGCTTTCAATCACCAGCCGCCCGCGATGGCGGTGCGCGATGTGCTTGACGATGGCCAGACCCAGCCCGGTGCCCCCCTTCTCGCGTGAGCGGTGGCCGTCGATCCGGTAGAAGCGTTCGGCCAGACGCGGCAGATGGAAGGAATCAATCCCCTCGCCCTGATCGCGCACGGCCAGGCGCACCTTGGGGCCGCGTGGCCCGTCCTCCCGGGACAAGGTCACCGCCACCTCTTTGCCGGATCCGCCGTATTTGATGGCGTTCTCCACCAGATTGGTGGCGACTTGCGTGATCTGGTCGGGATCGGCGAACACCTCGACCGGCTGGTCCAGACCGGACAGCCGCAAGCGAACCGCGTTCGCCTCGGCCAGCGGTTTCAGCGACTGGACGGCCGAAGCCACAAGCCGGGCCACGTCATGGCGTTCGGTCGGGCGCTGACGCTCCTGCGCCTCGACCTTGGACAGGTGCAACAGGTCGCGCACCAGACGCACCATGCGTTCGGCTTCCGTCTGCATGATGGCCAAGAACCGCTCGCGCGCGGCGGCATCGTCGCGGGCCGGTCCGCGCAGGGTCTCGATGAACCCCAGAACCGAGGTCAGCGGCGTGCGCAGTTCATGGCTGACATTGGCCACGAAATCGCGGCGCATGGCGTCCATCTGTTCGCGGTCCGACAGGTCTTCAAAGCTGCACAACACGCCCTGGCCAACGGCGGCGGCGGTGACCCGGTGGATCACCTCGTGGCTCGGGCCCGGAATCACATGACGCGCCTCGACTGGCTGGCGGCTGCGGGCGGCGGTGGCGATGGCGGCCAGCACCTCGGGCTGGCGCAACACAAAGGCATGGTGGCGCCCGGCCAGCTTCGGCCCCAGCAGGGTTTCAGCCGCCGCATTGGCCGCCACGATCCGCTCATCGGCGCCAATCAACAACGCAGGCAACGGCAAACCGGCCAGAAATTCCACCACCATATCCTGATCCATCCATCCCCTCGTTTCCGTCCACCTGTTGCACGCCGTCCATAGACCACAACCGAATCCACGCAAGACACCACCAAAGTGGGAATCTTGTCCCGAAAGATTGTACGCCTGTACACGTCTTCCTTGATTCGGCGCAGATGGTCACGCAACGCCCCACCTCTTATCCCAGACTGGCTGATCTGCCGAAGGCGGCGGAAGAGCGGTTTCTGGCGCTGGACTGTGGCCCCCTGATCGCGCCGGACGGCCCGATCCCGCTGCCCGGCGTCGTGCATTGCCGCTTTGCAGAACTTTCGGCAGGGATTTTGACAGACTTGGCCCCCACCACCATCGTCCTGCCACTTTTCGCGCCCGAGCAGGATGCCTTGGCCATGGTCGAGGGTCTGGAAGCGATCGGCTTTGCCGGCCGTATTCTCGTGCTCGCCCCCCACCTGCCCCGCCCGCAACTGGTCGAGCGCGAGTTGCGGGCCGCCGGTCCGGGCCTGCGCCTGCTGCTGGTCACGCCCTAGGCGGCCTTTGCCCCCAGCGATTGCATCACCTCGGCCCCGATGCGGAACGAGGTCAGCCGCGCCGCATGGCTGTGCATCATGCCCGTCAGGATCACCTCGTCAGGCTGGTACTGCGCGATCAGCGCGGCCAGCTTGGCGCGCACCGTCTCGGGCGAGCCGACGGCCGCGCAGGCCAGCGCCTGCTCGACCCCCGCCATGACCTGTGCCGGGATGGCGGACAGATCGTGCTGCGGCGGCGGCAGGCGGCCCGGCTGACCGGTGCGCAACCGGGCAAAGGACAGCACCTGAGACGAGCGCAGATAGACCGCCTCGGCGTCGGTTTCGGCGGCACTCAACCCCACGGCCAGCATGAAATACGGGCGCTCCCGCCAGATCGACGGGCGGAAGGTGCTGCGATAGACCTGCACCGCCTCTTCCAGCATGGCCGGGGCGAAATGGCTGGCAAAGGCATAGGGCAGGCCCAGGTAAGCCGCCAGTTGCGCGCCATAAAGGCTGGAGCCAAGGATCCAGACCGGCACGTTCGAGCCTTCGCCGGGGAAGGCATGCACCGGCGACCGCGGCTCTGGCGCGTCAAGGTAGTGGATCAGCTCCAGCACATCCTGCGGAAAATCGTCCGAGGCTTCCAGATGCCGCCGCAGTGCCCGCGCCGTGGCCATGTCACTGCCCGGCGCGCGGCCCAGACCAAGGTCGATGCGTCCGGGAAACAAGGCATCCAGCGTGCCGAATTGTTCAGCAATCACCAAAGGCGCGTGGTTGGGCAACATGATGCCGCCCGAACCGACCCGGATCCGGCTGGTGCCCGCCGCCACATGGCCGATCACGATCGCGGTGGCCGCCGAAGCAATGCCGGGCATGTTGTGATGTTCGGCCAGCCAATAGCGGTGATAGCCCAGACGTTCGGCATGGCGGGCCAGATCCAGCGTGTTGGCCAAGGCCTGCGACGCGGTCTGCCCCTCTGCCACCGGGGCGAGGTCGAGGATGGAGTAATGCATGCGGTGCGCCTTGCCGTTCAGGATTTTCTGGGGGTAACGTCGGAAAGTTGGAGCTGACGCAAGGGTTTTAAAGATGCGGCATCTGTCTTTCTTCGTCCTGATTGTAGCGGGTCTGTCTGAGGCGACACAAGCCGCGATCACCTCTCTGGGCGGCGAAGGCACATCGCTGGCCAAAGCCGTCCGGATCCACGGTGCGGTCGAAAGGACCGACGGCGTCCCCGCGCAAGACGCTTGGCTGGACCGGCAGTGGCCCGGATATGGGGCCGATCAGCAGGCCTTGCAGCACGCGGGCGGCCACGTCTATGACCGGCTGAAGGGGCGTGTCACAAGCAAGCGGATCACGGTTTAATTCGACATCACCGCGCATTTCGGAAAATAGCGCTTGCCCTGTCGTCAGACCGGCAGGCACCACAGCGCCAGAAATGGCTGATCCGCCGCCCGCATGGCATGACGGATTCCGGGCGTGTTGTATACGGTCTGGCCGGGCTGACGCGGCAGCCAATCCGCCGCGCCCTGCAGGAAGGCGCCCTCGCTCAGCACCAGATAGACCTCTTCCGGCGCGTGGTCGTGGTCAGGATACCGGGTCTGCGGCGCCATCAGGCTAAGGCCAAGCCAGACATCCGCCCGATCCTCCAAGGCGCCGGGGCCGATGAGATAGCTGTTGGCATGGGCCTGCGCAAAGCCGGCACTTGCGGTGGGGCCGACGGATTTGCGCGTGGTCCAGACCAGTTGCGGCGCAAGCGCTGTCAGCGCCTCGGCCAGCGCGGCCAGACCAGCGCCCAAGGCGCGCACCGGGGTCAAGGCTTCATCCAACAGGGCCGCAACCGCCAGATCCTCGCCCGAAGACGGCCGGCCGGGCTGGCCCGGTGTCTTCAGCCGGGCGAACACCTTGTCCAGTGCCTCGCGCGCCGGGGCAGAGACCTCTGCCCCGGAAAACGCCACCTCAAGCCGGTCGATCACCTCCTGCAGCGCCGCGCCGCGCATCACTTCGCCGCGACCGACGGGTTGTTGGGATGCGTCGTCCAGTTGGCATAATCGCCCACAATGCGCCCGGTGCGCTGATCAAGGTCACCTTTCGGCACTTCAACCATGGTGATGCAATTCTCCACCGGGCAGACATTGACGCAAAGGTTGCAGGCCACGCATTCATCGTCCATGACGGTGAAGGCGCGGTCGGCACTCATCGCGATGGCCTGATGGCTGGTATCCTCGCAGGCCGCATAGCAGCGCCCGCACTTGATGCAGTCATCCTGGCTGATCTTGGCCTTGGTCACATAGTTCAGGTTCAGGAACTGCCAGTCGGTGACATTGGGCGTGGCCTTGCCCACCAGATCGGACAGCGACAACTGCTTGTCATCCAGATAGTCCGACAGGCCCGAGATCATTTCCTGCACGATCTTGAAGCCATAGGTCATCGCAGCCGTGCAGACCTGCACATTGCCAGCCCCCAAGGCCAGAAATTCCGCCGCATCGCGCCAAGTCGTCACGCCCCCGATGCCACTGATCGGCAGCCCCCGCGTCACCGGATTGCGCGCAATTTCCGCCACCATGTTCAGCGCAATCGGCTTCACCGCCGGGCCGCAATAGCCGCCATGGGTGCCCTTGCCGTCGATCATCGGCTCCGGAGAGAACGAGTCCAGGTTCACCGAGGTGATCGAGTTGATCGTGTTGATCAGCGACACCGCATCCGCCCCCCCCCGATGCGCCGCCTCGGCGGGTTTCCTGATGTCGCTGATATTCGGCGTCAATTTCACGATGCAGGGCATGCGAGAGTGCTTCTTGACCCAGCGCGTCACCATCTCGATATATTCCGGCACCTGCCCCACGGCGGACCCCATCCCGCGCTCTGCCATGCCATGCGGGCAGCCGAAGTTGAGTTCCACCCCGTCGGCCTCGGTATCCTCGATCCGGTGCAGG
The DNA here is from genome assembly GCF_964946895.1 of Stagnihabitans sp. Lineage (NCBI taxonomy): Bacteria > Pseudomonadati > Pseudomonadota > Alphaproteobacteria > Rhodobacterales > Paracoccaceae > Stagnihabitans > Stagnihabitans sp. Next base: position 600 of record NZ_CBBQHX010000053.1, on the reverse strand, counting down.
ATGTCTTTCCAGCTTTCCTCATCGCAGGGCACCATCAGGCTGATCACCAAGGCCCGGTCGCGCCACTTGCGCTTGACCGCCTTGATCTCCTCCAGATTGGTTTGCAACGGCCGGTCGGTGATCAGTTCGATGTTGTTCAAGCCCAGCAACCGCCGATCCGCCCCCCAGATCGCCCCATAGCGCGGCCCGTTGACGTTGACGACCGGCGGCCCCTCGGACCCGAGGGTCTTCCACACCACCCCACCCCAGCCCGCCTCATAGGCGCGCTCGACGTTATAGGCCTTGTCGGTCGGCGGCGCCGAGGCCAGCCAGAACGGGTTGGGGGATTTGATGCCGATGAAGTTGGATGTCAGATCAGCCATGTTCGATACCTCGTAGGGTGGGTTTCAACCCACCGCCCCCATGAGAACGCTGTGAATTTCCTCCGCCGCGTCGCGCCCTTCGGCGACAGCGGTCACTGTCAGGTCCTCGCCGCCTGCGGCACAGTCGCCGCCGGCCCAGACCTTGCCCGCCCTTTTGACCAGCTTCTTGCCGTCGCGCGCGATCGGCTCTCCCCGCAGCGTCTGGCCGATGGCCTTGAAGACCTGATCGGCTTTCAGG
>NZ_CBBQHX010000052.1:0-20482 GCF_964946895.1 Stagnihabitans sp. | reverse complement strand
TCCGGCGCGCCGTCGATCTGGTCGTAGGCGCGGAATTCACCGAAATACTTCGTGATCGCAGCCGTCAAGGTCGTCTTGCCGTGGTCAACGTGGCCAATCGTGCCGATGTTGACGTGCGGTTTGTTCCGTTCAAACTTTGCCTTACCCATGATGGGAACTCCTGATGTCGTTCGGTTGCGGTGGGGTGAACCCCACCCTACGGGGTGGTAGGGCGGGGTTAACCCCGCCACACCGGTTAAGCGTATTTCTTCTGGATCTCGTCCGAGATGTTCTGCGGCACGGCGTCATAGTGGTCGAACGACATCGAGAACGTCGCCCGTCCCGAAGACATCGAGCGCAGGGTGTTGATGTAGCCGAACATATTAGCCAACGGCACCATCGCGTGAATGATGTTGGCGTTGCCCAAGCTGTCTTGCCCCTGGATCATGCCCCGACGCGAGGTCAGGTCGCCGATGACGCCACCGGTGAAGTCTTCCGGAGTAACGACGTCGACTTTCATGATCGGTTCCAGCAGTTTGGCGCCGGCCTTCTTCAGACCCTCACGCATCCCCGCCCGAGCCGCGATTTCGAAGGCCAGAACCGAGGAGTCGACGTCGTGGAATGCGCCGTCAACCAGCGCCACCTTGAAGTCGATCACAGGGAAGCCAGCGAGCGGGCCTGAGTCCATCACGGACTTGATGCCTTTTTCGACGCCGGGGATGTATTCCTTCGGAACCGAACCGCCAACAACCTTGGACTCGAACGAATACCCCACGCCCGGCTCAGTCGGGGTGATGATCAGTTTGACGCGGGCGAATTGACCCGTACCGCCAGTCTGCTTCTTGTGGGTGTAGTCGATTTCCGCTTCGCGCGAGATCGTTTCGCGATAAGCCACCTGCGGCGCACCGATATTCGCCTCGACCTTGAACTCGCGACGCATGCGATCAACGAGGATGTCGAGGTGAAGTTCGCCCATGCCCTTCATGATCGTCTGACCGGATTCGATATCGGTTTCGACGCGGAACGACGGATCTTCAGCAGCCAGGCGAGCGAGCGCGATGCCCATCTTTTCCTGGTCGGCCTTGGTCTTGGGTTCCACGGCGATTTCGATGACCGGGGTCGGGAAGGTCATGGTTTCCAGAACCACCTGATGGGCGGGATCGCACAGCGTGTCACCCGTGGTGGTTTCCTTCAGGCCAGCCAGCGCCATGATATCGCCGGCAAAAGCCTCTGCGATTTCTTCTTGCTTGTTGGCATGCATCATTACCATGCGGCCGATGCGTTCTTTGCGGCCCTTCGTGGCGTTGTAGATCTGGTCACCCTTCTTCACCTGACCCGAGTAGATCCGGGTGAAGGTCAAGGTGCCCATGAAGGGGTCGTTCATGATCTTGAAGGCCAGACCCGAGAAGGGTTGGTCATCATCGGCAGAGCGCGAGATGTTGCGCGTTTCCGACTCGTCACCCGGTGCGAAGCCCATGTAGGCCGGCACGTCCAACGGATCGGGCAGGAAGTCGATCACGGCGTTGAGCATGGGCTGCACGCCCTTGTTCTTGAACGCCGAACCGGCCAGAATCGGAACGAAGTCGATCGCAAGCGTCCCCTTGCGGATCAGCGCGCGCAGCGTGGCTTCGTCAGGCTCGTTGCCTTCCAGATAAGCTTCCATCGCGGCGTCGTCTTGGCCGACCGCGAGTTCCAGCATATTGTAGCGCCACTTGTCAGCGTCAGCCTTCAGGCCGGCGCGGATCGGTTGGCGAACCCAGGACGCACCCAGATCTTCGCCCTGATACACCCATTCTTCCATGGTGATCAGGTCGATGATGCCTTCCAGCTTGTCTTCAGCGCCAATGGGCAGCTGGATCGGCATGGGGACAGCGCCGGTACGGTCGGCGATCATCTTGACGCAGTTCATGAAATCCGCGCCGGTCTTGTCCATCTTGTTGACGAACACGATACGCGGAACCTTGTAGCGGTCAGCCTGACGCCACACGGTTTCGGTTTGCGGCTCAACACCTGCGTTGCCGTCCAAGAGAACGACAGCGCCATCAAGCACGGCCAGCGAACGTTCAACTTCAATGGTGAAGTCGACGTGGCCGGGGGTGTCGATGATGTTGAAACGGTACTTGTCCTTGGCGCCGGTATGTTCGCCCGCGTCAACTTGGCGTTCCCAGAAGGTCGTGGTGGCAGCAGAGGTGATCGTGATGCCACGCTCTTGCTCTTGCTCCATCCAGTCCATGGTGGCGGCGCCATCGTGGACTTCCCCGATCTTATGGGTCTTGCCGGTGTAGTACAGGATCCGCTCGGTCGTCGTGGTCTTACCCGCGTCGATGTGAGCGATGATCCCGAAGTTCCGGTAGCGGTTCAGCGGATATTCGCGTGCCATAATGCCACCTTACCAACGGTAATGGCTGAACGCTTTATTTGCGTCGGCCATCTTGTGGGTGTCTTCGCGCTTCTTCACGGCCGTACCACGGTTGTTCACCGCGTCGGACAGTTCAGCAGCCAGACGTTCTTCCATGGTATTCTCGTTGCGCTTGCGGGCAGCGGTGATGACCCAACGGATCGCCAGCGCCTCTCGACGCTCCGTCCGGACTTCAACCGGAACCTGGTACGTAGCACCACCGACGCGGCGCGAGCGCACTTCGACGGAGGGTTTCACATTGTCCAGCGCTTCATGGAAAGCTTGGATCGGTTCGCGCTTCAGACGGGTCTGAACACGTTCCAGGGCGCCATAAACGATGCCTTCAGCGACGGACTTCTTGCCGTCCAGCATCAGGTTGTTCATGAACTTTGTCAGAACCCGATCACCATACTTGGCGTCGGGCAGAATTTCGCGCTTTTCAGCGGCGTGACGACGGGACATTCTCTATCTCCTCACTTCGGACGCTTGGCGCCATACTTCGAACGACGCTGACGGCGTTCCTTGACGCCTTGCGTGTCGAGAACGCCGCGGAGGATGTGGTAACGCACGCCGGGCAAGTCCTTGATACGACCGCCGCGGATCAGAACCACAGAGTGTTCCTGAAGGTTGTGCTTTTCACCGGGAATGTAGCAGATCACTTCGAAGGAGTTCGTCAGACGAACCTTGGCGACCTTCCGCATAGCGGAGTTCGGCTTCTTCGGGGTGGTGGTGTAGACGCGGGTGCAAACGCCGCGCTTCTGGGGGCAGGCTTCCAAGTGTTGCGACTTGGACTTCCGGACTGGGGCCTCCCGCGGTTTGCGGATCAGCTGTTGAATAGTCGGCATGCACGTTCCTCGTGTTGCTCTGTCAATACTCGCACCAAGCCTTGGTGCGCCACTTCTCGACACGGCATCTTGCGCCTACCGCAAAATGCCAAAACCGCAATCGCTCCCAACGTGGGTGCGGTGCGGCGGAATTTCAGAGGATCGGGGCTTTCGCCCGGATCGTGACCAGTTCCATTGTCATGACCCAAACCATAATAGACCTATGGCTAAGGTAGGCGGCTGATAGGGGGAATCGGTCAGGAAGTCAACAGCGCTTGGCGTTCTGCCAGCCCACCGACCATGCGCCGTAACGTCGCCGCCAGCAGCGCGACCAGCAAAAAGCCCAGCACAACATCTGACAGAAAATGCCGTCCCGCCGCCACGCGCTGCCAGAAAGTGAACAGCGGAAAGGCAAGGGTCAGAAGCCATGCACTCCGGTAGGCAATTGCGCCCAGATTGGCCCGGTTCGCGCGCAGCACTAGGGCCAGACAAATTGCCAAGGCCGTCGCACCCGCCATCTCGCCAGAGACAAAGGATCTGTAGCCGCAGCAATCGGGACTGATGACCCAAGCCGGGGTGAAATGGGCGAGACCGCCGAAGTCCTGGATCTGGAAGGGACGCGGCCTGCCCCAGATCGGCTTGAGAAGGGCATTGACCAGCACGCCCGGCCCCAGAACGAAGACAAGCGTCTGATAAAGCCAGCCACGCGCCGACAGGTGCAAGAAGGGGCGGCGGCGCAGAGCAAGGGCAAGTATCGCAAGGAAACCCAGGTCCTCGGCCGCCATCAGCAGATTTCTGATCGCCTCGATGATCACATTCGCTTCAATCGGAAAGCGGGTTCCATCGAAGAACCGCGTCGAGACAGCCAGGTCGATGGCAGGAAAGGTCACAAACACCGCGCTGGCCAAAAGTGTCAGCAGCAATAATGCGAGGATCAGCCTCACGCACGCGTCTCGTTGCGGATCAGCCAAAGGTTGCGGCTGTAGATCACGACACCGGGCAATTGGCCCAGGATGATGACCGGGTCCACCTTGTGAAGCCCATAAGCCAGAACGATGGCACCGCCGAAGATGCTGAAATACCAGAAGGCCACCGGCACCACGGAACGCCCCGCCTTTTCAGACGCCAGCCATTGCACGATGAAGCGCCCGGTGAACATCAACTGGCCCAACAGGCCAACAATCACCCAGACCGCATCTGCGGCCGTATCGGCATGCATCAGGGACAGGATCGTGTGCATTCAGGCCTCCTCGGGCAGAGCATTCGCCTTCTTGCGGCGGCGCAGCAGCCAGGCAACACCCAGCAGATCCACGGCACCAACCATGGCCCGTTGCACGTTGGAATAGTTCGACGCCCCGGCCCCCCGCGCACGGTGGCTGACATCCACATGCGCCACTTGCCAACCATCTCGGGCGAACAGAGCTGGCAGATACCGGTGCATGTGATCAAAGTAGGGCAACGCCAGAAACGCTTCACGCCGGAAGGCTTTCAGACCGCAGCCGGTGTCCCTGGTGCCATCTTTCAACAGCCATCCCCGCAGGCCATTGGCAAGACGAGAAGCGATCTTCTTCGACCAGGTGTCCTGACGCTTGACCCTTTGGCCCGCCACCAACCCGATCACCCCGGCCTTGTCCGCCAGCAAAGGTGCCACCAGCTTCGGCAATTCCTCGGGGGGGTTCTGGCCGTCGCCGTCCAGCGTGCAGATCAGGGGCGAGCGCGCCGCCACAACCCCGGTATGAACGGCGGCACTTTGCCCAGCGGAATTTGGATGGCGCAGCAATCGCACATGGGCCATCCCCAAGCCGCTTACCATGGCGCCGGTCTGGTCAGTCGAGCCGTCATCGACGACGATAATCTCAAACGGTGCCATCGGTTTCATTGCCGCATCAATGGCTTGCACCAAGGCACCAATATTGTCGGCCTCGTTGCGGGCCGGAATGACGATGGAGATGTTGGTCATGATCCGCTGCCCTTGTTCCCGGCCCGTATAGAGGAGCCCCGTGGTCCTTGCAATTCAACTGGCAGGCACCTGCCGGCGTTTTCGTTCGTGAAGCAGCATGTAGATGCCGGACGCAACCACAACGGCGCCACCGATCAGAGTCATTTCATCCGGCAAAGTGCCGAACCGCGCCCACCCCAAGAAGATGGCAAACAGCAGCGACGTGTAACGGAACGGTGCCACGACCGACAGGTCCCCCACCCGCATCGCCTTGATGGCACACAGATAGCCGATCACCAGAAAAACCGCCCCGCCGGACGTCTCGGCCAGGGCTGCGGCTGTGACGGTTTGCCACCCGTTGATCACAACCCCGCCCGCCCCCATCAGCGTCACCGCCACCGACGCCCATATGGCGCCGGTGGTCGACGGCAGCGTGCTGGAAAACGCGCGCGTGGTCAGATCCCGCAACACCACACAAGCCACCGAGGCCAATCCGATCACAGACCAGCGGTCGAAATCCGCAGCACCGGGCCGCACGATCAGCATCACGCCGACAAACCCCAGCACAATGGCGGCCAGCCTGCGCCAGCCGATTTGGCTGCGCATCACCAAGGCAGCCGTCAAGGTCACGGCCAGCGGCAAGGATTGCATGATGGCCGACAAGTTGGCCAAAGGCATGTGGATCAGGGCCACCAGAAAGGTCAGGGTGGACGTAACCTCTCCGAGGGTACGCCATCCCAGAAGCGTGCGATCTTTGCCGCCGGGGAACAGGTTCAAGCCGCCAGAGGTCCGAGACGCAATCAGAAACAGCCCTGCCGTCGAGACGAGTCCGCGCTGCAACATCGCCTGAAACAGCGGCAACCCGCCTTCGGTCACGGCTTTCATGAAGGTGTCGTTCAGCGTGAAGGCCAGCATCGAGCCGCACATTAGAAGCATGCCGCGCGAATTGTCTGAAAGTGCCATGCCGCCCTGCCCCGGTCTTCACATAGAAAGACCCCCCGCCTTTCGGCAGGGGGCCAGTGTTTTCGTCACCGGGGCAATTACTCGCCGCGGCTTTCGATGGTGTCGACCAGACCGGAGTCGTTGTCGTCACCCATGTCCATCACCGCCAGCGGTGCTGCAAGGGCAGCTGCCGCTTCCGCTTCGGACTTGCGCGCCTCAATCACCGTCTGGTCACGATCCGTCGCGATCTTCTTCACGCGGCTGGTGGCACCACCGGTACCGGCCGGGATCAGACGACCCACGATGACGTTCTCTTTCAGGCCGACCAGTTTGTCGCGCTTGCCCTGAACCGAAGCTTCGGTCAGCACCCGCGTGGTTTCCTGGAACGACGCCGCCGAGATGAAGCTGCGGGTCTGCAGCGACGCCTTGGTGATGCCCAACAGGATCGGCTCGGCAATCGCCGGACGCATGCCGTTGGCATGGGCCTTGGCGTTCGTCTCATCCAGTTCGGCCTTGTCGACGTTTTCGCCCTTGAGCAGCGTCGTCTCACCCGAGTCCAGAATCTCGAACTTTTGCAGCATCTGGCGCACGATGACTTCGATGTGCTTGTCGTTGATCTTCACGCCTTGCAGACGATAAACGTCCTGCACTTCGTCGATCATGTAGTTGGCAAGCGCCTCGACCCCCAAGATCCGCAAGATATCGTGCGGAGCCGGGTTGCCGTCCATGATGTAGTCACCCTTCTGGACGAAGTCGCCTTCCTGAACCGGAATGTGCTTGCCCTTCGGGATCATGTACTCGACCGCCGTCAGCGTCTCATCAACCGGTTCAACGGTGATGCGGCGCTTGTTCTTGTAGTCTTTGCCGAAGCGGACATAGCCGTCGGTTTCCGCGATGATCGCGTGATCCTTCGGGCGACGGGCTTCGAACAATTCGGCCACGCGGGGAAGACCCCCGGTGATGTCCTTGGTCTTGGCACCTTCGCGCGGAATACGCGCCACAACGTCGCCGGGGCGAATCTCCTGCCCGTCTTCGACGGACAGAATGGCGTCCACCGACATCGGGTAGGTGATCGGCGTGCCGGTTTCCGAACGCATCGGTTCGCCAGTCGCCGGGTCCATCACGATCACTTCGGGCTTCAGTTCGTTGCCTTTCGGAGCCGAACGCCAATCCGAGACGATCTTCTGGGTCATGCCCGTCGCTTCGTCGGTATCTTCGCGGACCGAAATGCCCGAGATGAGGTCCTTGAACCGCGCCACGCCGGTCTTTTCGGCGATGATCGGCAGGGTATAGGGGTCCCATTCGAACAGTTTGTTGCCGCGCTTGACCATCTGGCCGTCCTTGACGTGCAGCTTCGCACCATAGGTCAGCTTGTGCACGGCCCGGTCAGCACCGGCTTCGTCCACGATGGCGATCGACATGTTCCGACCAACGACAATCTGCTCGCCCGCGACGTTGGACAAGAGGTTGGCGTTGCGGAACTCGATCTTGCCTTCTTGAGACGCTTCGAGGAACGACTGTTGGCCGCCCTGCGCGATGCCGCCGATGTGGAACGTCCGCATCGTCAGCTGCGTGCCGGGTTCGCCGATGGACTGCGCGGCGATGATGCCGACAGCTTCACCCTGGTTGACCAAAGTACCACGGGCCAAGTCACGGCCATAGCACATGGCGCAGACGCCTTCTTCAGCCTCGCAGGTCAGCGGGGAACGGATACGGGCGGACACGACGCCAGCCTGATGGATCAGGTCTGCGCGGCGTTCGTCGATCAGCTCACCACGACCCACCAGCACTTCGCCGGTCGCTGGAACCACGATGTCATCGGCAGCCACACGGCCCAGCACACGCTCGGCCAGGGACTGCACGACTTCACCATCGTTGACGGCGACGTCAGCGGTGATCGCGCGCTCGGTGCCGCAATCATGCGAACGCACGATGCAGTCTTGCGCCACGTCCACCAGACGACGGGTCAGATAGCCCGAGTTCGCGGTCTTCAACGCGGTGTCCGCGAGGCCCTTACGGGCGCCGTGGGTCGAGTTGAAGTATTCCAGAACCGTCAGACCTTCCTTGAAGTTCGAGATGATCGGCGTCTCGATGATCTCGCCCGAAGGCTTGGCCATCAGACCGCGCATCCCGCCCAGCTGCTTCATCTGCGCTGGCGAACCCCGGGCCCCGGAGTGCGACATCATGTAGACCGAGTTCGGTTCCTTCTCGGCACCGTTGTCGTCGTACTTCACGGCCGAGATTGCAGACATCATGTCGGCAGCAACCTTGTCCGAGCATTTGGACCAAGCGTCGACCACCTTGTTGTACTTTTCGCCCTGAGTGATCAGGCCGTCCATGTACTGCTGTTCGAACTCTTTCACCTGATCGCGGACTTCGTTGACGATCGGCCACTTGGTGTCCGGGATCAGCATGTCGTCCTTGCCGAAGGAAATCCCTGCACGGAAGGCCTCTTTGAAGCCCAGACCCATGATCTGGTCGCAGAAGATCACCGACTCTTTCTGACCGCAGTAGCGGTAGACGGTGTCGATGACAGACTGCACGTCCTTTTTCCGCAGCAGACGGTTGACGAGGTCAAACGGTGCCTTGGCATTCAGCGGCATGATATTGCCCAAGCGCAGACGGCCGGGGGTCGTATCAAAACGCTTCCAGACGATGTTGCCCTCTTCGTCAACTTGACGGAGGCGGGCCTTGATCTTGGCGTGCAGGTGAACGGCACCCGAAGCCAAAGCATGCTCGACTTCGTCGATGTCGGTGAAGGCCATGCCCTCGCCAACCATGCCTTTGCGTTCCATCGTCACGTAGTAGATGCCCAGAACCATGTCCTGCGACGGAACAATGATCGGCGCGCCGTTGGCGGGCGACAGAACGTTGTTCGTCGACATCATCAGAACGCGGGCTTCAAGCTGCGCTTCCAAGGACAGCGGCACGTGCACAGCCATCTGGTCGCCGTCGAAGTCGGCGTTGAAAGCCGAGCAGACCAGCGGGTGCAGCTGGATCGCCTTGCCTTCGATCAGGATCGGTTCAAACGCCTGAATGCCCAAGCGGTGCAGCGTCGGAGCGCGGTTCAGCAACACGGGATGTTCGCGGATGACTTCATCCAGGATATCCCAGACTTCCGGGCGCTCTTTTTCCACCAGCTTCTTGGCTTGCTTGACGGTCGAAGACAGACCCTTGGCTTCCAGACGCGAGTAGATGAACGGCTTGAACAGCTCCAACGCCATCTTCTTCGGCAGGCCGCACTGGTGCAGCTTCAACTCCGGGCCGGTCACGATGACCGAACGACCCGAGAAGTCGACGCGCTTGCCGAGCAAGTTCTGACGGAAGCGGCCCTGCTTGCCTTTCAGCATGTCGGACAGCGACTTCAACGGGCGCTTGTTGGTGCCGGTGATGACACGGCCACGACGGCCGTTGTCGAACAGGGCATCGACAGCTTCCTGCAGCATCCGCTTTTCGTTGCGCACGATGATGTCGGGCGCACGCAGTTCGATCAGACGCTTCAGACGGTTGTTGCGGTTGATGACGCGGCGGTACAGGTCGTTGAGGTCAGACGTGGCAAAGCGGCCGCCATCCAGCGGAACCAGCGGGCGCAGTTCCGGCGGGATGACCGGAAGCACGGTCAGAACCATCCACTCCGGACGGTTGCCGGATTCCAGGAAGCTTTCGACGATCTTCAAACGCTTGATGATCTTCTTCGGCTTCAATTCGCCCGTGGCTTCCTTGAGGTCAGCACGCAGCTGATCGGCCAGCGACTCGAGGTCGATGGCAACCAGCATTTCGCGGATCGCTTCCGCGCCGATGTTGGCGGTGAAGGCGTCAGCGCCGTACTGGTCTTGCGCGTCGAGGAATTCCTCTTCGGTCAGCATCTGGCAATAGGTCAGGTCGGTCAGACCCGGCTCGATCACCACATAGTTTTCGAAGTAGAGGATGCGTTCCAGATCCCGCAGGGTCATGTCCAGCATCAGGCCGATCCGGCTAGGCAAGGACTTGAGGAACCAGATATGCGCAACCGGAGCGGCCAGCTCGATATGGCCCATCCGCTCGCGCCGCACCTTTTGCAGGGTGACTTCCACGCCGCACTTTTCGCAGACAACGCCGCGATATTTCATGCGCTTGTATTTGCCGCAAAGGCATTCGTAATCTTTGATCGGCCCGAAGATCCGGGCGCAGAACAGACCGTCACGCTCGGGCTTGAACGTCCGGTAGTTGATGGTCTCGGGCTTCTTGATCTCGCCATAGGACCACGAAAGGATCCGTTCCGGCGAGGCGAGCGAGATCTTGATCTCGTCGAAGGTTTTCACCGGGGCGACCGGATTGAACGGGTTGGTGCTGAGTTCCTGGTTCATTTCTATTCCTGAGAATGGGGGCGGCGGGGAAAGGTTTTGCGATGAAGGTGCGCAATGAATGCGCACCCTACGTAGGGTGCGCCTTTACGGCGCACCTACCGCTTCACTCTTCCTCCGCATCCAGGAGTTCCATGTTGAGGCCGAGGCCACGCACTTCCTTGACAAGGACGTTGAACGATTCCGGCACGCCGGCTTCGAAGTTGTCCTCACCCTTGACGATGCTTTCGTAGACCTTGGTCCGGCCTGCCACGTCATCCGACTTCACAGTCAGCATTTCCTGCAGGGTATAGGCGGCGCCGTAAGCCTCAAGGGCCCAGACCTCCATTTCCCCCAGACGCTGACCACCGAACTGCGCCTTACCACCCAGCGGCTGCTGCGTGACCAGCGAGTACGGACCGGTCGAACGGGCGTGCAGCTTGTCATCCACCAGGTGGTGGAGTTTCAGCATGTATTTCACGCCAACCGTGACCTTGCGGGCGAACTGTTCGCCCGAACGGCCATCGAAGACCACCGACTGACCCGAGGTGTCAAAACCAGCGCGGGTCAGCGCATCGTTGACATCCGACTCCTTGGCGCCGTCGAACACCGGCGAGGCGATCGGGACGCCACGGGTCACGTTACCCGCGAGTTCCAGGAAGTCGGCCTCGTTGCGATCGGCGAAGGCTTCTTCGTAGGTCTCATCGCCGTAAGCCAGACGCATCGCTTCGCGCACCGGTGTCATATCGCCATGACGACGATAATCCTTCAGCGCTTCGTCGATCTTCAGGCCCAGACCGCGTGCGGCCCAACCCATATGCGTCTCAAGGATCTGGCCCACGTTCATCCGCGACGGCACGCCGAGCGGGTTCAGAACGAGGTCAACCGCAGTGCCATCGGCGAGGAAAGGCATATCCTCGACGGGGACGACTTTGGAGATAACACCCTTGTTGCCGTGACGACCGGCCATCTTGTCGCCCGGTTGAAGCTTGCGCTTCACCGCGACGAAAACTTTGACCATCTTCATCACGCCCGGAGGCAGATCGTCGCCGCGACGGACCTTTTCGACCTTGTCGTCGAAACGGTTGTCGAGCGCGCGTTTCTGCGCTTCGAACTGGTCGTGCAGGGCTTCGACATCCTTGGCGTCAGACTCTTCCGCCAAGGCGAGTTGCCACCACTGACCCTTGGACAGGGTACCCAGCAGCTCTTCGTCAATGGTTGAGCCGGCTTTGACACCCTTCGGACCTTTGACAGCGGTCTTGCCGGTGACCAAAGTTTTCAGGCGCGAATAGATGTTCCGCTCCAGAATGGTCAGCTCGTCGTCCCGGTCGCGGGCGAGGCGTTCGATTTCCTCACGCTCGATCTGCAGAGCGCGTTCGTCCTTGTCGACACCATGACGGTTGAAGACGCGGACTTCCACGATCGTGCCATAAGCCCCCGGCGGCAGACGCAGGCTGGTGTCGCGGACGTCAGACGCTTTTTCACCGAAGATGGCGCGCAGCAGCTTTTCTTCCGGCGTCATCGGCGATTCACCCTTGGGGGTGATCTTGCCAACCAGAATGTCGCCCGGTTGCACTTCGGCGCCGATGTAGACGATGCCCGCCTCGTCGAGGTTACGCAGCGCTTCTTCACCGACGTTCGGAATGTCGCGGGTGATTTCCTCTGGCCCCAGCTTCGTGTCACGCGCTGCGACTTCGTATTCTTCGATGTGGATCGAGGTGAACACGTCGTCTTTCAGAATGCGTTCCGAAATCAGGATCGAGTCTTCGTAGTTGTAGCCATTCCACGGCATGAAGGCCACGATGACGTTCCGGCCAAGGGCCAGTTCGCCCATGTCGGTGCAGGGGCCATCGGCCACCACTTCGCCACGCACCACAACGTCACCCACCTTCACCAGCGGACGCTGGTTGATGCAGGACGACTGGTTCGACCGCTTGAACTTGCGCAGACGGTAGATGTCGACGCCCGGTTCCGCCGGGTCCAGCATTTCCGTGGCGCGCACAACGATACGCGTCGCGTCAACCTGGTCGATGATGCCAGCCCGACGGGCCATGATCGCCGCACCCGAGTCACGCGCCACAACCGCTTCAATGCCGGTGCCCACAAAGGGGGCATCAGATTGCAGCAGCGGAACCGCCTGACGTTGCATGTTCGAGCCCATCAGGGCGCGGTTGGCGTCGTCGTTTTCAAGGAACGGGATCAGCGAGGCTGCAACCGACACAAGCTGCTTCGGCGAGACGTCGATCAGGTCGATCGCATCCGGCGGGTTCAGCATGAATTCGCCTGCTTTCCGCGAGGAAATCAGGTCGTCGGTGAAGTGACCTTCGGCATCCTGCGCCGCGTTGGCTTGCGCCACCGTGTGACGCATTTCCTCGGTCGCCGACATGTAGACGACCTCGTCGGTCACCTTGTTGTCGATCACCTTGCGGTATGGCGTTTCGATGAAGCCGTACTTGTTCACGCGGGCAAAGGTGGCCAGCGAGTTGATCAGGCCGATGTTTTGGCCTTCTGGCGTTTCAATCGGGCACATCCGGCCATAGTGGGTCGGGTGAACGTCGCGCACTTCAAAGCCAGCACGCTCACGCGTCAGACCGCCTGGCCCGAGAGCCGACAGACGACGCTTGTGCGTCACTTCGGACAGTGGGTTGGTTTGGTCCATGAACTGCGACAGTTGCGAAGAGCCGAAGAATTCACGCACCGCAGCGGCTGCCGGTTTGGCGTTGATCAGGTCTTGCGGCATGATCGTGTCGATTTCGACGGACGACATGCGTTCCTTGATCGCCCGCTCCATGCGCAGCAGACCAACGCGGTACTGGTTTTCCATCAGCTCGCCGACAGAACGAACCCGGCGGTTGCCGAGGTGGTCGATGTCGTCGATTTCGCCTTTGCCGTCGCGCAGTTCGGTCAGGGCCTTGATGCAGGCCACGATATCGGCGCGGTCGAGCGTGCGTTGGGTATCGGGGCGACCCAGATCCAGACGCATGTTCATCTTGACCCGGCCAACTGCCGAAAGGTCATAGCGTTCCTTGTCGAAGAACAGCGTGTCGAACAGCTGGGACGCCGCTTCAACGGTCGGCGGTTCGCCCGGACGCATCACGCGGTAGATGTCCATGAGCGCGGTGTCGCGGCCCATGTTCTTGTCCACCGCCATGGTGTTGCGCATGTACGGACCGACGTTGACGTTGTCGATGTCCAGCACCGGAATCTCGGTAATCCCTTGATCCAGAAGCGTTTTCAGCGTGCCGCCCTTGACGTTGCCATCACGGTCGTACTCCATCGTCAGTTCGTCACCGGCTTCGACCCAGATTTCGCCGGTCTTTTCGTTGATCATGTCCTTGGAGACATAGCGGCCCACGATCATGTCGAAGGGCAGCAGCAGATCCGTGATCTTGCCTTCCTTGGCCCAGGTGTTCGCCATCTTCGGCGTCACCTTGTCGCCACCCTTAAGCAAAACCTCACCGGTGGCTGCGTCGACCAGATCGAAGGTCGGGCGGGTACCGGACAGGCGCTTGGGGAAGAACTTCGAAATCCAGCCCTTGTTCTTCACATGGTTGAACATCACGGTTTCATAGTAGGCATCCATGATGCCTTCCTGATCCATGCCCAACGCGTACAGCAGCGTCGTCACCGGCAGCTTGCGGCGGCGGTCAATGCGCGCGAAGACCACGTCTTTGGCGTCGAATTCGAAGTCGAGCCACGAGCCGCGGTACGGAATGATGCGGCAGGCAAACAAAAGCTTACCCGAGGAGTGGGTCTTGCCCTTGTCGTGGTCGAAGAACACGCCGGGGGAGCGGTGCATTTGGGACACGATCACACGTTCGGTGCCGTTCACGATGAACGTGCCGTTCAGCGTCATCAGGGGCATGTCGCCCATGTAGACGTCTTGTTCCTTGATGTCCTTGACGGACCGGGCGCCCGTCGCCTCGTCAACATCAAACACGATCAGGCGCAGCGTCACCTTCAGGGGCGCTGCATAGGTCAGGTCGCGCTGCATGCATTCGTCGACGTCGTACTTGGGCTTTTCCAGCTCGTACTTGACGAATTCCAGCACTGCAGTCTCGTTGAAATCCTTGATCGGGAAGACCGACTGGAACGTGCCCTGGATACCCTCGTCATCCAGCGGCTTGTCGCCTTCGCCCGAACGCAGGAACAGATCGTAGGAGCTTTTCTGCACCTCGATCAGATTCGGCATCTCCAGAACTTCACGGATTTTGCCGTAATACCGGCGGACACGTTTTTGACCAACGTAAGCTTGCGCCATGCTCGTCGTAACCTTTCATCATCAAAGTGCGCGCTTCCGTCGGGCCACGGACGCGCCACTCGGGCGATAGGGGGTTATGGTCCTATTCATGCCCCCCATCCCTTAGGGAGGCTCCCGAACCATCACCGCGCCTGGAAAGAGGCTTTCGCAAAAGCACCTTTCAAGACGCGCATAGCAGGGCCGGGAAAACTCCCGACCCTGCCAGCTAAATCCAAGACCAGGGACGAACCCCGGCGCAGGATTACTTCAGCTCGACTTTGGCGCCAGCCTCTTCGAGCTTCTTCTTCAGCGCTTCGGCGTCAGCCTTGGTCGCGCCTTCTTTCACTTTGCCGCCGGCTTCAACCAGGTCCTTGGCTTCTTTCAGGCCCAGACCGGTGATGACGCGGACTTCCTTGATGACGTTGATCTTGTTCGGACCAGCTTCGGTCAGAACGACGTCAAATTCGGTCTTTTCTTCGACAGCTTCGGCAGCAGCGGCCGGAGCAGCAGCCATCATGACGGCGCCACCGGCTGCCGGCTCGATGCCGTACTTGTCTTTCAGGATGGTCTTCAGTTCCACTGCTTGCAGCAGGGTCAGACCAACGATGTCTTCGGCGAGTTTGTTCAGATCGGCCATTTTATGTTCCGTAAGGTTGAGATGGGGGTTCTAACGAGGCGAGGACTATCCACACCCGGTCACCAATTGCTTCAGGCGGCAAGCCGCTCCTCGATGGTCGAGAGAATGCTTGCGATCGCAGACGCAGGCGCGCCGATGGACCCGGCGATGCTCGACGCGGGCGAACCGATGCAAGCCGCGATGGAAGCGATAACTTCCTCACGCGACGGCATGGCTGCCACGGCTTTCACACCGGCAGGATCCAGAACCGCATCGCCCATTGCCCCGCCCAGAATAACGAACTTGTCGTTGGTCTTGGCATAGGCCTCGCAGACCTTCGCCGCAGCGACGGGGTCTTCCGAGTAGGCCATAACGGTCATGCCCGTGAGGAGTTTGCCCATCTTTTGACCGGGCTTGCCCTCCAGGGCAATCATGGCGAGCTTGTTCTTGGCGACGCGCACGGACCCGTTCACTTCGCGCATTTTGGCGCGCAGGGTCTGCATCTGGGCAACTGTCATACCGGTGTAATGGGCGACCACTACAACGCCAGAGCTTGCGAAGATCTGGCCGAGTTCATCGACCACTTGCTCTTTCTGGGCTCTATCCACAGTTTTACTCCAAGTTTGGGGGTTTCCCCCCGGCTCATGTTTGCCTTCCGTTACCGGAAAGCGTCGAGTCCATGATGTCTTCCGAGCCTGCAGACGCCCGAGGCAAGCCCCGGTGAAATCGGTTCGAACTCCATCTCAGGAGGGAAATTAAGCATTCTTGCGAAGGCACCCACCGTCTCGGACAAAGCACGCCCAAACATCGTGACGAATCACGAAGCTTGAACAGACTTGGTCAATACAGGGAAGACTGGGCCGGCGCAATCAGCGATGCGCGTGCCGTGGACGCAACTCGACAGGCCATGAACCTCCGGCCTATCACCGTCAGAGGATACTACAATTCTTGACCAAATGCATCAACGCATTCATCGCCAAACGCAAGCTCCCTGCCCCGGCATCCGTCGCAAAGCAAAAGCCACCAGCAGCGATGCTGCCGGTGGCTCAATTTTCAAGTCCTGCAGACTTAGCGTGCGGTGGCCGAGGCAAGTTCCACGGAAACGCCCGGGCCCATGGTCGAGGCCAGCGAGACCTTCTTCAGGTAAGTGCCCTTGGCCCCTGCGGGCTTGGCGCGGCTCACGGCTTCCACAAACGCACGAACGTTTTGCGCCAGCTTTTCATCCGAGAACGAAACCTTGCCGATACCGGCATGGATGACGCCGGCCTTCTCAACCTTGAACTGCACTTCGCCGCCCTTGGCAGCGGTCACAGCGGTCTTGACGTCCATCGTCACGGTGCCGACCTTCGGGTTCGGCATCAGGTTGCGCGGGCCCAGGATCTTGCCCAGACGGCCCACCAGCGGCATCATGTCCGGCGTTGCGATGCAACGGTCGAACTCGATCTTGCCGGACTGGATGGTTTCCATCAGGTCTTCGGCGCCAACGATATCCGCACCAGCGGCCTTGGCTTCATCAGCTTTGGCGCCACGGGCGAACACGGCGACGCGCACGGTCTTGCCGGTGCCATTCGGCAGTTGCACCACGCCACGGACCATCTGGTCCGCGTGACGCGGGTCCACGCCGAGGTTCAGCGCGATTTCCAGCGTCTCGTCGAACTTGGCCGAGGCGGCAGACTTGATCAGCGCAACAGCAGCTTCAACGGCGAGCAGGCTCTTGCCAGCGAAGACGGCTTCGGCGGCACGGGTACGTTTTCCAACTTTGGCCATGACTTACCCCTTGATCTCGATGCCGCAGGACTTCGCAGAGCCCAGGATGATGTTCATCGCCGCTTCGATCGAATTGGCGTTGAGGTCTTTCATCTTGGTTTCGGCGATCTTGCGGATCTGTGCGACCGAGACGGAACCGGCAACGGTGTGGCCCGGCTTGACCGAACCCTTGGCGCGGTTGCGCTTGCCGACCAGCGGAAGGCCAGCAGCTTGCTTGAGCAGGAAAGACGCCGGAGCGGTCTTGAACTCAAGGCTGAAGGACTTGTCCTGATAGTATGTGATGATGACCGGGGTGGGCGTGCCCAGCGGCAGGTCAGCGGTCTTCGCGTTGAATTCCTTCACGAACATCATGATGTTCAGGCCGCGTTGACCCAGTGCCGGACCGACCGGCGGGGACGGGTTGGCTTGACCCGCCTTAACTTGCAGCTTCAGGCTGCCGATAATCTTCTTGGCCATGTGGCCTCTCCTTTATCACTGCGCCCGCCGCTCATTCGGCAAGGTCGCGGTTTAGTGGTCCGGTCCGTCACCCCGAAAGGCGCTCGCCTCCCACACGAAACACTCACATGCCCTTGGACACCTGAGTGAATTCCAGTTCGACGGGCGTTGCCCGTCCGAAGATCGAGACGGACACCTTCAGGCGGCTGTGCGCCTCGTCCACTTCCTCGACCATGCCATCGAAGCCCTCGAACGGGCCGTCGGTGACCTTGACCTTTTCGCCGATGTCGTAGCGGATCAGATTGCGCGGCGCGATCTCACCCTCTTCGACGCGGTTCAGGATGCCGTTCACTTCGGCATCACGCATCGGCATCGGCTTGCCCTGCGGACCAAGGAACCCGGTGACGCGGTTGATCGAAGAGATCAGGTGATAGCCCTTGCTCGACATTTCCATCCGCACCAGCACATAGCCGGGCATGAAACGCCGCTCTGACGTGACCTTCTTGCCCCGACGCACTTCGATGACTTCTTCGGTCGGCACCAGAACTTCGTCGATTTCTTCCTGCATCCCGGCTTCGGCTACAGCGGTCTTGATTGCCTCGGCCACTTTCTTCTCGAAGTTCGAGAGAACGGAAACCGAATACCAGCGCTTGGCCATGCCACGTCCACCTTTTCATGCCCTGGCCCTTGCCAGAGACGTCTGCGTTGTGCGCGGACTGTCCGCGCGAGGGAACAAAAAACAGCGCGCCGCCGAATCGCTGCGCGCCGAATGTCCCCAGAACTTGCGGCGGGATACAGTCCCACACGCCTCAATTCAAGGAAAATCGGCCCGCCGTCGCCCGAGGGGTCTTAATGGAAGGTGCTGAGAATGAAGGTCAGACCGGATTTGATCAACACATCGACAAGGCTGAAGAAGGTTGCGGTCAGGGCGGCCATGGCAAATACCATGATCGTGGTCAGAATGACTTCACGACGCGACGGCCAAGCGACCTTCGCCACTTCAGAGCGCACCTGCTGGATGAACTGGATCGGGTTGGTCGTGGCCATGCTAAGTCCGCCTTTAAGGGTTTAGGGGCAGATACGCGGTTGGCCCCGCAAATTCAAGGCCGAAGCCACCGCATGTCAAATATGGAAAAGGCTGGCAGGAGTTGGGGGACTCGAACCCACGACCCTCGGTTTTGGAGACCGATGCTCTACCAACTGAGCTAAACTCCTAGGCCTGCGGCGGGAGTTACGGCAGGTTCGGGGGGAAATCAAGGGGCTCTGTCAGGAATCTGCTTGTGGCCTCGCACAAGCCGGGCGACACCATGGCCACATTGACGGAGTTTGCCATGATCCCAGCCCGCTACGCGCCGATCCTGTTCGGTTTTCTGCTGTCTGGCATGATGTCGCTGATCGTTTCCGGCCTATCGACCTTTCGGGCGATTGGCTTTGGCGGGGTGTTTCCCGCCGTCTGGATGGGCAATTGGGCCCTCAGCTGGGCGACAGCTTTTCCCATCGTGCTCGTCGTGGCCCCCTTGACCCGACGGATCGTCGCCCGGCTGGTCACCAAGGGCTGAAACGCTTCAGGACTTCTTCACGAACTGGGTCAGGATCACGATGGTCTGGTCATTGACCCGCCCCTCGATCTGCCCGGCATTGTCACGCACCAGCCGGATCGCGCGCACCGCCGTACCGCGCTTTGCCACCATGGATGACCCCTTGACCGGCAGATCCTTGATCAGCACCACGGTATCACCCGCAGCCAGCAGCACGCCGTTGCTGTCGCGGTGCTCGATCACCGTTTCGGCTTCGGCAAGGCCCGCCTCGGCACGGGCCAGCACGTCAGGCTCCAGATAAACGCTGTTAAGCAGGTCTGCGGCCCAGGCCTCGCCTGCAAGGGCCTTCAGCAAGCGGAAGGCGGCAATCTGGGTCGGCGCCTCTGCCGCCCAGATCGCATCACCCAGACAGCGCCAACGCGGACCGGGTGTGACGGTGCCCACCAAGGCGGCCGCGCAGATGGGGCAGAGCAGGGCTTGATCTTCGCCCGGGGGGAGGGTGATCAGGATGGCTTCGGGGGCGGCGCAAAGGACGCAGGTCATGGGATCAGCCTTTCGGGAAGAGGGGCCGGTTGCCCATCCTACGGTTCGGGCGTTGGATGCGACGAAGGGCGCTGCGGGGCAAGGGGAAAGATGAAGCCAAAGGCAACAGGTCAAACTTCGGCCCGGTTTCGGTGTTGGCGCGTGGCGAAATCTTTGGAGCGCGCCGCGAAGACCGTCGCCCTGATCCTTTTCCTGACCCCGCTGGGGGGGGACCGCGCAAGACCGTCTGCCAGAGCCGAGGCAGGCTTGCGTCGTTCAGATGGCCCTGCGACAGGCGGATGAGGCCTCAACGCCAGCGGTTCTGGTTTTGGGTTAACTGGCCGACGCCTGTGCACAGAAGCAGGAGGGCGCCGCCGACGCCGCACGCACGCGCAGCGCACTTCTAGCAAGGCTGTTGAAGGATGATCCCGATCCAGCCCATGCCCATCTTGACCATGATCCGGCGCGGGGTCAGGCTCTTGTGGCGCTGTTTCCGCAAGAAGACCAGGCCAAATGGCTTTATCAGCTGGGAGAGGCTGAGATCGGGCGAGGCGATGTTGCGGGGGCACTCTCCACCATCGCGCCACTGGCGGCGGTGCCTGATCCGATCCGCTTCGCATACTTGCTGCAAGAGCGGGTCGCCCCGGTGATGGCCGCACTGGGGCAAAAGGCCCAGGCGGCCCTGCTGGTGGCCGCGTTGCACGATGCCAAGGTCACAGCCCTTGTCGCGGCACGGCTGCAATAGCAAAGGGCCGCCCCGGGGGACGGCCCTTCCAAGCTAGGATGGGAAAACTTCCCATCCGACTTCAGATCACTTGATAATTTTAGAGACGACGCCTGCGCCGACGGTGCGGCCGCCTTCGCGGATGGCGAAGCGGAGTTTTTCTTCCATCGCGATGGGCGCGATCAGCGTGACGTTGAACTTCAGGTTGTCGCCCGGCATCACCATCTCGGTGCCGG
>NZ_CBBQHX010000051.1:0-21306 GCF_964946895.1 Stagnihabitans sp. | reverse complement strand
TCGGCGGGCAATTCCCGAATTGCCCGCTCCTAGTGTCACGACCTACCGGCCGTGCGCCCATCTGAACATCGCTTGGTCAACGAACGGCTGTTCCCGCTCATGTCCGAAATTGCAGAAACCTGATGCTGACCGACGGCTTTCCGCCCCTTGCGACGACAGAAGGCCCCATCGACGCGCCCGGCCCAAAGCGGCCGATCAAGCTTGGTCCATGCTGCGTGGCCACATACGCCGAAGTCGGCATTCGACCAGCCCGCAAGTTGCCCGGGCAAATGCCCTTATCCTAGAAAGTCAATCGTTATGTTCAGATCAACTCTTAGTGCCCGTTTTCCCCCGTGGCGTCCAGCGTCACGAAATCCACTCCACCATGCAAAGGTCGTCCCTACTAATAGGTCGCACTACCTGGACACCGAAGACATCGTTCAGCGAAATCGACCCTTGATTAATGTCGCCATTGGATGAACAGTCAGTGGTAGGTCACGCGGAAACTCTCAAGTGATTGATGGATAAGAAATAATCTATGAAAACTCGATCGAGTTCTCCGGGAAGTAACATGAGCCAAGCAGCTTTACGGCATGTGTCAGTTCGCGTTCCTTGGCATGACAGCAAGTGGAATGGCCGAGTCTGTAAAGATCCGAAGGGAAATTCAGCTTGCCTTGCTGTGCGCAGGACCGCGCAAAATCGTGATGATGAATTCGAGACTCAGTCTGCAGGTGACTCGTTCGCTAACCTAGATCAGATGCCGCCCTGTCTCGCGGAGCGAGGGACTTTCCTGTCTCCGCAGGCTTTCATTCACAAAAGCAAGCTGGACTATTCAAACTATAGCAAGGACCATGAGCACATCCTGACCACGCAGGTACATGTGCCGGCGTACGGTGGCGTACTCACGCCCTTCAAATGGATGCTACGCGAGCATGCTTGGCAGCTGTCCAAGGATCTCGGGCTTGATGCAGAAGTGTCGCGTGAGCCGCAGGAGGGCAAAGCACCCAAGTTGATCGTTGATACTCCGTGGGTTCAGGAATGCGATAATCAAAGGAGCTTGCTCGAAGGGTTTAACTCGCTTCTCGAAGACGGAGAATCGCTAGTATTTTTCTATGCGCGTCAAACGCCGATGGCCGAAAGTCAGGCTCGCCAGATTGTCGCCGTTGCGCGGCTGAGCGCGACCGGGAAAGT
This sequence comes from Stagnihabitans sp., assembly GCF_964946895.1. Taxonomy (NCBI): domain Bacteria; kingdom Pseudomonadati; phylum Pseudomonadota; class Alphaproteobacteria; order Rhodobacterales; family Paracoccaceae; genus Stagnihabitans; species Stagnihabitans sp. The sequence goes on along the minus strand of NZ_CBBQHX010000051.1, from coordinate 20,136 downwards.
CGATGAGTATCCATATGAGGGCGGCAAGGCGGCAGGCCGGATCCGGTCCATGGTGTGGGAACGGCCGTTCCAACATTCCTTGCGCCCAGATCCTCAAAATCCAGGCTTTTGGACCGGAGGTGTCGTTCTCCCGTATCACGAGCTGGTCGAAGCGGCAGCCAAAACAGACAACCTCGACCTTTCGGAATTTGTTGCTGAGGTGCCGAGCGAGGGCTATGAGCAATTCCTCTATGCTAGCGAGCATGTGACGCATGGCAGCGCAATAACTGCGCTCCTGGCTGTGCGGACGGCAATAGACGCCGCATCAAAGGTGCTGACTGGACCTTGGGGTAATTATCTCGCTTGGATCGATAGCGAGCTCAGCCGCTTGTGGACCATGCAGGGCTCGGCACCAGGGCTGGGCAGCGCGCTTTCCTGCTTTGACCCGACGTTCAATGGCACTTTGTTTGCGCTGGCGCTCACCCCCGAGCTTGAGGAGGGCGAAGATCCGTGGCCCGTAGTCGAAGCCATTTTTACTGGTGCGCGCACGTCGCCAGCCCGCGCGCCAAAGATCTCTTCGATGCAGTCTAGGCGCTTCAAGCGGCTCAGGGAGCAGGAGCCGGATCGCTATGATATGATGCGCCTCCTCTCTTGCTTTGAGTTGACAAAGCAGCAAGCCCATGAAGCATATGCGCGACCCGACGCATTGGCCGTGTTGGCCAACCCCTATTTGATCTTCGAGGACGCGCGTCTTTCGTCCAATCCAGTCAGTCTGACAACCATCGATCGGGGTCTTTTCCCCTCCGAGACATCCGCTGCAAAGCCAGCACTCCCTCGAGATTCTGAAATTGATCTGGATGAGGCCGATCATCCCTTACGGGTCAGGGCCATCATTATTGAGGCGTTGGAACGCGCAACGCTGAACGGACACACTTTGCTCAGCGCCGAAATTCTCTCGACTGCGGTGGCCGAATTGCCATTGTCCCGAACTGTCACGATTGATGAGCAAACGCTCGATCTGTGCAGAGAAGAGCTCGAGGGTGCGGTCTGTGTGCTTGACTATGAAGGCGAGTTGTTCGCGCAGCTCAGCCGCTATGAAGAGGCGCGCGACGTCATCACATCTCATATCCAAGCCCGCCTCAAGGCTGTAACGGCCACCAGCGTAGACTGGCGAAGTCTAGTGGCTGCGAAGTTCGGTGATCCAGTGGCCGGAGATGAGGATGAGCACGCGGCACAATTCGAGAAAGTCCTGGCACTCGAAATTCTGGAACGGTCGAAAATCGCTGTCCTTACCGGACCTGCTGGCACCGGTAAAACGACACTGCTCAAAATATTTCTCGATCAAGAGAAAGTGGCAGGTCGGGATATTTTGCTCCTTGCTCCGACAGGCAAAGCGCGCGTGAGACTGGGGCAACAGACTGGCAGGCCGGAACAGGCGCGTACGCTTGCCCAATTCCTCAATGAATTCGGACGCTATGAGGGTTTGACTGCTCGTTATCTGGTGCGAACCGATGGAGCGACGGCTGATGTAACGACATGTGTTGTAGATGAGTCGTCAATGTTGACGGAAGATCAGCTCGCCTCGCTTTGCAGCGCCCTGCCGAAGGCCGCACGACTTGTACTCGTTGGCGATCCACAACAGCTCCCGCCCATCGGTGCGGGGCGGCCGTTCGTTGACATCATCAATCATCTCGGTGCTAACAACGGCGTCGGCTTGGCGCGGCTCACTGTTAGCCGTCGTCAAGCCGAAGGTGGACTTGTTCCCGCTCTATCGCTGCCCGATGTCCAGCTGGCCAACCTCTTCTCCGGCAACCCGCTACCCCCTGGCGAGGATGCGGTGATTTCCGCGGGTCAGATCCCGGCAGACTCTGCCCGCTTGAAGTTTCGCTACTGGGACACGCATAGCGATCTTCGCGAAACGATCATCGACGTCCTCAATGAGGAATTAGGTGGAGCTGGTAAGGATTTGGAACGACAGGTCGAGCTGTCGCTCGGTGGCACGGGAAGCGGCGATTTCATATATTTCAATGAAGGATGTGGCGGGAACGCCGAAGCTTGGCAAATTCTCTCTGCGCATCGGAACATGGCAAGCGGATCGGCTGAAATTAATCGCCTGATCAAGCAGACGGTACGAGCCAAGCGTCTGGCCTCTGCACAACGCTGGGGGAAAGGTTGGAAGATGATCCCACCCCGCGGCGCCGATCAAATTACCTATGGTGACAAGGTCATGTGTTTGCGTAACCATTCACGAAAGCGTTGGAATAGAGATGCCGGTCAGCGTGCTGGCTATCTCGCAAATGGGGAAGTTGGCATAGTCAACGGCGATGCTGGCACGCACAAACTCTATTGGACGAAGGTCGAGTTCGCCTCGCAGAGTGGTGAAAGCTTCAGTTTCAAGCCAGCGGATTTCTCAGAAGAAGGCAGCCCCTACCTTGAGCTAGCTTATGCCGTCACTGTTCACAAGGCACAGGGATCGGAATTCGGCGCGGTGATCCTTGTCCTACCGCGCAACAGCAATCTGCTGACCCGCGAGATGCTATATACCGCACTCACCCGTCAACGAAACCGTGTCTGGATTCTGCATCAGGGTGCCTTCACCCACTACCGTAAGCTGCGATCGGAATTCTTCTCCGAGACTGCCAGGCGGTCCACCAATCTGTTTGGCGCGCCTGATATGCGTCACCTGTCTGTTCAGGATGTCGGCGGTATCCGCTGGGGCTGGCTCGCGGCGAAGCTGATTCACGCCACACGTCGCGGGGATCTCGTTAGCTCCAAATCGGAGCTATTGATCGCAGATATCCTCTACGCGCTCGAGCAGGCAGGCAAGATCCGATACAGCTTCGAGAAGCCGCTCACCGATGGTGCTGGCGGCTACCGTCTCCCGGACTTCACTATCGAGCACGAGCAGGACACTTGGTATTGGGAGCATTGCGGCATGATGGATAAGGCGGACTACGTCAAACGGTGGACCGAGAAATTAAGCTGGTACGCGGCACAGGGTATCAGCGTTTGGAACAACAGCAATCCATCCGGTCGGCTCATCGTGACTGAAGAGACCAAGGAATCCGGCTTTGATAGTAAGGCAATCCATGATCTTGCCGAGCACATCTTCGGCATGTGATGGCGCTGCAGTTTTTGGGTGGCGGTCCCTGTCTCAAGTTCGAGCGTCCCCATCCTTGCGCTCACCGGGCCGCTCGGCGTACCAAGGTAGGGTCCGCTTCCTGCGCATCGCCGTCATACATGCCACGCGCAACGAACGACCGCTCACCGCCCTGTGTGTCGATTAGCGCAATCAAGTCAGCGCCCTTCGGCCCCGGTCATTCGACCGGGGCCTTTGCTTGTGCACGATCAGTCGCCGCGGCGGGTGTTGGGGCGGGACCAGATGAGGCTCGAGCCCTCGCCGTCTTCGTCATCGAAGAGGTTGGCGTAGATCGGGGCTGCGAAGCTCGGATCGTCCAGCTTCAGGCCCAGATATTCGCGGCCCTCGTTCGATTTCTTCGTCCAGGCGGCGCCGATCTCGGCGCGGCCGACCAGAACCCGGTGGGAGGGGGCGTTCTCGCCCGAGGCCCGCAGGTCGGGGACAAGGCGCACACCCTTGGCCTGCAGTCTGAGGGTGAAGATTTCGCCGGTGTATTCGGTGCCGGTCTTCTTGAAGGTGCCGATGGTCGCCATGTTCTTTCTCCGTTTTGCTGCATCTAGCCCGCGTCCTTGCGGCCTCGATGGCGATCGACAGCCCGGAGGCGACCGCTGGCGCACCCCCTTCACGGGGGCTGGACAGCACAGGAGGAACTTTCTTGTCCCGCGAGGAATGACGGTGCCCGCACCGGCAGGGGAAGAAAGTTGTGACGACGCTGTTGCGCCGAAGCGGTCGAGGCGAAGACGTCCTTCGGGCAGATCAGCCCATCACCAGAGGCCACTGGACGCGGGCTGGGACAGACAATCCACGGAGATCAAGGCGACCCTGAAGCCCCATCGAGAGAGACAGGACAGGCACTACCGGCGATGAAACCACCTCGGTCGACCAGCCAAGCCAGCTTGCGCGCGCCCCTGCCCTCCTGCCTCGCGGCTCCCGCCGCTCCACCGTGGTCAGGTCTGCCAGCGTGATGGCAGCCGATGACGAGATTCGAACGAGCGTTGCGATTGGGCGAAAATGCAGGCCGATCATTGCTGAGACTCCACTGCAAACCGCCGAAGTCGATGATGATTTGACAGTGGGGTCCTTGCCCCCGTTCCCCGCCCCAATACCTGCCGCTTCGATGATTACTTGGCAAAGGTCCGTCCAAACCTGAGGCCGTGACAACCGCACCCGCGCTTGAACGAAACACGAACAGGCCTTATGATGCGCCTACATTTTGTGAAGTGAGATGCAGCATGACTCCATATCGTGATTGGGACCAAGATTCTGGCATCAGGGCCTACGAGCTCGGCTCGTCATATATGGATGTCGCATTCAAGGACGGCGCGATCTATCGCTACACCTCGCTGTCGGCGGGTCAGGCCAATATCGATCGGATGATCGTGCTGGCACGGGCGGGTGATGGGTTGAACCAGTTTATCAACCGGGCTGTGAGGAAGCGCTATTCCGAGCGACTTGCCTGAAGGCACCGCCTTTCCATCCTGCCACATGAAAAAACGGGGTGACCGAAGCCACCCCGTTCAAGATCATTCAGCGGCGATCATGTGCTGGCGCTCCTCTTCGTCGTCGGGCTGCGCCTCGTCATCATCGGCGAGGAAGGCGGGCAGTTCGACGCTGGCGTCCTCACCCACGGCTTGCGAGCCAACATCGAGATCATCCAGGCGCAGCGGCTCCGGCAGCCAGCCAGAGCCATCGAGGAGGCGTTCCGCTTCGCGCGCCATGTCGCCCTTCTTCAGGTGGGCGATCAACTCAACGGCCTGCGCCCCTGCTCCTTCGCGTACCGCCTCCAGGATGCGGCTTTTCGTGACGCGGCCGAGGTAGTTGGCAACGGTGGGTTTCCAGCCCGCCTCGACCAGATCGAGCCGGGTGGTGCGGGCCAGGCGGTCTGCTTCGCGGAGACGGCGGTCGAGACCCTGCTGGCTGATCCCCATGCCGCTGTAGGGGTTCGGACGCTCGTAGAGGGCGTTCACCCCGAAGCTGATGCAATGGGCGAGGAGCGCCTGCCGGCTCGCCTCGTCCAAGGCGTGGAGCCAGTCCCAGAGCATGTCATCCCCCTGCCCCAAGGGCATGTCTGAACGCCAGCCGACGTGGCGGGTGTCGATGTTCTGCGCCGGGAAACTGTCGGCGAGATCGGCGGACTGCACCGGCAGGTGGATTTCGCGCACGGTCGCTTCGATGGCCGCACCAGAGGCGCGGGAGACGAAGCAGTCGATGACAAGCTTGTGCAGGAGTGCCGTCATCGCAATGCGCGGGTTGTTGGCCACAGCGTCCCGCAGCGCCAGCGTGCGATGCGCCGTCAGCTCGATAACGAGCCGTTCGGGCAGCGGCTTGATCGCGTCGCTTTCGTCCTCTTCGTCCTCGGTCGGTCGGGTCTCACCGCCCATGTTGATCACCGTGGAATGGCTTGCGCCGTGATCCGCATTCATTGGCGCGTTTTCCTGGGGACCGTCTTCCGTCGCGGCACCCGCAGGGACTTCGCGCCGTTCATCCTCGGGCCGGACAAATCCGCGTTCGATTAACAAGGTGCCGTCGCTGTCGATGCTGACGAAGGCCCCTGCCCTGCCGACCTGGTCGGGATCGAAGGCCATCGGGCGGCTGTCGAAGGCGCCAAGAAGCCGCTCGATCTCGCCAAGTCGCGCATCGACTTCTTCGGGCAGATCATCGGCCTCAGCATATTCGGCTTCCAGCCGATCATATTCGTCGCGCAGTGCTTCGCGCGAGGCCCTCTCTTCGTCACTCAGATCGACCGTGGTGCCCAAAAGCTCGCGCAGGCCCATCGTGTGGCCGTAGGGGAAGCCCACGGCGACCTCCAGCCACTGCCAACCCTCGGCGGAGATCGCTTCGGCTTCCGCTTTCAGCTTCTCGCCGACCAGCCGTTCCAACAAGACCGGGTCTTGCAGCCAACCGCCATCATCTTGCTGGAAGAGGTCGCGCAGGACGAAGCCACCCGCGGCCTCATAAGCGTCGAGCCCCAGGAAGCGGGCGCGCTTGTCCGACGCGCGCACGGCGGTTTCCGTCAGCATGCGACGGATCTGGTAGGGCTCCTTCGACCAGGAGTTCTTGACGGCGTCCCAGACCTGCGCCTGCCGAGCGTGATCGCCCGAGATTGTGAAGGCCATCAGCTGTTCCAGGGTCATGCCATCTTCGGCGTAGACCTCCAGAAGATCGGGCGCGACCGTGACGAGGCGCAGGCGCTGCTTGACCACCTTCACATCGACGAAGAAGGCGGCCGCGATGGCCTCCTCAGTCATGCCCTTCTCGCGCATGGCTTGGAATGCGCGGAACTGGTCCAGCGGATGCAGCGGTGCGCGCTCGATGTTCTCGGCCAGCGAGACCTCGTCGATCAGCACGCCGTCATCGGCCGCGCTGACGATGCAAGGCACCGGTGCGGTCTTGGCAAGACGCTTTTGCTTCACCAGCAGCTCCAGAGCCCGGAAACGCCGCCCGCCAGCGGGCACTTCGAATTTGCCGGTCTCAGCACCGTCCTCGCCGATCACCGGGCGCACGTGCAGGCTCTGGATCAGGCCGCGGCGGGCGATGGATTCGGCCAGTTCATCGACCGAGAGGCCGGCCTTCACGCGCCGGACGTTGGACTGGCTCAGGACCAGATGGTTGAAAGGGATATCCCGCGACGAGGCGAGGGTGATTTTCTGCATGTTGGTCATCGGACCAATCTCCGCGACAGGCGCCGAGAGCCTCTCTCTCGACTTCCAACCTGTCGAACACCCCCTTGCCCTCCCCTCCCTCTCTCCCACGGCCAGGCTTCAGAGATGACCAAGCCCGCGCAAACTGACCTCCCGGCCCGCGCCGACGATGATATGGTCGTGCAGGGTCAACCCAAGCACGCCGCAAGCCTTCTCGACCTCCTTTGTCATGGCGATGTCCGCCTCCGACGGCTCGGGGTCGCCCGAAGGATGATTGTGAGCCAGGATCAGCGCCGTGGCGTTGAGGTCCAAGGCGCGCCGGACAACTTCGCGCGGATAGACCGGCACATGATCGACGGTGCCGACGCCAAGGCGTTCGTCGGAAATGAGCCTGTTCTTCCGGTCCAGGTACAGGACGTGAAACCGCTCGACTTCACCGCGCACCGAGATGGCATTATGCAGAGTTCGGCATAACGCCTTTTATGCCGAGGCCGAGATTATGCCGACATAGGCCACTAAGTGTTTAAATTCCCTCGAGGCTTTTGCATCGTAGTTGGCATAATCCTTGGGACTGAAGCTGGTAGCGTCTTCTCGTTCACGTCGAAACGAGGAGATATCATGGCGATCGAACCGAAAAAGAAACGGAGTGCGAACCCGGTCACGGCCCTTTCCAATGGCCTCGAAGAGGATTTGCAGATGCAGGGCTACGGGGTCGGCACGATCTGGAAGCAACGCAGGCTATTCAATGACCTGCTCATTTGGTTGGAGGGCCAACAGCTCGCGATGGCCGATTTGACGGTGGCCAAAGTAGAGCGGTTCATGGCCGACCGCCGTGCTGCCGGCGTCCGCAAGCTGAAGACGCGCAAAGCTCTGGGTGCCATTCTGGTCTATCTGCGTGGGTTGGGGCTGGTACCACCCGCCGAAAACCCCGTTGAAGACGGCCCCGCTGGTGAAATCCTGGAGCGGTACAGGCGGTTCCTGGCAGTAGAACGCGGGCTGACAGCTGCGGCGATCCTTCGATATGTCGATTGCCTGCGTCCGTTCCTTGATCGACAGACGAGAGATGGCAATCTCGATCTTGCCAGCCTGACCGCTTCTGATGTCACCTCCTTCGTGGTGGCTTGGTGTCCCGCTGTGAATTCCGGTGTCGCGAAGTTGACCGTCACGGCGCTGCGATCTTTCTGCGGGTTTCTCCATCTCGAGGGCGTTTTGATGCGCTCGCTTGTCCCGGCAGTACCCACGGTCACATATCGCCACCAGGCCGGACTGCCCAAGGGGCTCGAACCCGAAGAGGTGCGGCGCATTCTCACATCTTGCGATACCACCTCGGACAATGGCGTCCGCGACTTGGCGATCCTGACCCTTCTTGTTCGGCTCGGCCTGCGGAGGTGCGAGGTCTCCAGACTGGGGCTTGACGATATTGACTGGCGTGCGGGCACGATCTGCGTGCATGGCAAAGGAAACTGTCTTGAACGACTACCCCTTCCCGTGGACGTAGGTCACTATCTGGCTCAGTATCTACGTCACGCGCGACCAGCGAAGGCGCGGGGCCGGACCGTATTCGTCCGACACTTCGCACCTTATAACGCGCTCAGCGAGTGTCGGGTCAGTACCATCGTGGCGGATGCCGCGCGACGGGCAGGCGTCGGGCGGGTGCACGCGCATCGCCTGCGCCATACAGCGGCGACACAACTGCTGCGTGCTGGCGCATCTTTGCCCGAAGTCGGGCAAGTCTTGCGGCATCGCCGTGCGCAAACCACGGCGATATATGCCAAGGTCGACCGCGATACCTTGCGCATGATTGCAGGCCCCTGGCCGGAGGATGCGCAATGAGCCATCTGCGCAAAGTCTTGGCCGACTATCTGAGCATGCGGCGCGCCTTGGGCTACAAGATGGACCAGGTCGAGCGACGTCTCCGCCAGTTTATTGCCTTCGCAGAGGATCATGGTGAGACCCATGTCCGGACCGTGACGGCGCTGGCCTGGGCAACGCTTCCTCCTGGCGCTGATCCGATCTGGACCCACGCGCGACTGGCCGATGTGCGCATCTTCGCCCGGCACCTGCATACGCTCGACGATGTGAGCGAAGTGCCGCCAGACGATCTTCTTCCGGCGCGGAGACGGCGCACAACGCCCTATCTCTATACACCGCAGGAAGTGGCCGACTTGATGCGCGCCACGGATATCCTGCCCAAAACACACGTGCAGGCAACCTACCGGGTGCTGGTCGGCTTGCTGGCTGTGACCGGCATGCGGATTGGCGAGGCGATCGGCCTCGACCGCGACGACCTCGACATGGGCGGCGGCATTGTGACGATCCAGAAGGGCAAATTTGGCAAGGCGCGGGCATTGCCGCTGCACCCGACGACAGTCGCTGTCTTGCAAAACTACCTGCTTCGAGCTGATCGTCCGAGTCCTTCCGGCGCGCCGGTTCTTCTGAGTAGTTCAACGGGCAAGCGGCTGCGCTATAGTAACGTGCATCCGACTTTCCAGAAACTGCTGCATCATTGCGGGATTGTTCCACGTTCGGCAACCTGCCGACCCCGGATTCACGATCTAAGGCATAGCTTCGCCGTCAGCACCATCGCCGAGGGGTACCGGTCAGGTAATCCCGGCTCCCGCCTCGCAACTCTGGCCACCTACCTCGGTCATGTCGATCCTAAGCACACCTACTGGTACTTGTCGGCAGCGCCCGAATTGCTTGGCCTGGCTGGTGACATGCTTGAGCGCCACCTTGCGGGTGAAGCATGACTGGGCTCGCAACGACGCTGCAAGCGTTCTTCACTGACCGCCTCGTCCGCCAGCGTCAGGTCAGCGCCAACACGATCCAGGCCTATCGCGACACTCTGCGCTTGCTTCTGGTCTTCGCTTCGGAACGACAAGGCAAGTCACCGGTAAGGCTCGACATCGACGATCTTGATGCGCCGCTGATCGGTGCCTTCCTCGATCATCTGGAGCGCGAACGGCAAAATGGTGTACGCACCCGAAACGCCCGGCTGGCCGCAATCCGTTCCCTGTTCCGCTATGCAGCCCTGCGCCATCCCGAACATGCCGCCACCATCGAACGCGTTCTTGCAATACCGCCGAAGCGCTTTGAGCGACGGCTGGTGACCTGGCTGACCGAGGCCGAGATCGATGTACTGCTGGCCGCCCCGGACCGGGCGACCTGGACCGGGCGGCGCGACACGGCGCTGTTCAGTCTCGCAGCCCAGACAGGACTGCGGGCGTCTGAACTGATCGGGCTGACCCGTGCCGATGTTCAACTCGGCGCCGGTGCGCATGTCAGTTGCACCGGCAAAGGGCGAAAGCAGCGCATCACGCCGCTCACATCCGGCACCATCGCGATCTTGAGGGCTTGGCTTGCCGAGCGGGCGGGTCAGCCTGGGGACCCGCTGTTCCCGACACAGACCGGACGCGCCCTTAGCCGCGATGCGCTTGAGCGCAGGCTGGCCAATACGTTGCGGAAGCACAGGTCAAATGTCCAACGATGGCCAAGAAGCGCGTCTCCATGCATGTTCTGCGCCATTCTGCCGCCATGCGCCTCTTGCGCGCCGGGATCGACACCTCGGTGATCGCACTCTGGCTCGGCCACGAACAGATCGAAACGACCCAGATCTACCTGCACGCGGATCTGCAGATCAAGGAAAGAGCCCTCGAAAGGACAGCCCCGATCACCATGAAGCCCGGCCGCTTCCGACCGACTGACAATCTCCTCGCCTTCCTCGAGGCTCTCTGATTATGCCAACCCCTTCCCAGCGATCTCCGCCAGAAACAGCGATCTAGAAACCAACATCGGCATAATCTCGGCCTCGGCATAAAAGGCACAATAGTCCATCACGGCCTGCCATGACGAAAGGACCGGGTTGCGGTTGATATGGCGGGCCAAGATTTCGCGGGCGGCGAAGATCGTAGCTTGTTCCTGCGCGGTCAGCTCAAGGCTGCCAGAGCGACGGTTTAGGAAGGCAGTGGGGTGTTCTGAAAATCGGGACATGTAGACCTCATGTGTTGAGCCCGACCAGCATCGGCCCAACGGCAACGAGCTGATGTGGCAAATTTGGCCGGGAAGGGGAAAAAGGGGACGCTCTGGTGGCAGGGGGCAGGAGATATCTGAGCCCCCTGCCCCGCAGCTCGCCTCAGCTGACGCGATCGAGCAGCTTTTTGGCCCGGCTTTCCATGTCGAGACGCGCATCCTGCTGCGTCTTATCGCGTGCAAGTCTCGTAATACCTTGAATAAAATCAAAAATACTCTCCGGAGGTCGGCCCTCTTCCATCAGCACCTTCTCGATGATCTTGCCGGATTCGGTCTTCGAGAAGCCGCGCTTCTTCAGGAAATCATCCCGGTCCTCATCGCTGCGCGCCACGATCTGCTGCCGCGCCGCCTTGATGCCGTTCACGAAGCCCTGTGGCGAAGAATTGGCAAACCGTGTCAGTGCTGGTGCCGCCTCTTGGGCAAAGCGCGATGCGGCATATTTCGAGTGGCGGATGGTGATCTCCTGGAAGTCCTCGACACCCCACAGATTGCGGTTCTGGCAGACCGCCCGCAGGTAGAAGCTTGCCATGCCGAGGGTCTTGGCTCCCACCTCGGAATTCCAGCAGTAGAAACCCCGGAAGTAGAGATCGGGTGAGCCGTCGGGCAGACGGCCCGCCTCGATCGGGTTGTGATCGTCGACCAGGAACAGGAAAACATCCCTGTCGGACGCGTAGAGCGTGGTCGTGTCACGGCTGATCTCGACATCGGGGTTGTAGATCCCGGTCGACCAATCAAGAACGCCCGGCACCTTCCAGCGCGTGTCGCCGGTGCCGTTCCCCGCGATGCGCTGCACCGCCTCGACCAGCTCATGGTCGTGGATGCGGCCATAGTCGGGGCCGGTCACGGCACGCAGTTCTGTGCGGCCATCCTCGATCTCAAAAGTTTTCACCTGCTCGGCTCGATGGTTGGCTAGGCCATACTGCAGGTTGATCCCCGCCAACGGCGCGGGCAGTTGCCGCAGGTACGAGGCGGGAGCACCGACGATGTTGGCGAGCTGACCAAAGGCCCAATGCGTGGGAGCCACCGGTTCATGCGCTTTCGGCAGGACCAGGTGCAACCGCTCTGGGTTGTCGCGCGCGGCCTCGACGCGGATGTCCGCCGTCTGCACCACACGGCTGCGGCTGCGCTCGGACCGGCCCTTCACCGATGCCCAAAGATCATCGAGCGACAGATACCGCTCGTCATCGGGCCGGTTGAACCATTCAGACGACACCCGCCCGTTCCGCTCGCCCCGACTCACATCCACCTTGTAGCCGCCGGTCGTCACCGGCCGCGCGGGTTCCAGAATTTCCACGTTGTTCATGACAGTCACTCCGTGACGGGCGCCGGAAGCCTCTCTCCCGGCCTTGGCCCGTCACAAGAAATCCGCCCGAACTCTTCCTCTTTGGGGACTGGCCGGATGCCCGGAGCTCCCTCGTCACCTCCCAGGCCGGGAGGCGGACAAATCAGAAATTTCTTAGATCAAGGTTGTTCTTGCGCTCTTTCTTCTGCGATCAGCGATCTCACGATGCTAAGGGGCAAGAACATCCTCAGAGGGCTGGAGGCGAGGCCTCGAAACCCGTAGCTCTCATAAAGTGCCCGGCGCCGGACAACCCTGTCAGGGCTACCACAATCGAGAACATCAAGCATCACGACCGCGATGCCGATGGCATCTGCTGCAACTGCGATCCGGCGCAGAGCGTCGACCAGCAGATCTCCGCCGTATCCACCTCCTCTGAAGCGCTGATCGCGACCGATCATGGAAATATAGGCAGCTGGAATGCTGCCATGCGACGGACGCGAACGTGCAAAATTCGGGGGCAGATCTCCGTAGTGCACCGCATGCGCGTTCAGCGCATAGAAGCCGATGACAGAACCATCATCACCTGCCATGATAAAGAGGCGCACATTGTCGGCTTTGGCGAGCTTGTTCGCTGTCTTTTGGAAATAATTGTCGACCTGTTCAATACCGCAAGAAAAAGCCGCTCGATCGTGTTTGGCGGGATCGAACGGCTCGATGGAGACGGCAGTTGGAATGCGTGCCGCCATTTACTTGGACACAACCGTGTCCCGGTGGCGCCGAAACGCCCCACGCAAGGCGTCGGTTGGCGTTGCAGGCGTGTCTAGCGCTGCGAAGAAGGCTTCATGATCCACCGGCTGAAGCACAGTTCGTTCGTGCGCTGCGATGGTTGCCAAGGCGGCCTGATAGGCTGCATTCATCGTGAAGACGGAATCGTCCACGCCCGACAAGGCCGCCGCCTGCTGAATCGCGCTCTTGATGCGCGGTTTGGTCCGGAAATTCATCCGGGCCTCATTACGTTCCTCGATGGCGCTGGTGCTGTCGTGGAAACCAAGCATTGTCGCCTCCGGTTTTGATGTCTAACATGTACGCCGTTTGGGCGTACATTTCAAGTAGGTCTCGTGGAGCCACAAGCCTCAAGGCAAGCAGAATGAACTAGGATCACCGATGTTTGGTAGAGATGAGTTCATTGCCCCTGATTCCGGAGCAAGATCGCTGACCCTGCCCCGGCTCATTTCGTCAGATCAAGCGGCTTCCCAGACTTGGTTCAAGATACGCGCGGCAATCTCGGCCTTGTCTTGAGGCAAGAAGCGTCCGTAATGCTGTGCAACCATCTCCGGCGTGTCCTGAATCGCATAGCTGGCCTGTTCGTAAGAACCGGTCCTTTTCAGGATATGCGTCGCAAGGACGTCGCGGACATTGTGCGGCCCATGCGGCAACAAACCTTCGATGGCGCCCCGTTTGGTCCAAGGGTTGTAGATGCCGTAGCGCTGGATCGCCGTCCGCCAAGCCTCATAGAAGGTGTTCTGACAATAGGCGGCGTTGGTGCTGGTCATCTTGGCCGTCTTTACGAAGAATGTACCCGGATCTACGGAGGGACCGATGAGCCTGGCTCTATGTCGTTCAATCCAAGCCTCGATCATCTCGTAGAGCCTGCCAAGATCCGGCAGGATCAGCCGGAATGGCTTTGAGCCAAAGAACGAGGAATTGGCATTCTTGAACGCTACGGATGGGATGAAGATCTCCCAGCCCTGATCGCGACTGCTCCAGCGCAACTCGCCCCGCTTCATATCCTCAAGTCTTCGTTCTGCGGTGGGCAGAGTGCCAGGCTTGCATAGCAACAATTCTCGAAGGTTCTTCTGACGCAACCCTGTATGCAGGCCGATACGCAAAAGCAGAAAGGCCCGAACTGCCTCTGCCGCCGCCCGAGGATTGTGACGCTCATCCGGTACACGGAGCAGGATTTCTTCCGTGATCTTGCGGTATTCCCCAAGAGGACTGGCAGCCTCCAGAACTGGCATGATGGGTTCAAACGGATCACGATGAACACGCGCCACTCGGTCGATTTCCTTGATGCGGCGACGGGCGTGCTTGTACATCAGGTCGCAAGCCATCGGCCAATCTGCCTTTACGTTGGCGATGTCCTCTTTGGAAATCAGTCCCTCGATCTCGCGAAGGTTTGCAGCCATCTGGGGCGCCTGCCGCATCCAACCGGTTTCCGCCCGGCAGATTGCTGCAGCGATCGACAAAAGATCGATTTCCCACTTGGTATAAAAGCCACGCCGACGCTCGCGCCAATGCAGATACCAGTCCCAGACCTGCGGAAAGATCATCATCGCAAAGGTAAGGAGCTTGGGATCGGCGCCAAAACCCTGCACTTCGCTTTCGGTTGGACTAGCAAAGGCGCCGAACCAGAGCCCGAAATGCTCCAGCTTCTGCGACGCGGTTTCGGGACCCCAGACACCGTTCCGCTGGAGGCCAAATGCTGCGAAGGTCGATGTCTTGAACTTCAGGAGATCCGCCATCTCATCGTTGAGCCGCTTAGGCGCAAGGATGATACCGGACTCCTCGGTGGTATGCGCCGCTGATGACTTACGAATCGGCCCTGAGGCACAACTGAACCTAACCGCATAGCGCTGCTTCATCGCTGCCGCTTGGTATTTCCTGTAATCGGTTGAACCACTGATGATCACGGTGCGCACCCAGTCGAGGATTTCAGCCTGTTCGTGCCGAGGCCTGCGATTGAAATCCTCGGGCAAATGCCAAGCCAATCGGCGCCGTTCGGAGGGTGTGATCCCGGGTAGGTCGTAGTCGGCTGGAGCCCGATCAGATGGACCAGTCATCTTTGAGAAGTAGCCAACTGGCAGGCGATACCGCCGCTCGATCCGGCCCACGATTTCCAGACTACTCGCCGCACGGGGAACTTTCTTCCCACGCCCCCAGCTGATCAACGTACTCCGATTGACCCCCTCCCCAGGTAAAACGACCGCATTATACAAATGGTAGATCGTTTCGCCGTGGCGACGTGCATGGAGTTGAAGCGCTGCCCCGAAGTTGTCGGGCTCTTCCCACGTCCCTTGCAAAGGATCAGGAAACTCAAGAATTGGCCTCGGCTGTCGGCCAGGGCGCTTGCGCTCTTTGCTCGACAGCCCATTTGCTTCGACATTCACTTGAGGTTGCGCTTGGAGCGACTGCACCACGGCAACTCTTTTAGGCTTCTGTCGGGAGACCCTCTCGGAGCGAAGCCGTCCTTCCGCGATCGCACGGGAAACCGCGTCAAAAATCGGCTGCAGACTGTGCCTATGCTGCTTGAGGCGTTCAAGGTCTAGGAACAGCATTGCTGCCAGGGAGACCAAGTCGAGGCCGCTGCCACGGTAGGGCGGATATTCCTTGCGCTCAAGGAGATCTTGCAGATAGTCGTGCAGGATCGCTAGTTCATCGTGTGCAAAGATCGGAGCCAGACGGCGGTTGCAGTAGTCAGACAGTTTTCCGGCGGTGAGCGTGGAGGATGTGAGTTTCATGTCAGGTCTTTCGATTACTAGGACCGGTTACGTATCGAAAGGCTGGAACAATGGGGAGTTGCTGGGACGAGCTAGCTGCTATGTGATGTTGCTTCCTTGCCGTCGAAGCGTCACAGTTTTGCTTGCTGAGGTGGCCGGGGCAGGTGGAAGAGTTTGACTCGTGTGGACCAGCCGAGTGCGTGCGTTGGGTTTGGTTGTGGTTGTCGATTTTTCGTTTTGCGTGAATGTTGTTGGTGTCGGCTAAGCTGGATACTTGCCGCGATTGCGGCTTTTGTCCGCGGACAATTCACCGCGAGTGAGTCCTACGCTCAGAAGCATCCGACAAAGTTGTCCGCGGACAATTCTAGCAACAGACCTCCGGACGACTTCTAGAAAGCCGACAAATCAGAGCCCACGGGTCGAAGTCATCGCTTCTTTTTCCGGTGGTCACTGCTCGGAAATATGCGCCGAGTTGGCGGATTTTGCTTTGCATCTCAAGCAAACCCCAAACCGCCACGGCCGTTCCGAGTTCTCCGAGTTTCTTTTCAGCAGCTAGGTAGGTCGCCCGGTCAATTCCCATCATTGGAGCAAGCGTCTTAGCATGGTTGACCACATCAGCCGCACCTGTTGGCGCTTGTTGCATGTAACTCATTGCTTCTGGGCATGCCTGCACCAGACTTCCTAGCGAAAGCTGCTTGTGTGCGGCAACTGAGTTTGAAGCCGCCACCTCTCCATCAGAATCTAAAGGTTCTTTTTTTGAGTTCTGAAGATGACGGTCAATTTGTCCGCCAGTAACGGTCATTTTGCCTGCGAACGCTTCCTTTTCGCACTGTTCTACAGACGTGTATTCCTCAACTGCCACGAGATTGTCCATCATAGCCACGATCTCATTAGCCGTCAGTTTTCTGCGCATTGCACGTTGGGCATATTCAAGCATGCTGGTCGGGCCCGTTTGGTCCAAGGTTCTAGCGATTGCTGTTCGAAGCTTGGCGCGCAGAAAGGAAATATGGCTCGCCCGTTCGGAGCATTCGTCAGCCAAATCGCAAAGTTTCGTGTAGGAATCGAATAGGGGCCCAAGATCGATTCCGAAGCGCAGCACGGCGCCTGAGGAGCTGTCGCTCTTGCTGAACCGCTTCCCGTTGGGGCTGTCTGACCGATGGAGGAAACCTGCGTCTGTCAGCTGCTCAATATGTCTACGAAGTGTGCGATCGGAAATTCCGTTGCGCTTGAACGTTAAGGTCGCGTTGGAGGCAAATACGACGTTGTGGTTTCTGCGCGGTGGAAGGCAGGACAGAAGAGCATCGAGAGTTGCAATGACTGGGGCCTTCAGGCCTAGGGCCGAACTTGCCCGCCGAATAGTGTCGATAAGCAGGAACCTGTCAGGGCGACCAATGTCTGCAGGCAATACCTCTGATGTCCGCTGCCCAACGGGCGCGGCGATGTGTTGAAAGGCCATATTTTCTTCACAGCAAGCCTAAGCTGAAGCTGCCACGGCAAAGCACCGAGGATTTTGCTCGTTTTCGGCAATATCCGTCCACTCAACCGAATCGGTTGTTCTTGACTGGCGGGGAGAAGCTGGTAAACCTGAAGATGCTAAGCAACAGATTGGGCTCTCCGAGGGTGACTTTGGGGGGCTCTTTCTTTTTCCTTTGGCTGCGAGTGCTCCCTTTGTTGTTGATCTGCTCGTTGACGTTCAGTCGGCCGAGGCGGCCAACTTCCAGGCCTCGTAAAGGCGTAAGACCTCTACTTCGGCATGTTCGCGAATCCACTTTGTGAACTCGGGCTGTTCAGAGCCCGTAAACCTGATGATCACAGACCGTGGGGTTTCTTTGATTTCAGCAACCTTTGAGCCGTCCGCATGTACGATGGGCAGGGCAGGGGGGGGGCCCACTTGCGTGGCCTCTGACTGTGCAGCCTTCATCGCCACATCAGCGACCAAAGCGAATCTTTCGTCTGATCCCAAGTCACGAGACGCGACTGGCAGAGCGGCAACGAGCGTTTCAATGGCGATGCCTTTGTCGCGAACCAGGTCCGCCAACTCCTCCCAGCGACGACGGCCGATGCCGTGAGCTGCCCCAATGTATTGGACAACCCCAAGCGGAACCGTTCGTGCGACCTTGGTCATCCGGGACAGCATGGGCTTGTCGATCGCAAGTGCATCCAGCACCACCGATTGATCATAGCCGCCGTCAGTCAGATCGGTGACAAAGATTGCCTTCTCGATGAAGCTGGGATCCAGACGAAGGCTGTTCTCCTGGCCTTGCGCCAAGATCGCTTGTTCGTCTGTCAGTGTCCGGATGAGAGCCTTTGCGGGGATGCCAGCCAGTTTCAGCGCACGTAGTCTCCGCCGACCATAAACGATGCGATACCGCCCCGGATAGTCGACAAGCGGACGCACCATGATCGGAACTTGCTGCCCATGGGCGCGAATGCTTTGCACCAGATCGGCAACGTCGGCATCTGTGATGGTAAGCCGGTCTTTAGGGCCGCCATCATCGATGAGAGCGGGATCAATTTCGCGTACTGCATTGGACGATAGGTCGCGCAGCGTCGACTTTACGCCAGACATGGCCCCGGTGTTGGGAAATCTGGGCCTGCTGTCAGGAGCCACAGCCTCGGTGGCAGGCTCTGGCGGCGGCGGTGGAGGTTGGAATATGTTGCGGCGAGCCATCAGTCTGTTCTCCGTCCCCAGGCTTCCTGGATGACCTTTTCAAACTCATCAGCGACGCCGTTCACACTTTCCAGAATGCGATCAAGCGTCTTGCGGATGACCTGAGTAGGGTCGAGTTCATAGATTGTCTGCTGCGTCATGCCTGCGTCAGAAATCGCAGTCGACTTCAGCATGGGATTGGTCAGGACCTGATCCAGTAGGATAGAGCGTAGAAAGCCCGCCATTTGCGACTGTGGCACATCGGTCGGCTCGTATCGCGCGATCAGGAATTTGAGGAACTTCCAATCGGTCGGGCCAGAGGATTCCTCAAGAACTCGTACAGTTTCCCCAGCCATTTCAAGGAATTGCGCCATCGAAGCGACGTCGAGCATGCTTGGTACAACGGTAATAAGAAGCCCTGTCGATGCCAGCAGGGCCGTCATCGTCGTGAACCCAAGTTGCGGGGGGCAATCGATCAGGACCAGATCGTAATCCCTTTCCACTTCGTCCAAGGCGATTGCAAGTCGTTGAGTGAATGGAGGGTCGATGCGATGTTGAAGGGCATAGGCGGTCTCGGTCTCATACTCGGACAAGAGGAGGCCAGCCGGCGCCAGATCAAGGTTGTGGAAATAGGTCTTGCGGATGACCTGGCTCATCGGCACCGGATCGTCGTAACGTAGGGCGTCGTAGATTGTACCGGTTTCCGCAAACTCGATTTCCGGCCGATAACCGAACATCGTGGTCAAACTGGCCTGCGGATCCATGTCGACCGCGAGAACCCGATAGCCCCTCAAAGCGTAGCGCTGTGCAAGATGGATCGCCGAGGTGGTCTTGCTGGACCCACCTTTGAAGTTGACTACAGAGATCACTTGCAGGCCGTCACCGTCGCGCCGACCGGGCAGATATGAATCCCCGTTGCGGCCCGTACGTGACATGACCCTGCGAATGACGTCGATCTCCTCCGCCGTGTAAATGCGCCGACCGCGCGCATCGGTCTCAACTTCCGGAAAGTCGCCCTCTTGATGGCGAGTCCGAAGGTTCGACATGCTTATGCGGGTCAGTTCGGACACTTCTGCAGGATGGAATTTGCGCAAAGTCTTCCGGCTCTCAGGCTGAAAACTGTTACGCATGTGGGTGTTCAAAGCCTCAGACAGACGAGCAGCGTTAGCACTGATTGTGCTAGCTATGGAGCCTGGCGAAGGGTTAAGCGTGCTCGTATTCATATGCCCTCGATGGTCTCTTGATGGACCTTCGTTATTTCGTCGCAAGAACGCGTCATAAACGGATTTGTGCGACAAGAGAAGTGATGGCACGCAACTTATGGTCCGGCAACTGTTTTTTCACATTGAACCGCGTTTGGCAGGTGACCGCAGTTCAACCAAATTATGAGCGCCTCCGCGTAAGCATCGGATGTTTAAGGAGAAATGTAGGCTACGCTCATGTGTTCGCGGATGTTGTAGCACCGACCCCTTTCGGCACAAAATCTAGAAGTGTAGATCACTTTCGCGAATCGGTGACCCGCATACCGACGGTTAGGACAACAATTCCAACCGCTCCGCCCGCTCAAGCAGCATCTTGACCGATGACGGCTGCCACTTGGTTCGACCGCGTGGCGTGCGCTCGCGCATGTTCTCCAGCCGGTCGCAAATGGCTTGCAGGGTGATCTCTGGGTCGGCCCCCTTGATCGCCGCAATGATGGCGGGAAGTCGGTCATCTTTCGAAGCGCGCACGGCACGGCCAAGGATGGCTTCCGGCAGCAGACCTTCTTTTACAAACGTCTTTGTCGCCCTGATCAACCGGGCTTGTGTCCATGGCTGTGATTCCTTGGGAAGGCCAGAGTTGACCACCCGAAGGACGTCTTCCCACGGCATGTCTGGTCGAAGCCGTCGGACATCTGGCACCCATTCTGCGGCTGTGCC
>NZ_CBBQHX010000050.1:0-22548 GCF_964946895.1 Stagnihabitans sp. | reverse complement strand
ACGCAATCCGCCCCGGTGGCAGCCGCAAAGCCGACATAACCCTCACCCGCCTCGCGCGGGAAGGCGATGACAGGCAAGCCGGGATGCTTGGCTTTCAGCGCCGAGATGATGCGGGCCGCGGGCTTCACGGCGAAATCGGTGAAATCCTGACCTTTCAAGCTGCCAGCCCACGAGTCGAACAGCTTCACCACTTCCGCCCCCGCCTGCACCTGCATCGACAGGTAATCAATCGTGGCCTCCGTGATGACGTCGATCAGGGCCGAGAACGTCGCCCGGTCCGAAGCCTTCAGCGCATGTGCCGCGCCCTGGTCCTTGGACCCGCGCCCGGCGATCATATAGGTCGCCACGGTCCAAGGCGCGCCGGCAAAGCCGATCAGCGCCGTCTCTTTCGGCAATTCCCGCGCCAGAATCCGCATGGTTTCATAGATCGGCGCCAGTTTGTCGTGAATATCGTCCTTCGGCTTCAGCGCCTTGACCCCGGCCATCGTCGTGATGGTCGACAAACGTGGGCCCTCGCCGGTTTCAAACCACAGATCCGCCCCCAAAGCCTGCGGCAAAAGCAAGATGTCGGCGAACAGGATTGCGGCATCAAAGCCATAGCGGCGGATCGGTTGCAGCGTCACTTCCGCCGCCAGGTCCGAGTTGTAGCACAGCGACAGGAAGTCCCCGGCCTGCGCCCGCGTGGCGCGGTATTCGGGCAGATAGCGCCCGGCTTGCCGCATCATCCAGATCGGCGGGGTGGGAAGGATCTCGCCCGCCAAAGCGCGCAAAAGGGTTTTCTGGGTCATGGCAGGCTCCGTGTCGAATGTGTCTTCAGCAGCATAGGATGAATTGACCGTCTTGTGCCAGTTGTCAGGGCAGATTGACAGCGTTATGCCTAAGCCATGACACACGCGCTTCCCAGCCCCGCCCAACCCTTCAAGATCGGCACCCGTGGTTCTCCGCTTGCTTTGTGGCAAGCGCATGAGGTCAGGCGCAGTCTGATGGAGGCGTTCTCGCTACCCGAAGAGGCGTTTGAGGTGGTGGTGATCAAGGTCACCGGCGACCAGATCCTCGACAAGGCGCTGAAGGAAATCGGCGGCAAGGGGCTTTTCACCCGCGAGATTGAAGAGGCCCTGCTGGCTGGCGGCATCGACATTGCTGTGCATTCCATGAAGGACATGCCGACGGTACAGCCCGCGGGCCTGTTGCTGGACTGCTACCTGCCGCGCGAAGACGTGCGCGATGGCTTCGTCTCGCCCACCGTTCCGGCGCTGATGGACCTGCCGCAAGGGGCCGTTGTCGGCTCCTCCAGCTTGCGGCGGCGGGCACAACTGGCGCATCGGAGGCCGGACCTGAAACTGGTGGAGTTTCGCGGTAACGTGCAGACTCGCATGAAGAAATTGGCCGACGGTGTGGCGTCGGCGACCTTCCTGGCCATGGCTGGCCTGAACCGTCTGGGCATGGCCCACGCTGCTCGCTCTGCGATTGCTGTCGAGGAAATGCTTCCCGCCGTCGCCCAAGGTGCCATTGGCATCGAGCGTCGCACCGCCGACCCAAGGGCCGAGGCGATGCTGGCCGCCATTCACCACACGCCCACCGGCCAGCAACTGACGGCAGAGCGGTCCTTCCTCGCCCACCTGGACGGATCGTGCGAAACGCCGATTGCAGGGCTTGCCGTGCTGGACGGCGGCTCGCTGTGGCTGCGCGGCGAGATTCTCCGCCCGGATGGCTCCAAGGTGATCACTGGGGACCTGCGTGGCCCTATCGCCGATGGCGCCGATCTTGGCCGCGCCCTTGCAGCAGAATTGCTGGGCCGGGCCGGGCCGGGCTTCTTCAGCTAAACGTCATACCGCGTTACTCCGCGCCGCAATTCGTCGACCGGTTGGGTCAGGATCGCTGCCTGATGCGCTCTTTGGTCGCAGTTGGCGCGGGGGCAAATCCGGCAGTTGATGCCGATCTGCGTCATCCTTGCATCCGGCATCGAGAAGGTCTCGGCATAGCCAATCTCGGGCGCGTATTGGATCGCGCAGCCCATCGCTACCGCCAGCCGGTTGTCCTGCGCGTGCCGCTCCCAGGTCGGGCGGTCGACGGTGCGCGAGAAGACGAAGAACTGGCTGCGGTCGGGCATCTCGACAAACTGCGGCATGATCCGGCCCGGTGTGCGGAAACTGGTGTGAACATCCAGCCGAGGACATGCGCCGCCGTATTCGGCAAGGTGGAAGTCGGACGCGTTGAAGCGCTTGGTCACGTTGCCGCCCTTGTCAATGCGCAGAAAGAAGAACGGCACACCCTGGGCGCCTTCCCTCTGCAAGGTGGTGGCGCGGTGGCAGGCCTGTTCAAAGCTGACACCGAAGCGGGTGGCGATATGGTCGAAGTCGTATTTTGATGCCTTCGCCTCGGCCAGAAATGCCGCATAGGGCATCAGCACGGCGGCGGCGAAATAGTTCGCCAGCTCCACCCGCAGGCGCGCCACACCGCGTGGGTCCGTGATACCGCTGCGCTGGATCAGGGCATCCAGCAGGGCGCGCTGCTCCAGCAACCCAGCCATATGCACCAGCTGGAAGGTCCTGTTGGGGTGATCCAGCGCCTCGGACAGCAGAATCTCCCGGCGGGTTTCGTCATATTGGCGCAGGGCTCCCGGCAGATCCTCCACCCGGCAAAGGCGAACGTTGACGCCCAGCCTGTCCCGCAGTCGGCGTTTCAGGGCGACGTAAAGCTCATCGCGGTCAATCGGTTCGGGCCAGAAGGATCCGGCGACTTCTTCTAGCTCGCGAAAATGGTTGCGGTTGCGGCGGAAGACGTCGTGCACGGCCGCCTCGGGCGAGGCGGTCAGCTGCGGCCCGCCGCTTTCCGTCAGCGAAAGCAACTGGTCCGATACCACCTGATAGCTGCGGTAAAGCGTCATGAAGCTTTGCACCAGTCCCGGAGCATGGACCAAGGCTGCCCGCAGTTGCGGCAGGTCGGGTCGGGTTTGTGTAAACAGCGGCCCCTGGATCACCGCCCGCAGGTCGGCAAGCTGGGCTGTGCCATCCTCTTCGGCAATGTCGCGCCAATCGACGCCATAAGCCTCAAACACCCGCAGCAGGACCTGAACTGATACCGATCTTTCGTTGTTTTCCAGCAGGTTGACATAGGACGGGCTTATGCCAAGCACCTTGGCCATGGCACCCTGGGTTTCCCCGCGTTCCAACCGAAGACGCCGCAGATGGGGGCCAATGAAGGTCTTTTGCATACCGTCGCACACATCTGAAGATTTGTCGTGTTTACAATATTACAGTTCTGAAATTCTGTAAACTTTCGCATTCACAGCGCAACCTGTTTTCATTTTGCACAATTCCGCGCCGGTGCCAAAGGAGGTTCCAGCAAAGCGGAGGACCCCATGCGCACTGGCATCAATCACCTGTTCATTCCCGGCCCGACCAACGTTCCCGAAAGCGTCCGGCAAGCGATGAACGTGCCAATGCAGGACCACCGCGCCCATGACTTCGGCGAGCCCAATGTCGGCATGTTTCGCGACCTGAAGGCGCTGTTCCGCACCGAAGACGGCCATGTGCTGCTGTTCCCCGGCTCTGGCACCGGCGCGTGGGAGGCGGCGATTACCAACACACTCTCGCCCGGCGACCGCGTGCTGATGGCGCGACATGGCCAGTTCTCGGTCCTGTGGGCGCAGATGGCGCAGCGGTTGGGGCTGGAGGTTGACCTGATCGACCTGCCGTGGGGTGCAGGTGCGCCCATCAGCGAATTCGGCCGCAAGTTGGGGGCGGATCGCAAGGGCGAGATCAAGGCGGTCTTCGTCACCCACAATGAAACCGCCACCGGTGTCACCTCTGACATCGCCGCTGTGCGGCGGGTGATGGATGAAAGCTTCCACGACGCGTTGCTGTTCGTCGATGGCGTGTCCTCCATCGGCTGCCTGCCGTTCGAGATGGATGCCTGGGGCGTCGATCTGGCGGTCACCGGCAGCCAGAAGGGCCTGATGTTGCCGCCGGGTCTGGGCATTCTGGGCGTCAGCCCGAAGGCGCTGAAGGCCTCGGAAACCGCAAACATGCGCCGCGCCTATTTTGAGTTCTCCGACCAGATCAAGAACAACGAAACCGGCTATTACCCCTACACCCCGCCCGTCCAACTGCTGCACGGCCTGCGTGCCGCCCTCGCCCGCATCGCGGAAGAAGGTCCTGAAAACGTCATCGCCCGCCACCGTCGCCTTGCCGCAGGCGTCCGCGCCGCCGTGAAGGCCTGGGGGCTAGAGGTTTGTGCCGAAAGCCCCTCGCTCTACTCTGACACCGTCACCGCAATCCGCACGCCCGAAGGTGTCGACGCGCGCGACGTCATCCGCATCGGGTACGACCGTTACAACGCCTCGTTCGGTTCGGGCCTTGGTCCCTTGGCGGGCAAAGTCTTCCGCATTGGCCATATCGGCGACAGCAACGAGGGCATGTGCCTGACCGCCATCGCCTTGGCCGAACTGTGCTTGGCGGCGGCAGGGGCCAAGATTGAATTCGGCTCGGGAGTCGCTGCAGCGCAGGCCATCTACGCCCAGCCCATGATCCAAGCCGCCCAGATTGCCGCAGAATAAGAGGACTTCCAGATGAGCCACACCCTTCACCCCATGCGCAAAGCGCGTCTGCAACGCTCGGAACTGGCGGTTCCGGCTTCGAACCCCACGATGATCGACAAGGCGGCGGATGGTCCGGCGGATTACGTCTTTTTGGACTTGGAGGATGCGATTGCTCCCTCCGAGAAAGTGCAAGCGAGGAAGAACGCCATTCAGGCGCTGAATGACATCGATTGGCGCGCCAAGGGCAAGACGGTTTCGGTACGGATCAACGGGCTCGACACCCACTACATGTACCGCGACGTGGTTGACGTGATGGAGCAGGCTGGCGACCGCGTCGATACGCTGCTGGTGCCCAAGGTCGGCGTTACAGGCGACCTCTACATGGTGGAAGCCATGGTCAACCAGATCGAGCAGGCCAAGGGCTTCAGCACCCGCGTCGGCCTTGAGGCCTTGATTGAAACCGCCCTCGGCATGGCAAACGTTGAAGCCATCGCCCAGTTCGGCGGCCGGCTGGAGGCTCTGCACTTCGGCGTGGCAGATTTTGCGGCCTCGATGCGGGCACGGACCACGAATATCGGCGGGCTGAACCCGCACTATCCGGGCGACCAGTGGCACGCCTCGATCAGCCGGATGGTGGTGGCCTGCCGTGCCTATGGTCTGCGGGCGATCGACGGCCCGTTCGGCGATTTCAGCGATCCGGAAGGTTACAAGGAGGGGGCCCGGCGGGCAGCGGCCTTGGGGTGTGAGGGGAAATGGGCGATCCACCCCTCGCAGATCAATCTTGCAAACGAGGTTTTCTCGCCGCCGGACACTGAGGTGACCCGCGCCCGCCGCATCATCGAGGAACTACGCAAGGCCGAGGCACAGGGCAAAGGGGCAGCACAACTGGATGGCCGCATGATTGATGCGGCCTCGGAACGGATGGCGATGAACGTGCTGGTTCTCGCCGACGCCATCGCCGCAAAATAGGGGAGGGACAGATGGACATTCACGAATATCAGGCCAAGGAAATCCTCGCCCGCTTCGGCGTGCCGGTGCCGCGTGGCGGGTTGGCTTATAGCCCCGAACAGGCGGGATACCGGGCGCGGGAACTGGGCGGCAATGCCTGGGTCGTCAAGGCGCAGATCCACTCCGGCGGACGCGGGGCCGCAGGCGGTGTGAAACTGTGCAAGACCCCGGATG
The DNA here is from genome assembly GCF_964946895.1 of Stagnihabitans sp. NCBI lineage: Bacteria > Pseudomonadati > Pseudomonadota > Alphaproteobacteria > Rhodobacterales > Paracoccaceae > Stagnihabitans > Stagnihabitans sp. Next base: position 16,826 of record NZ_CBBQHX010000050.1, on the reverse strand, counting down.
AGGTGCATGCCTTCGCCGCCACCCTCTTCGGAAAGCAGCTTGTCACCAAGCAGACCGACGCCAACGGCAAGGGCGTTTACCGCGTCTGGGTCGAGGGCGCTTCGGATATCGCGCAGGAACTCTACCTCGGTTTCGTGCTGGACCGGAAATCCGAGCGGATCATGATCGTCGCCTCGGCCCATGGCGGGATGGAGATTGAAGATCTGGCGGACAAGGACCCGAACTCCCTACGCCGTATGTCGATCGACCCGGCCATCGGCCTGACCGAGTTTCAAGCCCGGGAACTGGCCTTCCAATTGGGCTTGAAAGGCGGGCAGATCGCCCAGATGGTCACCACACTCCGCGCCTGCTACCGCGCCTACCGAGACCTGGATGCGGTGATGGTCGAGATCAACCCTCTGGTCATCACGCGATCTGGCGACCTTGTGGCGCTGGATGCCAAGATGTCCTTCGACACCAATGCCCTGTTCCGCCAGCCGCAAATCGCCGAACTGCGCGACCGCAGCCAGGAGGACCCGCGCGAAAGCACCGCGGGCGATCATGGCCTGTCCTATGTCGGCCTTGAGGGCGATATCGGCTGCATCATCAACGGCGCCGGTCTGGCGATGGCCACGATGGACATGATCAAGCTGGCGGGCGGCGAGCCGGCCAACTTCCTCGACATCGGCGGCGGCGCCTCGCCCGAGCGGGTGGTGCGGGCGTTCCGTACCGTGCTGGCGGATGGCAATGTCTCGGTCATCCTTGTCAACATCTTCGCCGGCATCAACCGCTGCGACTGGGTCGCCCAAGGCGTGGTGCAGGCTTACAAAGAGGTCGGCCTGACCATCCCGGTGGTTGTCCGTCTGGCAGGCACCAATGTCGAGGAAGGTCAGGAGATCATCCGCACCTCCGGCCTGCCGCTGATCTCGGCCGACTCGCTCGCCGAGGCCGCCGCTGCCGCCGTCTCCGCCCGCCCCCGCAAAGCCGCCTGAAGGAGGACCACATGGCCATTCTCATCACCGAAAAGACCCGCGTCATCGTTCAGGGCATGTCGGGCCGCATCGGCAGCTTCCACGCCGCCGACATGATCAAGCACGGCACCAACGTCGTAGGCGGCGTCACCCCCGGCAAGGGCGGCGAGACCATCCTTGACCGTCCGCTCTTCAACACCGTCCGGGAAGCCGTTGAAGCAACCGGCGCTGAAGCCTCCCTCATCTTCGTGCCACCGCCCTTCGCGGCAGATGCGATCATGGAGGCTGCGGATGCCGGCATCCGCACCGCCGTCTGCGTGACCGACGGTATCCCCAGTCAGGACATGATGCGCGTCAAGCGCTTCCTGCGCCGCTACCCGGTGGAGCGCAAACTGCGCCTGATCGGGCCGAACTGCGCCGGGGTGATCTCACCCGGCAAAGGCTTCATGGGCATCATGCCGCCGCATATCTACATGCCGGGCCGCATTGGCATCGTTGGCCGTTCCGGCACTCTGGGTTATGAGGCTGCCGCGCAGATGAAGGCTTTGGGCATCGGCGTCTCCACCTCAGTCGGCATCGGCGGTGATCCCATCAACGGGTCAAGCTTCCGCGACATTCTGGAACTGTTCGAGGCTGACACCGAGACCGATGCCGTGATGATGATCGGCGAAATCGGTGGCCCGCAGGAAGCCGAGGCTGCCGCCTATGCGCGCGACCAGATGCGCAAGCCGGTCGTGGCTTACATCGCCGGGTTGTCGGCGCCCAAGGGCCGCAAGATGGGTCACGCCGGGGCCATCGTCTCGGCCTTCGGGGAAAGCGCGCAAGAGAAGGTGGAAATCCTCGCCGCCGCTGGAATAACTGTCGCGCCAAACCCCTCGGCCATGGGGCAGACCATGGCAACAGTTCTGGCGCGGCGTCAGGCGGCATGAGGGAAGGGAGACTGAACCTGTGCCTTTTGGCTTCCCTGCGGCGTCCGTTGCAGTCTTCCTGGGGCCAAGAAAGCAGGTTTGCCCAATTGAAGAGAGGCAGAACGCGGTCGGGCGCCTTTCCTACGGATTGTCAGCTTATGATCCGAAGACCCGCCACATGGCACCCGAACCTTTTCAGATCAGAGGGTGGCGTGCAGTCCGCGCGGCGGAGGCCCGTCCGTCGCCCCACCCGATTCCGATCCATGCTAGGGGTCAGATCGGATCAGCCAATCCAGAATTGACCAGACGTTCCATCTGAATCAAGGCTGATTCAAAGTCGCCAACGTCGGCATCTGCTCCCGTGATCCCGGCAATGGCCACGTCACCGGCGGCGATTGGGCCACAGACCAGGATCTTGGCTTTCGGTTTGCTGATCCGCAACGCCACGATCAGTTTCAGCAGGGCGGGCAGTGACCTTTTGGTTGTCGCGGAGAGGCCAATCAACGCTGTATCGCGTTGTGCCATGAGGTCGACAAGTTCCTCGTGCCTATAACCAAGGAAAAGGTCGATATCCCAACCCCGGTCCCGCGCCATGTCAGCCGCCATCGCAATACCCAGCGTGTGGTTCTCGCCGGGGACAACCGCGAACATCGCTGCGCGGCGCAGATCAGGGGTGTGGGTGCTTTTTTGCAGCCGCAGAATGCGCAGAATGGCATAAATCCGCCCTGCGGCGATGGTCACCCTGTAGAACGAGACCTTGTCCTCGTCCCACCACGCCCCAAGCCTTCGGCTCGCCTCGGCCAAGTAGAAGCGGTATAGGGCGTCATAGCTTGCACCTTTGCGCTGCGCCTGTTCGATCAGGGTGATGGCCGCAGCTTCATCGGGTGAAAAAAGCGCCTCGCAGAGGGCGTCGATTTCCTCGGAACTCGGTCGAACGTCGACAGGCAACATGACGTTCAAGTTGTCGGCGACCCGCTTGACCACTTCCTGGGCGAGGACGGTCAGCGCCGCCTCTGGCAGGGATTTGCGAATGACCTCTATCTCGGAAAATGCGAGTGCGAGCTTCTGTCTGTCCAACAGCATATGACCAGACATCTTGACCTCCCCCAAAGTCAGTCGCGTCATTGAACTCAGAGAACTGCGCGCCTCCGTTTGCCAATGGCTTTACACTCTATCTCGGCGTGAGCATCTGACAAGGCCTGCGCGAAGATATCCTCAGACGAATGAGCCTGCATGGCCTTGGGACCGTTGTTCACCCCTGAGTTTCAGGGGTTCTGGGCACATTTTAGAGTCTAAACCAGGCAGAGGTCGCCGCGCGCTGGCCGGATCTGGAGGCACAGGCACGCAATGCTTCAAGCCTTGGGCGCTGCGATTCGAGGCCAAAGGCTATGGTCCAGACTGGATGGCACGCCGTCGTGCCCCGTTTGCGACACGGGAACACCTTGTCAGGGGGGGCGGAAGGCTGTCACCCCAGATCGAAGAAGCGGGCCAGTTCGACGTCCGGCACCTTCTTGCGAAACGCGTCGTGCTGGCTTTCTCTGGTTGCCGAGAAGGTTTCCACAAAGCGCGGGCCAAGCCAGTCTTTTGCAAATTCCGACCCCCGCAGCCGTTCAATCGCCTCGGGCATGGAGCGGGCATAGTCCGGACCGGGGGCGGGGTTGGCGTGACCGTTGCCCAAGACCTCTGCTTCCGGCTCGATCCGTTCCAAGACGCCGGCTATGCCGGCGGCAAAGGTGGCTGCAGAGGTCAGATAGGGGTTGGTGTCTCCCCCCGGTAGTCGGTTTTCGACACGGAGCGATCCGGCATCATGACCCACGACGCGGAAACAGGTGGTGCGGTTTTCATAGCCCCATGTCAGACCCGGTGGTGCGAAGGTGCCGGGGGCAAAGCGGCGGTAGGAGTTGACGGTCGGCAGGAAGATCAACGACAGATCGCCGATGTATTTCTGCAATCCACCCAGGAAATACCGAAAGGTCTGCGAGATGCCATGTGGGCGGCTTGGGTCATGGAACAACGTCGCACCCGATGTGTCTTTCAGGCTGACATGAAGGTGTATCGACTGACTGTCGGCTTCTTCGCTCCAGCGCGGCATGAAGGTAACGGATCGGCCCTGTCGCAAGGCCAACGCCCGGATGAAGTTCTTCAGCAGCACAAGTTGATCGGCCGGCCCGACGCCCTCGCCTGCGCCAATGCAGGCCTCCATGAAGCCGGAACCGATTTCCTCATGCATCTTGGCAAGGTCAATGCCCAAAGGCTCGCAGATGCCCGCAACCGCCTCGTACCATTCGGTTTGCATCGCCTGATACAGGATCAGGTCGTGGCTGGGGTGCATCGTGGCCGTCTTGAGGTTGCGATAGCCCTTGGCCCGGGCACTTTCAGGGGTTTCGTCGAATAGGGTATATTCAAGCTCCATCCCGTATTTCGGCACCAAGCCGGCGGCGCCGGCCCGGCCGATGACCTTGCGCAAAAGGGCGCGAGGGCAGATCTCGGCTGTCGTGCCGGTGAAGTTCGACAGCACCAGCAGATCATAGCCCGGCTTCGACCACGGCAGGCGGCGGATCGACGAAGGGTCAAGCTGCAGCGGGTCATCGTGAAAATCGCCGGTGTCGTCCGTCACTCCCGGCATGTTCAGCAGCACATCGGTCGGGTCCAGCGACAGTTGCGCCGGGGCCATGCCCATTCCCGCCTGTGCAATGCCTTTCAGGCTGCGCGTGGACACCATCTGCCCCCGCAACAGGCCATTGCTGTCGGCCATGGCGACGGTGGCAAAGCGGTTCGCCGGGTCGGCGATGTAGTCGTCAAGGGTCATGGTTCACCTGTGGGAGGAGGGCTTGGCAGGTTTTCAAGGCAGGTCAGATCGCTGGCGGGATGGGTGGAGTAGGCTTTCAGGAAGACGCGCAGGCCGTTGGTCAGGTAGCGGGAAATTCCGGCGCGGTCCGGCGGGGCATCCGGCATGTACAGCGCCTGCGTCCGCGGGGCCGACAGGATCAGCCCCCACAGATCCTGCGCCGCAAGTTCAGCATCGTCAAAGACCAGAAGGCCAGCCGCCCGCCGCCCCTCCAGCCAATCCATCACACCTGCCAGCACCTTGTCGGGGCCAGAGGCCTGATAGGCCCGCCCAATCTCGGGAAACCGCTGCACCTCGCCAATAATCAACCGGGCGAGCGACAGCATGTCGGGCCGCATCACCGTGTCGGCATAATGCCAGGCGAAGGCGTGTAATTGTTCAACCAAGCTGCCGGACCCCTGGGAGTCAAACGGCTGCAGCAGGTCATCGCGCTTGGCCCGCATCATAGCGGTGAACAATTGCTCCTTGCTGTCGAAATACTGATACAGCGTCGGCTTGGTAATCCTCGCCTCCGCCGCGACGGCATCGACCGAAGCCCCCGAATAGCCGTTCTGCGAGAACACCTTCAATGCAGCGGCAAGAATGGCCTGTTCCTTGTCGATGCGGTTTTGCGCCCGGCGCGGCAGCTGGTTCACGCGATCACCTTCGCGAGAAAATCCATAAGATGCCGATTGTAAACCTCCGGAGCCTCTACGTTGCAAACATGCCCGACGCCTTCGATCACCTCGAACCGAACATCCGGCTGCGGCGCCCTGTCGAGGATGCGGCCCGCGATCCCCCGAATTTCGGCCGGCGGTGCAAGACGGTCAAATTCTCCGGTCATCAACAAAACCGGCATCGTCAGGCGCGAGAAGTCAAACCGCTCCAACGGGTTGGTGAAGCACAACAGCGCATCGCGGTAGGTCGAGGCCGGGATCGACGCCATCGACGCCCGCAGCGCCTCGCGCACCGCGTCCGAGGCATTTGGGCCCGCCAGAACCTTCACCACGGCCGGCGCGAAGTCGGCGGGCACCTGACCTGCGTTCAACGGCACTTCGCGGCTGACCCGAAACGACTCGCGCTCCTCTGGTCCGGCTTCCGACATGCCCGTGCAGCCGCCCGACAGCACCAACCCGGCCAGAAGCTCCGGATAATGCATGGCAAACGAGGTGGCAATCCAGGACCCGTAGGACAGCCCCACCAGCACCAGCTTGTCAGCGCCCAGCACCTGCCGCACCCGCAGGATATCGGCGATGTAGTCGTCCACACCTGTCTGGCGTGGGCCAAGCGTGGACTCGCCATATCCCCGTAAATCCATGGCCGCCGCATGGGCGACGCCGCCCACGGCCCCAAGCTGCGCCGTCCAGTTGAACCGTCCTCCGCCGATGCCATGCAGGAACATCACCAGCGGGCCGGGTTTCGTGGATGTGACAGACAAAGCCAGCCTTGGCAGGTCGTCAATCAACAAGGTTTCAATCGGGACGGGGGGCGACGGCGGCTGCACCGCTTCCGATGTAACCCCAGCCTCTGCCAGCATGGCAAGGGCGGAAATACCGTCGTCGAAGATTGCCTTCGTCCCGACCGCAATCTGCGCCGCGCGCGCTGGAGCAGCCTGCAGCGTGGCCGTCATCGTGATCACCGAACCGCCTCGCTCCGCCGCACCCACGGTCAGCCGGGCGTTGTAGCTTTGCGCGCCTTCAATGCCCTCCAGATGCCGGTAAGCATAGGTTCGGTCGCTGTCCGAGAAATAAGTCAACTGCTCGCGATAGGTCTTGCCCTCGCCCTTCGCGGTGAAGGCGCGGATCAGCGCACCATTCGGTCCGCGTTCGGCCTGCATGGTCGCCAAAGCCGGATGCCACAGCCCGCAAAAGTCGCGGGCAATGGCCCAGACCGCCTGCGGCTCGGCTGTCGAGAAGCCGATGGCATGGACCTGCTCGCGCGCCACCTCAGCGCAGCGCCTTCAACGAACCGGCATCTCCGCGCCACAGAGACGATCTTGCCGCGCCCTCATCGCCGGGGGCGTCGTCGATCTCGTCCATCTCGTACAGCGCCAATACGCCCATGTAATCCTCCATGATTTCAGAGGTATAGGGCAGCATCAGCGCCCCACAGCGGCTGTCGCGATACATCCGCTCCAGCGGCAAGGATTTCAGCATCGACTGGCCACCGCAGGTGCGGATCGCCAGCGCCGCAATCTCCTGCACGCCTTCCATGACGTTGTACTGCGCGGCATACATTCGCATCACCTCGGCCTTCGACGGGAAGGGCTTCGCCTCGGAAAACGCCTGCCACCACAAAGCGCGCATGTTGGCCAGACGGGCGTACATCTTCCCAACCGTGATGCGCTTGGTGGCATACATCCGACGGTCGATCGGCGGCTGGCCGGGGGTCTTGCCTTTCAGATAGTCGATCATGAAGTCATAGGCGCCCTGCGCCAGCCCCATATAGGTCGGGCTCAGCGTCGCCATCATGTGCGGCCAGTTCGGCAGCGTCTTGCCGAAGATGCCGCGCGGCATCAGCATATCTTCTTCCGTGACAAACACATCCTTCAGGATCAGATCACGCGAGTTCGTTCCGCGCATCCCCAGCGGGTCCCAATCGCCTTTCACCGACAGCCCCGGCGCATCCTTGTGGACGACGAACAGCACGGTGTCCTCGTGCCGAGGCTCCATCCCCTCAAACACCTCGGTGCAGACGATGGTGTAGTAATCGCAATACCCCGCGAGGCTGGCGAACTTCTTGAAGCCAGAAATCTTCCAGCCCCCCTCCACCTTGCGGCACTGAGTCTGGTTCGGCTTCGATGTCCAGTTCTGCCCGCCCTCCGAAATCGGCTGCGAATAGATCGCCTTCTCGGCCATCGCCCGTCTGAACTGCCGTTCCCGCAACGGCGCGAAGGCGGCGCGGTCTTCGTCGGTCAGGTTCGCCATCTCAAACGTAAACCGCGACCATGCCATCGAGGAGTTGTGCATGTTGAAGGTCAACGCCGTGGCGCCGCAGTACTTGGCGATCTCGGCCCCCACCATGGCGTATTCGAACATGGAAAAGCCCATGCCGCCGAATTCCACCGGGATGCACAGGCCAAGGAAGCCCTCGTCGGCCAAGTCCTTGTAATTCTCCACCGGAAAGCTGGCATCAATGTCGATGCCCACGGCACGCGGCACGAACCTGTCACGCCCCAGTTCGTTGACGCGGGCCAAGACGGCCTGCACTTCAGGGCGGATGCGGCTGAGGTCGTAGTAGTCGGAAATATCGCTCATCTGTGTTCCCTCAGGCGCTTACAGCGCCAACTCCCCCTGAAGCACGCCCGCCTTGACGACGATCTTGCCGTCCAAAGCGATGGTGCAGTTGCGCATCGGCAAATCGAAATGGCCGAGCGTATAGCGTCCCGCATACTGGTTCGCTCCGGTCGACCACAGGAAGCTGCCCGGCAAGGCGCGGAACTCCACCGCCTGCATGTCGCGCTTGTCGTACATGGCGGCGGAGACCCACTTGGCCCCGGGGTTCACCCCCCAGCCCACATGGGAAATCCCGTAAGCGTTGCGGTCGCCCCAAGCCTCCATGTACTCGCGCAGGTGCAGGGCATCGATGCCGTCACCCTTGATGGCGGTCACGAAGTCATTCTCAACGGTGAAGTCGATCCGGCTGGTCAGGTACGTCTTGAACGTCAGGTTCATGTCCCCCACGTCCATCACAACCCTTCCATTCACGGCGTTCTTGCCAGGAAACGCCAGACACAGCCCACCCGGCCAATGCGCCACCCCGCCCGGTTGGGTGGAAAACCCCGGAGTTCCCCCACAGGGCGCATCGCGCAGGTCAATCGTCAGGTCCGTACCCACAGCCGAGGTCACGCGCATCTCGGACGCCTCCCGCAGCATCTGAATGCCCAGCGTCACCCGTGCTGCATGTTCCGCCTTGGGTTCGGTCCGCTCCAGAATCTCCGGATGTTCGTTGGTGATCACCAACAGCCGCGCCCGCCCGGCATCCTCGATCTCCGGCCACTCCGGCGCATGGATCAGCCCCTCCACCGTGCAATCCACGATGACATCCTGCAGCTTCAACGCCTCGATCACCGAGCGGTTCTGCTGGATCGCCCAGGACGTGCCGGTGGATTTCACCGGAACCGGGGCGGTCTGCGGCGGGGTCGGCATGGTGATGATGCAGAAATCCGCGCCAAGGTGATAGGCGGCCAGTTCAGACAGATGCACCAGAACCGGACGGGACTGCGTCTCGGCAATGATCGCCACCTTCGTCCCGGCCCCGATGCCGTTCAGGGCGAACACCCGCCGGAAGGCCGCCAGCCATTTCCCCTCGACCCGTTCCTGAAGCATCGCAAATCCCCCACAGCTCCGGATAAATCTTTACCCGACAGTTAAGCTTTAGGGGGCCGCAACAGTCTGTCAACTGAATGTTGAAGCCTGGGGTTCCTGGGGGGCGAAGTGCGGCAGACCACAAACCGGGCAATCTCCGCGCCGGGTGAGCAAGATCACGCGGGTTTCGGCGTAAAGCGCGTCGTGGATCAGCAGGCGGCCGCGCAGGGTCATCCCGGCACCGGTGATGTGCTTGACCGCCTCCATCGCCATCATCGCACCGATGACACCGGGCAAGGGGGCGGCCACCCCGGCCTCGGCACAGGTTGGCACCATGCCGGGGGCGGGGCGGTCTGGGAAGACGCATTCATAGCAGGGCGAGCCGTGGGCGGGGTCATAAAGGCTGATCTGCCCCTCCCACTGGGTGATTGCCGCCGAAATCAGGGGCTTGCCCGCCTTGGTCGCTTCGCGGTTGACCAGATAGCGGGTGTCGAAATTGTCAGAACCATCGAGGATCAGGTCATAGTCGCCCAGGACTGCCGCAGTCTCATGGTCAAAACGGCGTTGATAGGGGCGCACTTCGACGAAGGGGTTCAGCGCGTTGATCGCCTCCATCGCCGATTGCACCTTCGGCAAGCCGATGCCTTGATCCTTGTGGATGATCTGGCGTTGCAGGTTGCTGGCATCGACCGTGTCATCATCCATGACGCCAATCACGCCAACCCCCGCCGCCGCCAGATACAACAAAGCCGGAGAGCCCAGGCCGCCCGCCCCGATGACCAGCACCTTGGCCGACCTGAGCGCTTTCTGCCCCGGCCCGCCAATTTCGCGCAGCAGGATGTGGCGAGCGTAACGGTCCAATTCCTCGGCTGAAAATTTGCCGCTGGCGACGGGGACCACCGGCGCTGGCGCCTGGCGTTTCAGCCGGCGCAGAATGACAAGATAGGCCAGACCCAGAAGGGCCAGCACGCTCAGCGCGGCCCAGATCCGCAGATCGCCGCCCAGGATTTGGCGCAGTCCATTGCCCTCTGGCAAGACCCCCAGCGCCAGGCCCGCAGCGAGCCAGATCACGCCCATCGTCACGAGTCGTTGCCGCACCGGGGCACGCAGGGCCACGCCCAACCCCCACAAAGCCGCCAGAAGGATCAGAACCACCGCCATGCAAGCCCCTTTCGTCAGAACCTCTGTCATAGCGCATTGGCGGGGCAAGACACCATTGCCGACAAACATCCGCACAAGGCATGTGCAGGCCAATGGCTTGCGATTTCGTCCTGCCTGTTTCTATGCTGCGATGAAAGCAAAGGGGGTTGCCGTGAAGAAGATTGGGTTTCTGTCCTTCGGCCATTGGTCCCCCTCGCCGCAATCCGGGACAAGGTCAGCCGGTGAAGCGCTGCTGCAATCCATCGACCTTGCACAGGCGGCGGAAGACCTTGGCGCTGACGGCGCCGATTTCCGCATTCACCACTTTGCCCGGCAACTGGCCTCGCCCTTTCCGTTGCTTGCGGCCATCGGGGCCCGCACCAAGACGATCGAGATCGGCACGGCCGTCATCGACATGCGCTATGAAAACCCGCTTTACATGGCAGAGGATGCCGGGGCTGCCGACCTGATCTCGGGCGGACGGTTGCAGTTGGGCCTCAGCCGGGGCTCGCCCGAACAGGTGATCGAAGGCTTCCGCCATTTCGGCTATACCCCGGCCAAGGGTCAGACGGACGCCGACATGGGGCGGGGTCATGCCGAGGTTTTTCTGGACGTGCTGGACGGGGAGGGCTTTGCGCAACCCAACCCGCGACCGATGTTTCCCAATCCCCCGGGCCTGTTGCGTCTGGAGCCGCATTCGCCCGGCCTGCGCGACCGGATCTGGTGGGGCTCTGGCTCCAACGCCACGGCGATCTGGGCCGCACAGAAGGGGATGCACCTGCAAAGTTCCACCCTCAAGGATGACGAAACCGGAGAGCCGTTCCACGTCCAGCAAGCCCGCCAGATTCTGGCCTATCGGCAGGCTTGGGCCGAGGCCGGGCACACCCGCCCTGCCCGCGTTTCCGTCAGCCGCAGCATCTTCCCGCTGCTGGACGACCGCGACCGCGCCTTTTTTGGCCAAGGTCGGCCCGAGCGGGATTCCATCGGCATGATCGACGAACGGACCCGTGCCATCTTCGGCCGCAGCTATGCCGCCGAACCGCAAGCGCTGATTGACGCCTTGCGCAGGGACGAGGCGATTGCGCTGGCCGACACCCTGCTGCTGACAGTGCCCAACCAATTGGGCGTCGATTACAACACCCATGTGATCGAAGCCATCCTGACCCGGATTGCCCCGACCCTGGGCTGGCGCTGAACACCGTTAACAGGGTCCTTTGATACCTCCTTGCCTTGCGGCCTGATTTGACCGAAATGTCCGTCACACGACGGATTTCGCCAGAAGGTTGCCCCGCCATGCCAATTCGCCTGTTTTGCAATGCGCCGGGAAAGTACACGACACCTTATCTGGACAGGCTCAAGTCGCTGGCCGGAAACGAGATCGAGGATGTCGTCCATCTTGGCGACACCGACGCAGATTTCAAAGCCTCCGCGCTGTCGCGGATGGACACAAGGCGGGCCAAGCGAGGGCATCTGATGGACGGGCAGTCCTACAGGGCCGCCAACCTGCAGCTTCTGGCCGAACCGGAGTTCCGCCAGATGATGGAAACCACCGTGGATCAGATGAACCGCTTTGGTCCGGCCTATCGCTACCGTCCGCACAACCTGCAGAACCTGCAGGATTATCTGGACTACTATCACATTTTGGCCGACGTCATGGCCGGCAAGCTGATCGACGCGCGCTCGACCCACGTGCTGTTCTTCAACATCCCCCACCTAGTATATGACACAGTCCTGTATCACGTCGCCCGCTCGCTTGGGCTCAAGACCATTATCCTGACCCTGTCGCACTTCCCGAATACGTCGTTCTCGATGGAAAAGATCTCGGACTACGGCTGGTTCGATCTGGCCGCCTCGAACGCCGCCCCTTGGCCCATTGAACGGGGCAAGGTCACAGAGTTGTTTTACATGCCAAAGATGGACGCCGAGGCTGCGAAGAAGGGTCACCTCAGCCTCAAGGGCTTTGGCCATTTCCTGGCCTATACGCTGACGAAGAAGCCCCTGTCCGCCTTCAATCCCGTCTATCTGGCGCGGACCTTGGCCCGCATGAACCGCATCTACGGCGACTTCCCGAAATGGCGCGATCCTTTTGCCCGCTTCTTTGATGAAAACGAACTGGCCTATTTCGAACATCTTGCCGACTACGAAGGCCAGAAGGTCGATTTCGACGCCAAGTACGTCTACTTCCCCATGCACCTGCAGCCCGAGATGACCACTTCGGCCCTTGGTGGGCGCTATCGTGACCAATGCCTGGCCATTGAGGACCTGTCGCGCTCCCTGCCGCCGGACTGGCTGATCTATGTCAAGGAAAACCCCAAACAGGGGGCCTATGCGCGCGGACCGATGTTCTTTCACCGGCTGAAGCGCATTCCGAACGTCCGCTTCATGCCGTCGGATGCGGATACTCACACCTTGATCGCCAAATCGCAGTTTGTGGCCGTCATCTCCGGCACGGCGGGATGGGAGGCCATCAAGAAGGGCAAGCCCGCGGTGGTCATGGGGAACGCCTGGTTCCGCATGCTGCCGGGGATCTTCGGCTTCTCAGCGGACATGGATTGCGCAGCGATCGCCGCCACCAAGATCGACCATGAAGCGCTGGAGGCGGCAACGGGGGCCTTGGTCGCACGCGGGCATGCTGGGGTTGCTGTGCGCGGCTGGGAGAAGGTGCTGGACAACTACGACGCAGACAAGAATGTCGACAACATCGCGCGCGCGGCCTTGGGTCTGCTGCGCGGAGAAGTCCCTTTTTCGTTCACGAAGCCCTAGTGCCCAGCCAAAACGGCTGCGCAACGGTCAAAGTCGGCCAGCGTGTCGATGTCATGGGACCGCGCCTCTGGCATGGCAAAGCAGCCGATCCGCCCACCATCAAGCCTGCGATGACGGCGCAGCCACCCGGTGTCGATGACGTAAACCGCCCCATTGGGCCTCACCACCGGCGGCAAGGACTGCCGGTTGGAAAAGGTGAAGGCCGGGTTGTTCAAAGGCTGAAACCTGTCCCCGTCCAGCAGCCCCCATTTCAGCACACCCCTGTCTGCCTCGCGCACGCTCATCACCAGATCGAAACCGCCCTTGTCAAAGAGGGCGAGTCCCGCTGCAATGTCCTGCGCCTGTCGCAGCGGTGAGGTGGGTTGCAGCAGGACCATGACGCCGTCCGCAGGCTCCTGGGTGTCCAGGTGATGCAGCAGGACGTCAATCATCGGCGTGCTATCGCCCGCAAACTCGGCCGGGCGCTGCAAGGCCTTCACCCCCAGCGGCAATTCCGCTGCCAGAATTGCGGGAATGTCGGTGGAGATCACCACCTGCCCGATCCCAGCCTGCAGCGCATGATCGACAGAATGGCGATACAGCGGCACCCCATTCAGGGGCCGCACGCACTTGCCCGGCAGGCCCTTTGACCCGCCGCGTGCAGGCACAAAAGCAAAGATATCATCGCGCATGGCAGCCTCTCAATTACTTCCGCTGGACTGCTTGACATGCCAAGGTGCAAAAAGCCAATAGCACGCAACGCCGCGCAATTCCGGAGTCTGCCATGAAAATCGCCCATCGTTCCATAGGCCCGGATCACCCGCCGCTGGTCATCGCGGAAATTGGCATCAACCATGGCGGATCGCTGGACGTTGCCAAAGAGATGGTCCGGCTTGCCGCGGGTTCAGGCTGCGAGATCATCAAGCACCAGACCCACTGCATCGACGATGAGATGACGGATGAGGCGAAGTCGATCTTCCCACCGAATGCCGATGTCTCGATCTGGCACGTAATGGAACGCTGCGCCCTGTCGGCAGAGGCCGAGATTGAGCTGAAGCGCTACACCGAAAGCCTTGGCCTGATCTACCTGTCCACGCCGTTCAGCCGCAAAGCCGCTGACTTCCTTGAAGAGATCGGCGTCTGCGCCTTCAAGATCGGCTCGGGCGAGGCCGACAACCTGCCGCTGATCCGCCATATCGCCCGCAAGGGCAAGCCGGTGATCCTGTCGACGGGTATGCAGACCATTGAAACGATCCGCCGATCCGTCGCCATTCTGGACGATGCCGGGATCGACTATGCGCTGCTGGAATGCACCAACCTGTATCCAAGCCCCCCTGAAATCGTGTCCTTACGTGGAGTGACCGACCTGAAAGCCGCCTTCCCGCGCGCCGTGGTGGGGTTCTCGGATCATTCCATCGGGCCGGAGATGGCGCTGGCTTCTGTGGCCTTGGGCGCATGCATTCTGGAGCGGCACTACACCGACAGCCGGTATCGCAAGGGCCCAGACATCATCAACTCGATGGATCCGGCGGAACTGCGGTTTCTGATCGACCGCTCGAAGGAAATCTGGATCGCGGCCAACAACCCCAAGCAGCGGACCGAAGCCGAAGAGCCGGTCTATCGCTTTGCCCGCGCTTCTGTCGTTGCCGACCGCGATCTGCCCGAAGGCCACCTGATTGCCGAGGCTGATATCTGGGCCCGCCGTCCCGGTTCTGGCGAAATCGCCGGCTATGATTTCGATAAGGTCGTAGGCCGCAAGCTGACACGTTCGGTGACCCGCAACACCCAGTTGCGTTGGTCAGATCTGGCCTGACCGATGGCACGCAGCATCCTTTTCGTCACGGGCACCCGGGCCGACTATGGCAAGCTGGCGCCCCTTGCCACCGTGGTGCGAGATGCAGGCTTTGACGTCAGCTTTTTTGTCACTGGCATGCACATGATGGCGCGCTACGGGCTGACCAAGACCGAGGTCCATCGTCTGTCGGGCGTAAGGGTCCATGAATTCCTCAACCAGCGACCGGATGATCCGCAGGATATCGTGCTGGCCAAGACCGTTATCGGCTTTTCGGATTTCGTTCAGGAAATGCGCCCTGATCTGGTGGTGATCCACGGCGACCGGATCGAGGCGACCGCCTGTGCCCTTGTCACCGCCACCAACTACGTCCGCTCCGCCCATATCGAGGGTGGCGAGGTGTCCGGCACGATTGACGAGGTTCTGCGCCATTGCAATACCAAGCTGGCCAGCCACCATTTCGTCTCGTCCGAGGATGCTGCCCGACGGGTGCAGGCCCTGGGTGAACCGCCGGATTATATACACGTCATCGGCTCGCCCGAACTCGACGTGCACGGGCTGGACTCGGGCGTGACGCTGGATGAAGTCAAACGGCGCTATGAGATTGCGTTTGACGATTACGGCATCTGTACCTTCCACCCCGTCACGTCCGAATCCGACACGATGGGCGCGCAGGCCGAGGCGCTGTTTTCCGCCCTGCAAGACAGTCACCGCCCGTTTGTGGTCATCGCACCCAACAACGACCCCGGATCGCAAAGCATCTTCGCCGTCATCAACAAACTGCCGAAGGCGCAGTTCCGCGTGATCCCCTCGCTGCGCTTCAACTACTTTTCCGAACTGATGAAGAACGCAGCCTGCATCGTTGGCAACTCCAGCGCGGGGGTCCGCGAAGCGCCGTTTCTTGGCATCGCCTCTCTGGACGTAGGCTCTCGCCAGACCAACCGCGCCTTGTCACCCACGGTGACAGCGGTCAGCGCCACCGACCATGACGGCATTCTGCAGTTTCTGGCGACTCAGTGGGGCGCCCGCTTTGCGCGCCACAGCGCCTATGGGCAGGGCCTTGCCTCCACCCGGTTCCTGACCGTGCTGCAGCGGGAGGCGTTCTGGGCCAGCCCGCTGCAAAAGACATTCCACGAGGCGGACTGACCTTCAGGCCAGCAACCACGTGCCCGCAAGGCAGAAGTCCGTCCGCCGTTTGTTGATGGGGCCTAAGGGCTCTTCGACCAACTCAAAGTAATGCACATCGCCATCGGTGTCGTGGCGGTAGTGCCAGTTGCGCTTGAAATAGGCTTTCAGAAAACGGGCATTGGCGGTGCGACCATCGACCAGGATCAGCGTCCCAGGCTCCAGCAAGAACTCGATGCGCAGGATGTCGGCAGACATCGGCATCCGGGCGCGGGTGGTCAGGGAAATCCCGTTCACCTCGGCATCGGTGGCATATTGCGAGGGGCCGTCCAGATAGATGAAATCCGGGCAGATGTTTGGCAAGCGGGAATAGACGGTGGCAATTCGGTTGTCATGCAGGATCATTTCGACGCTGCTGCGCGTGACCGTGGCATAGGGCGCCAACCCCTGCCCCAGACGGGCGCGGGTGATGTCGAGGTAATGCGGCGCCTCTTCGACGGCATGAACGTGGAAGGGCTGATCAACCCGCGTATTGGCCTTGGCCCATGTTGCGAAATGCTGATGCAGGATCTGGTGGGCGTGGGCCAGAATGGCCGTTGAAAACCCGCTGCCGAATTCCAGCGTGCACAACACACGACGGCTCAGCACCAGATGATGCAGGCGAGCCAGGTCAGCGTAGTCCGGCTCGAACGGTTTGGTTGCGGCCGCAGACACTGCCCGATCCAATGCAGAGTCCTGTGCTTGCAGTCGGTCAGCTTCAAGGTCGCGGCAGAAGGTGTCCAGCTTGAACCACGCGACATAGGCGGCGGCTTGGGCCGGGTCGTTGAAGGAGTCGGGGGTGAAGCCCGCCACAAAGGCCTGAACGGCCGCAAAATCCGGCGCAACGTCTGCCCAAAGTTCCATGTCCAGGATCCTAATGTTGTTCGGCGTGATACCTGCAGGGTGTCACTGAACATCCTGCAAGCTAATTTCTGCGGTCAGGCTCCCGCGGTTGCAACGGTTTTCTTCTGGCCCCTCAGGTTTAGGCGACGATTA
>NZ_CBBQHX010000049.1:0-23421 GCF_964946895.1 Stagnihabitans sp. | reverse complement strand
GGCTGTGTGGCAGGATCCGCAGGTCCAGCGCATCCTCTTTGCAGAGGATGTGCAAGGCCAACCGATATCGGCGATCAGGCCGTTGAACAGCCACAGCCTTCGGTCTGTTCGGATCCGACCAAAGGGCGGGCGCCCCGCGCGACTATTTGAGAAGGCTTTTGAAGGGCCTGATATCAACCTCGGTCAGGGCGTCTTTCTTCAGCGCTGCAAGGTCCTTCTGCAGGATTTCGACCTGTCGTTCCAGCCGTTTGATCGCCTGCTCTTGGGATTTGATCTCGACGCGCGCCTCTTCCATCTTCTTGGCCGAGTCGATGATTGGCTTGACTTCCCTTTCAAATATCTTCTTCGGCATTCCGCCGAGTTCGTTCTTGATCTCTTGGGTCAACTTGGCCGTCAGTTGCTTTTCTTTCTGAAATTCATCTGTCAGTTTTTTGACGAGCTTTTCGAGAGCGTCTACATCTGATGGCATGGTTTGCCTCCGGGTTCAGGGATAGGCAGAGGGACCTGCCTGTCGCAACCCTATTGCGTGCCATCAATCTTGCAACACGGAATTCGAGCGGGCGCGGCGGCCACCGTGTCACCGCTGCGACAGGGCAAGGCGCTGGGTGGCCAAGGATGACACCACCCCGCCCGCCTGCGCCGCAGCCATCGGGGGCTTTTCGCGCTTCCAGCTTTGCCCGCGTTGAGGCCGGGTCGATCCCGTTTGTCAGTGTTCATCCCACACACCCCTGTGGGAACACGCGTGCGCATCACGGGGGGGATCGCGGAAAATCCAGGTAGGCCAATGTGTTCCACGCATTATTTCCATCTGCGATGGGGTTGTTTTTCCCGGTCTACTCGCCCTTCGAACGCAAAGGGCGCAGGGTCTGATCGTGATGCGTGGCCCAAATCTGCGCAATCGTGCCATCCCGCGCGCCGGATGGCAGGCGGTGGCCTGTTCCATCGGCCTGCTGAAAATGACATCGCGCAGGGACCGCAAGGGTTGAGTTTGCGCATGACCTTCCCGTCATGCTTGCGTCCGCGCTCATATGGCGTCAACGTGGGGCGCGGCGGTATTGGGCTCCGCGCACCTGCCAAAGGCGGGACCGGGTCGGGGATTGGCATGGTTATCATTGCGCACCAAAGTCTTGCCGAGGTCTGGGAAACCGGCCCGGTCGTCTCGCTTTTGCTGGCAGAACTGCCGCTGCCGCGAAAGACCACGGTGGTCGATATCGGGGCCAATCCGATCCATCCTCCGCCCTATGCCGACTTGCTGAAGGTGGGGGGCTGCCGGGTGGTGGGGTTTGAACCGCAGGCCGAGGCGTTTGCGAAACTGCAGGCAACCAGAACGGCGGATGAGACCTATTTTCCCTTTGCCGTGGGCGATGGCGCGTCCTGCGAGCTGCGGGTCTACAAATCGTCCGGCATGACCTCGATCTTCGACCTTTACGCCCGCGCCATTCAGGCCCTTGGGATGCGGGTGACCCCTTTGGTGGACAAGATCAAATTCGAGTCGATCGCCCTGGACCGGGCCGAGGGGGTTCCGCCGTTCGATCTGTTGAAGATCGACATTCAGGGCGGCGAAAACCGGGTGTTTCGCGGGGCGGAACAGGCCTTGAAAGCGGCGGTCGCGGTGATCGTGGAGCTGCGTTACATGCGGCTTTATCGCGGAGAGCCGATGCTGGGCGGGGTCGATACCGAACTGCGGCGGCAAGGATTCTATCTGCACAAATTCATGTTCAACAAGTCCATGCCGCTGCGAAACTCGCAAGCAAAGCGCCTGAAAGCCCGATTGGTCAGCGATCAGCTGGTGGATGGCGACGGGATTTACATCCGCAACATCGCCGAACCTGACAAGATGGGCGCGGCGCAGCTGATGCATCTGGCGATCTTGGGCGCGGCCGTCTTCATGAGCCATTCGCTGGTGCTGTATTGTCTGGATGAATTGGTCAGACGCGGCGTTGTGCGGCGCGATTTGCCAGAGGCCTATGTCAGCTTGCTGCCCGCCCGGCTGGTCAATCAGGACCAGCCGGTGGTCGGATGATCGGGGCAGGGGGCCGGCCCCCTCACGACATTGTTTGCCGGCGTGACCGCGCGGTGTGGGGCGCCTGTGCTAAAAGCCATCAAACGGCGGACCGCAGGGCAGGATTTTGCCGCGGCGTCCGGCAGGGTGAACGGCGGATAGGGCGGGTTTGATGACGGCATGCATTGGGAGGGGGCGCGGCATTCGCGCTTTGGCGGTGGTGGGATTGGCCTTGGCGGTCTCGCCGGTCTGGGCGGGCAGCGCCTGCCATGTGGGGACGGCCCCTTATGACATGACGGTTGCCGACGGGTCCAGCATCACGCTGTATTCGTCGCCCAGCGTGCCCAAGGGGGGCAGTTGCGACACGGTGGCGGTCAGCGCCCCTTGCGCCGACGGTGTGCTGCAGGGGGCTGCGGCTGCGCCCTTTGCCGGGTGCCTGCCACTGGAGGATCAGATCGGGCTCAACATCAACGGCCTGCCGGGCCAGTTCGACCCGCGCATGGTGGACCAGACCGGGGCGCATTGGGTGCGGGCTTTCGTGGACGTCGTCTCGGCCAAGGCCGCGATGGATGCCGGGCAGACGGCGCCGCGCATGGCGGAGGACAAGTGGCAGGCCTTCATCTCGGCGGGCCAGAGCGGTACGGCGAAAACCATCCTCAGCCTGAAATGGGATTTCATGGCGGCGGGCCAGCATCCGCCGTTGCCCGGCTCGCCGCAGGAACAGGCGCTGTTCGACTTTCTGGACACCAAGATCCTTGACCGGCTGAACCCCGGTGTCTCGATCCTGATTTCGGGCAACGAACCCTTCGTGAACACCTTCCGCGTCGATTGGAAGAAGAACCCTGCCTATGGCGGCATCCCCCTTGTGGTGTTTTATGAACGGGTTACGGCCCATGTGAACGATTACCTGATCAAGGCCGGCCTGCGCGACAAGGAAAAGCTGTTCGTCGGCGCCTTCAACCGTCTAGACCTGCCCGAGTTGCAGCGCTTGCCTTCGGTCCGCCAGTTGCTGGAGTTTGCCGACAAGACACCCTATGTCGATGGCGTGGACCTGCACACCCATGTCGAGCGGCTGGATCAGATCTCCGCCGCGCTGGATTTCACGCAAAGCCTGACCAGCAAACCAATTTTCGTGACGGAATTCACCTATGTGCGCGGCATGCAGGCGGGGTTGGCGGCGGGCACGGCCCTAGACGCGGCCTTTGCGCAGAAATGGAACCTGCCGGACGGAATGACCGAAGAGGATTTCCTGCGCTGCAAGGTCTTTCATCGTGGCGCCCCCTGTCGGGGCCTGCCCGTTGTCCCCAAGGCCGAGTGGGACGATTTCATCCAGTCGCGCCCTTGGTTCATCGACCACTTCCTGTTGAAGGCCGACGCGATTTTCAAGACCCATCACGTCTACGGCTCGACCTATGGCGCGGTCGAGGGGGCGCCGCCGAACGACCAACTGAAACCGGATGGGACGCCGTGGTATCTGGGCTTTGTCTACTCGCTGTCGGCTTTGGGGCGCGGACCGGACGGGATGCCGTTGCCCAATTATCAATACCTTGATGACATGCGCCAGTTGACCGGGGCGCCGTAGCGGCCGCTTTGGCCATATTGCGCAGCCATTGCGCGACGCTTCTGGCGTGAACCGCACCTGAAACGGCGGCTGCGGCCTTGCGCCGGGGCGTTTTTTCAAGGATCACCCGCGGCAAAAGACGGAGGGTGGTCATGCTGTTTGCGGGTGCGATGCTGGTGGCGATGGCGGTGGATGCGGTCCTGGGCTGGCCCGACCGGCTTTATGACCGCGTGGGCCATCCGGTGACATGGCTCGGCGGGCTGATCGAATGGGCCGAGGCGCGGATGAACCTGTCGCAGGACCCGTTCTGGAAACGGCGGCTGAAGGGGGTTGCGGTCTGCCTTGGCGTGACCGCCCTGGCCTGGATGGTGGCGCAGCTGATCGTCTGGGTCCTGCCCGGCGGCTTCTGGGGTGCGATCCTGACCGGGCTTCTTGCCTGGCCCCTGGTGGCGGGCCGCTCGCTCTATGACCATGTCCTGCGGGTGGCGCGGCCCTTGACGCGGCGCGATCTGCAGGGGGCCCGCGATGCGGTGGCGATGATCGTCGGGCGTGATCCGGCGCGACTGGACACCTCTGGTGTCGCACGGGCGGCGCTGGAAAGCCTGGCCGAGAATGCCTCGGACGGGGTGGTGGCCCCGTTGTTCTGGGGCGTGATCTTCGGGCTGCCCGGGATTGCCGCCTACAAGGCGATCAATACGATGGATTCGATGATCGGCCACATGAGCCCGCGCTTTCGCGCCTTTGGCTGGGCGGCGGCGCGGCTGGATGATCTGGTCAATCTTGTGCCTGCCCGTCTGACGGCATTGCTGTTCGTCGCGGTCTCGGGCGCGCGCTGGAAACTGGCGTTGAAGGTCATGGTGGCGGATGCCGGGCACCACCGCTCGCCCAACGGCGGTTGGCCCGAGGCGGCGGTGGCCGGTGCGCTTGGCGTGCGGCTGTCAGGACCTCGGGTCTACGACGGCGCAATGTCGTCCGAGCCTTGGGTGAACGAGGGCGCGCCCAATCCCGGGCCGATGGATCTGGGGCGCGGGCTGAACCTGTACCTGGCGGCGGTTCTGGCGCTGGCCGCGCTGATCGCGGTGCTGGCCATCGTGTAAAAGCGGCAGATGGCCCTTCTGCCGCGCAGGTCTCAGCCTTGGGCCAGCCGCAGCAGGGCCGAGACGTCCAGATGCGCCTCGATATGGGCGGCAAGCTGGTCAAGTGTCGCCTCCACCTCGGCACCGTGGTTGCGGTGTGTGGCGGGCAGGCCCAGCCCTTGCAGGAACGCCGCCCGGAAGGCATCCTGCGCGAACATGCCATGCAGATAGCTGCCCATGACCCGGCCATCGGCAGAGTGTGCGCCTTCGGGCGCCCCGTCGATCGTCGCGAAGGGGCGCGCGCGGTCCGCGCCATCCGAACGGCCGATGTGGATTTCATAGGCCTCGATCGGTTGCCCGGTGGCGGCATGGATGGCTTGGGTGCGGGTCAGGCGCTTGTCCGGGGTCATCGTGGTTTCGATGTCCAGAAGGCCCAGCCCTTCGGTCACGCCGGCCGGTCCCTCGATACCCTCGGGGTCCGAGACTTTGGTGCCAAGCATCTGATACCCGCCGCAAATCCCCAAGATCCGCCCGCCGCGCCGGTGATGCGCCAGAAGATCAATGTCCCAGCCCTGTTGGCGCAGGTAGGCCAGATCGCCGCGCGTGGATTTACTGCCCGGGATGATGACAAGGGCGCAGTCGCCGGGGATCGCCTCGCCGGCGCGGATCATCTGGACTTGGATGCCGGGTTCCGATTTCAGCGGGTCAAGGTCGTCGAAATTGGCAATGCGCGACAGTTGCAGGCAGACGATCTTGACGCCCTCGCCGGCTGTGGGGGCGATGTCGAGCGCATCCTCGGCAGGCAGACGCCACGCCTGCGGGAAATAGGGCAGGACGCCAAGCCCCTGCCATCCGGTGCGGGTTTCAATCAGCCGGTAGCCATCGTCGAACAGCTGAGGATCGCCGCGGAACTTGTTGATGATAAAGCCTTTGATCAGCGCCTCATCCTCGGGCGCCAGCACGGCTTGCGTCCCCACCATCTGCGCAATCACGCCGCCCCGGTCGATGTCGCCGACCAGCACCACCGGCACACCCGCCGCCATGGCGAACCCCATGTTGGCAATATCGCCCGCGCGCAGGTTCACCTCTGCCGGAGAGCCAGCCCCCTCCACGATCACCAGATCATACGCGGCGCTCAACCGGTGAAAGCTTTGCAAGACCGGTGCCATCAGCGAGGGTTTCAGCGCCGCATAGTCCCGCGCCTTTACCGTGGCCACGCGCTTGCCGTGCACGACCACCTGTGACCCCACTTCGGATTCGGGCTTCAGCAGCACCGGGTTCATGTCGGTGTGCGGCTCCAGCCCGCAGGCCAGCGCCTGCAGCGCCTGCGCCCGGCCAATCTCGCCACCGTCCACGGTGACGGCGGCGTTGTTGGACATGTTCTGCGGCTTGAACGGGGCGACGGACAGGCCCCGCAATCTGGCCGCCCGGCACAGCCCCGCCACGATCAGTGACTTGCCGACGTTGGAGCCTGCGCCCTGAATCATGATGGCGGTCATCGGGATATTCCCAGAACCTCAGGCAATCCGGCCCGGGTTTCATCGGTGAAATGGAAAGTCTGCCAGCCCCGCGCGGCGGCGGCCGTGATGTTCTTTTCGGCGTCGTCGATCAGCAGGATCTCGGCGGCAGGCAGGCCGCACCAGTCCTCGATCGCGGCGAAGAATTTGCCGTCGGGCTTTTTCACCCCCAACGGGCCCGAGGCGAAGATCTTCTGCATCCGCGCCTGAAAGCCCATCTTTTCCCACATATAGTTCGCCCGATGCGCCTCGTTGTTGGTGGCGATCACGCCCGGCACCGGGCAGGCATCAAGCCATGTCAGCACCTGCGCATCAGGGTTGGCATCCTTGCTCAGCCAGTAGTCCAAGACGGCGTCCACCTCATGCGGGACAGCATGGGTGGCTTTCCAGTCGGCCAGCAGGTCCATGAGGTCGCGCTTGCCCGTCAGGACCTCGTTGAACAGACCGGAACCGAACATGAAGTCGGTGAAGACCGATGCCGAAACACCGAGATCAGCCTCGAAGCTGGATTGCCATTCATGAAAGCCGCCCTGATGGCCCTTGTTGAGTACACCATCGAAATCCCAGGCAATCAGCTTCAAAACTCGACCCCCGGCTGCGCCTTGATGCCAGAGCGGAACGGGTGCTTGACCAGCGTCATTTCGGTCACCAGATCGGCGGCCTCGATCAAAGCCTCGGACGCACCACGGCCGGTCAGACAGACATGGGTCAGGGGCGGCTTTTCGGCCTTCAGGAAGGCCACCACCTCGTCGGTTGCAATATAGTCGTAGCGCATGGCGATGATGATCTCGTCCAGCAGGACGAAGCGGATGTCGGGGTCGCGGATCAGATCTTTCGCCTTGGCCCAGCCGGCTTGGGCGGCGGCGATGTCGCGGGCGCGGTCCTGCGTTTCCCAGGTAAAGCCCTCGCCCATCGCGTGGAATTCGCAAAGGTCGCTGAAATTCTCGGTCAGCAGGCGGCGTTCGCCGGTATCCCAGGCCCCCTTGATGAACTGCACGACGGCGCAGGGCATCTCATGCGCCACACAGCGCAGGATCATCCCGAAGCCCGAGGAGCTTTTCCCTTTGCCCGTCCCGGTGTGGACGATGATCAGCCCCTTGTCGCCGGCCTTGCCCGCCATGATCTTGTCACGCGCGGCCTTCTTCTTGGCCATCTTGGCGTTGTGCCGTGCATCGGGATTGGCGTCAGAGATGGTGGCGGATTCAGGCGGGGTGTCGGAATCGGTGGATGACATGGCGGCGGGTGTCCTTGACGTTAAGCGCCCATCCTGCCAGAGGTGAGGCGACGTTGGTGCTTGTCTTACGACAGGCTAAAAGGGAATGCGACAGGCGAAAGCCAAGGCGCAGCCGCCCCCGCGACCGTGACCGGAGAGGTCAGCCAAGCCACTGGGCAACCGGGAAGGCGGCTGATCCGGGGGAAACCCCAGCTTCGCAAGCCGGGAGACCTGCCAGCGTAGACGACTTTGACGGACGGGGTGTGCCGTGGCGAAGTGGGGGGTATCCCCCTGTTCGCGGCATTGCCCCTTTAAGGATGATGATGGCCGCGAGACTGCACATCTGCATGACCTGCAAGGCGGGACGACCGGTCGCGGAGGGCGAGGCCTGCACAGGCGCGCGCCTGTGGGCGGCCATCGCGGCCTTGCCGGTGCCCGAAGGCGTCACCGTCCTGCCGATCGACTGCCTGTCGGCTTGCAACACCGGCGCCTCGGTGGCGCTGTCCAAACCCGGCGCCTGGGGCTATGTTTATGGCCGCATGACCGAAGACAACGCGGCTGATATCCTGGCGGGTGCGGCCGCCTATGCCAAGACCACCGACGGACTGGTGCCGTGGCGCGAACGCCCGGTGATCTTCCGAAAACAATCCATCGCCCGAATCCCGCCCCTCGAATCCCAAATGCCGGAGGCCTGAATGACCAACCTTGCAAAAATCCCCGTGACCGTGATCACCGGCTTTCTGGGCGCGGGCAAGACGACGCTGATCCGCCATCTTATGGCCAATCCGCAGGGCAAGCGGCTTGCCGTTCTGGTCAATGAATTCGGCACCGTGGGGGTCGATGGCGACATCCTGAAATCCTGCGCCGATGAGAATTGCCCGGTGGAAAACATCGTGGAACTGGCCAACGGCTGCATCTGCTGCACCGTGGCGGATGAATTCATCCCGACGATCGAGGCCTTGCTGGCCCTGCCGCACCGGCCCGACCATATCCTGATCGAAACCTCGGGCCTGGCGCTGCCCAAGCCGCTGCTCAAGGCGTTCGACTGGCCGGGCATCCGCAGCCTGATCACCGTTGATGGCGTGATCACGCTTGCCGATGCCGAAGCCGTGGCCTCGGGTCATTTCGCCGGGGAACTGACCGAGGCGCAGATTGCGGCGGGCGAACATGACACGCCGCTGGGCGAGGTTTTTGAAGACCAGATCTCGTGCGCCGACATCGTCTTGCTGACCAAGGCCGATCTGGCCGGGGAAGCCGGTGTGGCGGCAGCCCGCGCCGTGATCGTGGCGGAAGCCGCCGAAAAGGGCCGGACCCTGCCGATCCTGACGATGAGCGAGGGCGTCATCGACCCCCGCGTGATCCTTGGCCTCAACGCGGCCGCCGAGGACGATCTGGCCGGACGCCCCAGCCACCACGACGGCGACGAGCCGCACGAACATGACGATTTCAACTCGGTCGTCGTCGACCTGGCCGAGGTCGCCTCGGTCGATGTGCTGGCCGCCGCGATTGTGCGCCTGGCGCGCGAGCAGAAGATCCTGCGCGTGAAGGGCTATGTCGCCGTCACCGGCAAACCGATGCGCCTTTTGGTGCAGGCGGTGGGCGAGCGGGTGCGCAGCCAGTATGACCGGCCGTGGGGCAGCCTGCCGCGCAGCTCGCATCTGGTGGTGATTGCCGAGCGTGGCGATATCGACGCAGCCGCCATCCGCGCGACCTTGGGCGCCTGACATGCACGTCACCTTCCGCGAAAGTCACGGGCTGGAAGAGACGGCCACGCCGTTCGATCCGGGTCAGGACCCGGCGGATCTGCTGGTGCTGTCATTTTCGGACAGTGATCTGGGCGCCTTCGCGGCGGGCTGGAAGCGCAGCATGGGCAAATTGCCCCTGTTGCGCCTGTGCAATCTGGTCGCGCTGAAACACCCGGTCTCGGTCGACACCTATATCGACAAGACCGCCTCGGGCGCCAAGGCCATTCTGGTGCGGCTGATCGGCGGCGAGGCCTATTGGGCCTATGGTCTGGCCAGCCTTGGCGATCTGGCGCGGCGCAAGGGGATTGCCCTTGCCGTGTTGCCCGCCGATGGCCGCGAGGACGCAAGGCTGGACGAGATTTCGACGCTTCCCGTTTCGACCTTGCGGCGCTTGGCAGAACTTTGTGATGCGGGCGGTGCTGTGGCGGCCCAAGCCGCGCTGGCGCAACTGTCGCTGGCGGCCGGGCTTTATGCTGGCCCGGTGCTGGGGGACAAGCGCGTGCCCGACTGCGGGTTTTACGAGCCGGGGCAGGGGGTTGTGACGGCCTGTTCCCCCGCTGCCGTGGCGGTTGTTTTCTATCGCAGCTATCTGACGGCCGCCGACACTGCGCCGATCGATGCCCTGATCCTTGCCCTGCGCGAGGCCGGGTTGCAGGCCTTCGGCCTTTTCGCCCCCTCGCTGAAGGGGGCTGCTGCCGACTGGGTCGCCCAGACGCTGCGCGCGGCGCAGCCCGTGGCCGTGATCAACGCCACCGCCTTTTCCGCCAAGGGGCCGGATGGCACCTCGCCCCTGGACGGGGGCTGTCCGGTGTTTCAGGTCGCCCTGTCGACCGCGCGCCGCAGGGATTGGGCAGGCTCGGCCCGGGGCCTGTCGCCCTCGGACCTTGCGATGCATGTGGTCTTGCCCGAGGTCGATGGCCGTCTTTTGGCCGGGGTGATCAGCTTCAAATCGCCGGGCAAGCAAGACCCCGATCTGCAATTCTCGCGCTTCGCGCATCGGCCGGATGACGGGCGGATCGTGGCGGTGGTTCAAAAGGTCAAGGCCTGGCACCAGCTGTCCGCCACCCCTGCGGCGGATCGCAAGCTGGCCGTGATCCTGTCCACCTATCCGGGCCGGGCGCATCAGATGGCGCATGCCGTCGGTCTTGACGCGCTGGCCTCGACCGAGGCGCTGCTGTGCGACCTGTGCGCCGCAGGCTACGCCACCGATGCAGCCCCGCTTGCGGCCGAGGTGCTTCAGCACGAGGCCGCCCTGTGGCCGGTTTCCGAATATCTGAGCGCCCTCAACACCCTGCCCGATGATCTTCGCGCGGCCCTTCACCTTTGGGGCCCGCCCGAGCAGGATCCGTCGGTCAAGGACAGCGCCTTCCACTTCCCCTGCATCCGCCGAGGCTCCACCCTGATCGCGCTGCAGCCCGAACGCGGCCGCGTGGCGCAGCGCGATGCCGAATATCACGACCTTTCGGCGACCCCGCGCCACGCCTATGTCGCCTTCTATCTGTGGCTGCGCGCCCAAGGCCTGCACGCGTTGATCCACATGGGGGCGCATGGCACGCTGGAATGGCTGCCGGGCAAATCGGTCGCCCTGTCCGCCACCTGCTGGCCCGAGGCGCTGATCGGACCTTTGCCCGTCATCTACCCCTTCATCGTCAACGACCCGGGTGAGGCCGCCCAAGCCAAGCGCCGCATCGGGGCGGTCACTCTGGGTCACATGCCGCCGCCCTTGGCCGAAGCCGGGGTTCCCGAAACTTTGCAACGTCTGGAACGGCTTCTGGACGAATATTCCACCGCCGACGGCATCGACCCGTCCCGCCGCGACCGCCTGATCCGCGCCATTCGGGACGAGGCGCAGGCGCAGGGCGTCGAGGCGGATCTGGCGATCCCGCCCAACGCCTCGCCCGCGGAGGCGATCACCCGGATTGACCGCTTTGTCTGCGACATCAAGGAAAGCCAGTATGGCGACGGCCTGCATATCTTCGGCCGTGGCCCGCAGGGCGCGGCTGAACGGCTTGGCCTGCTGACTGCCCTGTCCGGCCAGCGCGTCCCGCCCGGCCCCGCAGGCTCGCCCAACCGGGGCCGCAGCGACGTGCTGCCGACCGGGCGCAACCTCTACTCGGTCGACCCACGCGCCGTTCCCTCGCGGGCCGCCCATGCGCAGGGCATCAAGCTGGCCGAAGAGCTGATCCGCCGCCACCTGCAGGACCATGGCGAGTATCCCAAGGGTCTGGTCGTGGACCTTTGGGGCTCGGCCACCATGCGCACGGCGGGCGAGGATTTCGCCATGGCATTGCATCTGGCGGGCCTTTCGCCGACATGGGACGACAATTCCGCCCGCGTCTCGGGCGTGGAAATCATCCCGCTGGCGCTTTTGAACCGACCGCGCATTGACGTCACGCTGCGCGTCTCGGGCCTGTTCCGCGACATCTTTCCCGGCCTTGCCCAAGTGTTCGAGACCGGCGCCGCGGCCCTTGGCCAGCGCGAAGAAGCGCCCGAGGACAATCCCTACGCCGCCGCCAGCCCCCGGGTTTTCGCCCCCGAACCGGGCCGCTATGGCCTTGGCATGGGCCATGACGACTTCTCGGACGCAGCGCGCGCCGCCGCCGGAGAGGCTTGGTTGCAAGCCTCCAGCTGGGCCATCGGGCAGGATGGCGAAAGCCGTCAGGACCGCGCCGCCCTTGAGGCGCGGCTGTCCAAGGCCGACAGCTTCATCCACAGTCAGGACCTTGCCGAAACCGATGTGCTGGTGGCGCAGGACTATGCCGCGCACGAGGCGGGCTTTGCCGCCGCCATGGCGCGGCTTGGCGCGAAAAAGCCCACGCTCTATCATCTTGACGCCACCCGTCCCGACACGCCGCAGGCCCGCACCCTGTCGGAAGAAATCGCCCGCGTCGTGCGCGCCCGCGCCGCCAACCCGGCTTGGGCCGATGGCATGATGCGCCACGGCTTCCGCGGGGCCGCCGAGATTGCCGCCACCCTCGACCACATGGCCGCCTTTGCACATCTTGCCGAGGTGGTTCCCCCCCATCTTTTCGACCTCTACCACGAGGCGACCCTGGGCCGCGACGATCTGCGGGCTTTCCTTCACGCCGAAAATCCGGCAGCTCTGCAGGCCATGCAGGACACCTTCCTGCGGCTGCGCGAGGCGGGTCTGTGGCTGACCCGGCGCAACTCCATCGCGATGGACGTGAGGCGTGCAAATGGGTGATCATGCGATCAAAGGTTGGTGCCCCGGGGCGCTGCGGCCCATGCCATCGGGCGACGGCCTGGTGCTGCGGATCCGCCCGCGTCTGGCGCATCTGACTGCCGCCCAATTGCGTGGCATCGCGGCGGCGGCTTTGGCCCATGGCAATGGTCTGATCGAACTGACGGCGCGGGCCAATGTGCAGTTGCGCGGGGTGACGGCGCAAAGCCACGGCCCGTTGATCGCCGCGTTGGACGCCCTTGGCCTGATCGACCCCGACGCCCAGACCGAAAGCCACCGCAACGTCGTGCTGACCCCCTTCTGGCATGGGGCCTGGGCCGAGACGCTGGCCGCTGATCTGTACAGCGCCTTGCGCCAAGGCCCGGATCTGCCGGGGAAATTCGGCTTTGCGCTGGACATCGGGGCGACGCGTGTACTGGCTGGCACCTCCAGCGACATCCGCATCGAACGCGCCGCCTCCGGGGGCCTGATCCTGCGGGCGGATGGCGCGTCGGGCGGGCAGGCCGTGACATTGGCAGAGGCGGTTCCACAAGCGATGCGGATGGCAGAGTGGTTTGCCGCCTCGGGCGGGATCACGGAGGGGCGCGGGCGCATGGCGCGGCATCCCAAGGACGCCATGCCGTTTGACACCTCGCAAGCCCCCGCCGCCGAGGCGCCTGCCGCCGCCCCGGGCCAGATCCTGCCGGGCCAGATCGTGCAGGGCGCGCTGGTGGGCTTTGAATTTGGCATCCTGCGTGCCGAACTGCTGGCCGAGATGGCCACCATGGCCGCCGCCGTCCGTGTCACGCCGTGGCGGATGCTGCTGCTGCTGGACGCGGGCCTGCCCAGCCATCCGTCGTTGATCACCACGCCACAGGACCCGCGCCTGCGCGTGATCGCCTGCACCGGCGCCCCCGGCTGCCCGCAAGCCCTGCAAGAGACCCGGCCTTTGGCGCGGCGTCTGGCGTCCGCGGTGCCGCTTGGCCAGATGCTGCACGTGTCGGGCTGCAGCAAAGGCTGCGCGCATCCCGGTCCGGCCGATTTGACCTTGTCTGCCACCCGTCACGGCTTCAGCCTGTCAGCCCATGCCCGGGCCGGAGAGCTTGGTGCGGTGCTGAAACCCTCTGAAATCACCTTAGAAACCCTGCGCAAGGCCCTGTAAATGCCGCATCTTTACGAAACCAACGGCGCTGCGATCTATCTGCAGAGCTTTGCCATGATCCGGGCCGAGGCCGATCTTGCCCGCTTCACGCCCGAGGAAGAGGTGGTCGCTGTCCGCATGATTCACGCCGCCGGCATGGTTGGGCTGGAGCGGTTCGTGCGCTTCTCCCCTGGTATGGCCATCGCCGCCCGCGAAGCGCTGGAGGCTGGCGCGCCGATCCTGTGCGACGCGCGGATGGTGTCGGAAGGCATCACCCGAACCCGGCTGCCAGCGCAAAACGCGGTGATCTGCACCCTGAACGACCCCCGCGTGCCAGAGATGGCCAAGGCGATGGGCAACACCCGCTCTGCTGCGGCGCTGGAGCTGTGGCGGCCGCATTTGGCGGGCGCGGTGGTGGCCATTGGCAATGCGCCGACGGCTTTGTTTCATCTTCTCAACATGTTGGAAGACGAGTCTTGCCCGCGCCCTGCCGCCATCATCGGCTGTCCGGTGGGGTTTGTGGGCGCCGCAGAATCGAAAGCCGCACTGATGGAGGTCTTGCCAGTGCCGTCGATTGTGGTCGAGGGGCGGCTTGGCGGCTCGGCCATCACGGTGGCGGCGGTCAATGCCCTGGCGAGCCGGAAGGAATAAGATGGGCCAGAAATATGGAAAGATCATTTGCACCGGCCTTGGCCCCGGCGACCCCGATCTGATGAGCCTGCGGGCGCATCGGGCGGTGACGCAGGCCACGCAAATCGCGCATTTTCGGAAAGCGGGCCGGGCCGGGCAGGCCCGACGCATCGTGAACGGGCTGTTGCGGGCGGATGTGGTGGAACACGCGATGGAATATCCCGTCACCACCGAACTGCCCTTCGACGGGCCGGACTATAACGCCGCGCTGGCGCATTTCTATGATGATTGGGCCGCGAAGCTGAAGGCCTTGACCGCGACCTCGGATGTCGTGGTTCTGTGCGAGGGCGACCCCTTCTTCTACGGATCTTTCATGCATCTTTACAGTCGCTTGCACGGCGTTGTTGAGATGGAGGTCATTCCCGGCATCACCGGCATGTCGGGCTGCTGGACGGCCACGGGCACGCCCATCACCTGGGGTGATGACGTGCTGACGGTGCTGATGGGCACCTTGCCTGAAGCCGATCTGACCCGCTTGATGGCGCAGGCCGACGCTTTGGTGGTGATGAAAACCGGGCGCAACCTGCCGAAAATCCGCCGCGCGCTGGAGTCCGCTGGTCGTCTGGATGCCGCATGGCTGGTCGAGGCCGGCACGATGCCCAATCAGCGCATCCAGCGTCTGGCCGAGGCCCGGGCCGAGGATTGCCCGTATTTCGCCATTGTCCTCGTCCATGGCCATGGCCGCCGGCCCGAGGTGCAGGAATGACCGGACGTCTGGATATTGTCGGCCTTGGCCCGGGGGCTGAGGCCATGGTGACACCCGAGGTCACAGCCGCGCTGATGCAGGCCACCGATGTTGTGGGCTACATCCCCTATGTGGCCCGGGTCGCGGCGCGTCCGGGCCTGACACTGCATCCATCCGACAATAGGGTGGAGATTGACCGCGCCCGCCATGCTTTGGAAATGGCGCTGCAAGGTCAAAGTGTTGTAGTCGTTTCTTCAGGTGATCCGGGGGTCTTCGCCATGGCCTCTGCCGTGTTCGAGGCGATGGAGGGTTGGCCTGAGGCGCAAGCGCTTGACGTCTCGGTGCTGCCGGGCATCACGGCCATGCTGGCGGCGGCGGCAGCCTTGGGCGCGCCTTTGGGCCATGACTTTGCCTGCATCAACCTGTCAGATAACCTCAAGCCATGGTCGCTGATCGAACGCCGCCTGCGTCTGGCGGCAGAGGCGGATCTGGCGATGGCGTTTTACAACCCGCGCTCGGCCAGCCGGCCGGAGGGGTTTGAGAAGACGCTAGAGGTTTTGCGGGCAAGTTGCGGGCCTGACAGGTTAATTTCATTTGCCCGCGCCGTATCCACCCCCGATCAGGCGCTGCGCACCGTTCCTTTGGCCGAGGCCAGACCCGAGATGGCGGATATGCGGACCGTGGTGATCGTCGGGAACTCGGCCACCAGACGGGTGGGGAATTTCGTTTACACGCCAAGGTTTGCGGGATGAAGCCAGGCCAGCACCTCTGCCACCGTCTCGACGCTGTGCCTGTGCGGTATCGCGGGACGGTCAATCAGGATGACCGGCAAGTGCAGGAGGCGGGCGGCGTCCAGCTTGGCGCGCGCGCCGACACCGCCGGCATTCTTGGCGACGATATGGGTGATGCGGTGGGTTGTCAGCAGGTCAAGATCACCCGGCAGGTCAAAGGGCCCGCGCGAGATCACCGCCGTTGCCTTGGGCAAGGGCAGTCCCTGGGGTGTGTCCACAAGGCGCAAAAGGTAATGATGCTGGGGCTTTGCGGCAAAAACCTCAAGGTTTTGGCGGCCGATGGCAAGGAAGATGCGAGCGGGATCGTCCGGCAAGGCGTCAAGGGCTGCGGCCATGTCGGGAACGCTCAGCCAGCGATCCTCGGGCGTCGGTCGCCACGGCTGACGCTCCAGCGCGATCAGCGGCAGGCCGGTGATCTGGGCCGCCGCCACCGCGTGGGTGCTCATCTGGGCGGCAAAGGGGTGGGTGGCGTCAATGACATGGGTGATGGCCGCATCGCGCAGATAGGCGACCAGACCTGCGACGCCGCCAAATCCGCCGATGCGCTGCGCCAGCGGTTGCACCACGGGGCTTTCGGTGCGCCCGGCGTAAGAGAAGATGCCCGCAATCCCCTGATCAGACAGGGATTTCGCCATCATGGAAGCTTCGGTGGTTCCGCCGAGGAGAAGGACCTTTGTCATGGCTGAGGCGTGGCTTTCAATCATTGGGCTGAATGAGGATGGGCTGGCCGGCCTGAGCCTTGCCGCGCGTGAGGCGCTTGCGCAAGCGGAAATCATCTTCGGTGCGCCGCGGCATCTGGCTTTGGCCGGGGGGCAGGGCCGGGAATGGGGCGTGCCGTTTTCGATCACCCCGGTGCTGGCCGAGCGGGGGCGGCGGGTGGCGGTTCTGGCCTCGGGTGATCCGTTCTGGCATGGTGCGGGTGGCGCGCTGGTCGGGCATCTGCAGCCGGGCGAATGGGTCAGCCATCCTGCCCTGTCCACCTTCCAGCTGGCGGCAAATCGGCTGGGCTGGCGGCTGGAGGAGGTGTTATGCCTTGGCTTGCATGCCGCCCCCTTGGCACGGCTGCGTCCGGTGCTGGCGCGGGGGCAGCGGGTGATCTGCCTCATGCGCGATGGTGCTGCGGTGGGGGAGCTGGCGATGTACCTTGTGGCGCAAGGCTTCGGCGCATCCTCCCTGCAGGTGCTGGAAGCTTTGGGCGGCCCGCGCGAGCGGATTGTCAAGACTGTGGCGCAAACGATTGGGTCTGAGGTGTTTTCAGCGCCTGTGGCGGTGGCATTGGAGTGTGTCGGGCGCGGCATGCCGAAGGCGTCGGGTCTGCCGGATGAAATGTTCGCCCATGACGGGCAGATCACCAAGCGTGGCATCCGGGCGCTGACGCTGTCGGCCTTGGCCCCACGGGGCGGCGAGGTTCTGTGGGATCTGGGCAGCGGGTCGGGCTCAGTTTCCATCGAATTCCTGTTGGCCGCGCCGGGGTCTGTCGCCCATGCGGTGGAGGCTGATGCCGCGCGCGGCGCGCGGGCGCGGGGCAATGCCGAGAGTTTCGGCCTTGCGCATCGCTGGCATCTGCATCCGGGCAAGGCGGTGGATGTGCTGGCCGATTTGCCCGCGCCGGATGTGGTGTTTGTCGGCGGTGGCGCCAGCGAGGCGCTGCTGGCGGCGCTGTGGCCGCGGCTGCCCACGGGCACGCGGCTGGTGATGAACGCGGTGACGCTGGAGACCGAGGCGCTGCTGTATCACTGGCATGGGGCGAAGGGCGGGTCGCTGATGCGGATTGATCTTGCGGAGGCCGGGGCCTTGGGGTCCAAGCGCGGCTGGGAGGCCGCGCGGCCTGTCGTGCAGTGGAGTATCGAGACATGATCGTGGCGGGGCTTGGCTTCAGGCGCGGGGCTTCGGCGGAAAGTCTGGCGGCGGCTTTGGCTTTGGTGGGCAAGGTCGAGGCTTTGGCCACGGCGGAAGACAAAATGCATGAACCGGGATTGATCAGGTTGGCCAACAGCTTGGGGCTGAAAGTTCACGGAATTTCCCGCGCCTGTCTTGAGGCGCAGGGTGTCGAAGGCTCGGCCCGGGTGATGGCGGAATATGGCACGGGTTCGGTCGCGGAGGCTTCGGCCCTTGCGGCTGCGGGGCCGGGGGCGCGGCTGATTGCCGGACGGCGCACCGGACCGGACGGGATGGCGGTGGCGGCTTTGGCGGAAGGTGCAGCATGACGGTTCATTTCATTGGCGCCGGTCCGGGGGCGGCCGATCTGCTGACGCTGCGCGGGCGCGATCTGATCGCCAGTTCTGCGGTCTGCCTTTATGCCGGGTCTCTGGTGCCGGAAGGCGTGCTGGCGCATTGCCCGCCGGGCTGTCGGATTATCAACACCGCGCCGATGTCGTTGGACGCCATCGTGGCCGAGATCGCGGCGGCAGATGCGCAAGGCCTTGATGTCGCACGTCTGCATTCCGGCGATGTTTCGATCTGGTCGGCGATGGGAGAGCAGTTGCGCCGCCTGCGCGCGCTTGGCATCGCCTATGACGTGACGCCGGGGGTGCCGTCCTTTGCCGCCTCGGCGGCGGCTTTGGCGGTGGAGTTGACGCTGCCGGGGCTGGCGCAGAGCGTGGTGCTGACGCGGACCTCTGGTCGGGCCTCTTCGATGCCGGAGCGCGAGACTTTGGCGGCCTTCGCCAGCACCGGGGCAACGCTGGCCATCCACCTGTCGATCCACGCGCTGGGGCAGGTGGTTTGCGAACTGGTGCCGTTCTATGGTGCGCAGTGTCCGGTGGCGGTGGTCTGGCGGGCCACCTGGCCCGATCAGCGCATCGTGCGCGCCACGCTGGCCACGATTGAAGCGGCCGTCGGGCCCGAGATCGACCGGACGGCGCTGATCCTTGTGGGCCGGGCCCTTGCGGCTGAAGGGTTCGAGGAAAGCCGACTTTACGCCGATGACTACGACCGCCGCTATCGCCCGCGCGGCACGGAACCGAGATTTCCCGAGTGACCGGCGGGGTGATCATATCGGCGCCGTCCTCGGGCAGCGGCAAGACGCTGCTGACCTTGGGCCTTGCGCGGGCTTTCACAGCCAAGGGCTTGAACGTGCAGTGTTTCAAGTCAGGACCGGATTACATTGACCCGGCCTTCCACCGCGCCGCGACCGGGCGGGCCAGTTTCAATCTGGAAAGCTGGGCGATGTCGCAGGCCATGGTGGCCAGCCTGCTGGGCAAGGGCAATGGTGCGGATCTTGTCATCGCGGAAGGCTCGATGGGGCTGCATGACGGGGTGGCAAGCCCGGGCGAATGGGGCAGGGGATCGAGTGCCGATCTGGCGCTGTATCTGGACTGGCCGGTGGTGCTGGTGATTGACGCGGGCGGTCAGGCGCAGACGGCGGGGGCGGTGGCCTTGGGGCTGCTGACCTATCGGCCGGGGCTGCGGTTGGCGGGGGTGGTGCTGAACAAGGTGGCCTCTCCCCGCCATGAACGGCTGCTGCGCGCCGGGATCGAAGCGGCGGGCATAAGGGTGCTGGGGGCGCTGCCGCGGGTTGCGGCGATGGAACTGCCCGAGCGGCATCTTGGACTGGTGCAGGCCGAGGAATTGCCCGAGCTGGAGGCGATCCTGACCGAGGCGGCGCGCATTGTGGCCGCGCATGTCGATCTGGACGCGGTTTTGGCGGCAGCCTCTCCCTTGCCGACCGGTGCTGCACCCTTGCGCATCACGCCACCGGGGCAACGCATCGCCGTGGCCCGGGATGAGGCGTTTTCGTTCATTTATCCGCATCTGCTGGACGGCTGGCGCGCGGCGGGGGCCGAGATCCTGACCTTTTCGCCCTTGGGCGACGAGCCGCCGCCCGAGGCGGATGTGTGCTGGCTGCCGGGGGGCTATCCCGAACTGCATGGTGGTCGGCTGGCGGCAGCAGAGCGGTTCCGCAGCGGGTTGCAGGGCTTTTCAGGCCGCGTGCATGGCGAATGCGGCGGCTATATGGTGCTGGGCGAGGGCTTGATTGACAAGGCGGGGGCTCGCCACCGCATGGCCGGTCTTCTGGGGCTGGTCACCAGCTTCGAGAAGCGCAGGATGCATCTGGGCTACCGTCTGGCGACGCTGAAGGCCGCGATGCCGGGGCAGGGTGCGGGGACGCGGCTGCGCGGCCATGAGTTTCATTATTCGACCATCGTGGCGCAGCCCGACCCGGCTTTGGCGCATGTGGTGGATGCAGAGGGGGTTGAGGTGGCCGAAACCGGCAGTTATCGCGGCCTTGTGACGGGCTCTTACTTCCATTTGATCGCCGAAGCGTCATGAGCGGGTTTGTGTCTTTCGTCTCCTCGGGCCCGGGCGATCCGGAGTTGCTGACGGTCAAGGCGCTCAAGCGCATTCAGGGCGCGGATGCGATCTTGTTCGATGATCTGTCCTCGGGTCCGATTCTGGCCCATGCGCGGGAGGGCGCCGATCTGGTCGGCGTTGGCAAGCGGGCAGGGCGCGTTTCGCCCAAGCAGGATCAGGTCAGCCGCTTGCTGGTGGATTATGCGCAGTCGGGCGCCAAGGTGGTGCGACTGAAATCGGGCGACTCGGGGCTGTTTGGCCGGCTGGAGGAAGAGATCGAGGCCTGCCGCGCGGCGGGGATCGGGTTTGAGGTGGTTCCCGGTGTGACCTCGGCCTCGGCGGCGGCGGCGGCGGCGGGGATTCCGCTGACGCGCCGGCTGACGGCGCGGCGGGTGCAGTTTGTCACGGGCCATGATGTGACCGGCGGCCTGCCGGACGACCTGAACATCCAGGCCTTGGCCGATCCGCAGGCGACGACGGTGATTTTCATGGGAAAACGGACCTTTGCGGCGCTGTCTTCCAAGCTGATCGCGGCGGGTCTGCCGCCGGACATGCCTGCGATGCTGGCCGAAAGCGTCTCGACGCCCGAGCAGCGGCTGACGCGGGCGACGGTGGCCACGCTGGGTGCGGCGCTGGCTGACGCGCATGACGGCCCGGCCCTGATCCTGATTGGCCCCTTGATGGAGGGGATATGAGCGGCATCGAGGTCTTGCACACGCTGACCCTGTGCGCGACCTGCAGGCTGGGGCAGGGTGGCTTTGCCGCGGCTTTGGCGCTGCCCGGCTATGCCATCCGCAAGGTGGACTGCATGTCAGGCTGCACACGCCCCTCGACCCTCGCGTTTCGGGCAGTGGGCAAGACGGCCTATCTGTTTGGGGACATCACCGAGGCCGATCTGCCGGACATTCTTGTCTTTGCAGAGGCGTACCGCGCGTCACCCGATGGCACCTTTGCGGATGCGCGCGGCTTTGGCGCTTTGCGCCTGAAAGCCCTTGCGCGAATTCCGGGGTGATGTCGGCAAAACCCGGGATATGCCGTTTTCCGACCTTGATGCGCGGGGTGGTTCCTGCCAAACTGCCGCTGCAAGGTGTCCAAAGCGCAAAGCGTCAGGACTGAAACGGGAATGAGGAAGGGTGGACCCGAACGGGCATCCGACGCCTCAACCGCCCCCGCGACTGTAAGCGGTAGCGGCCTTTCAGATGCCACTGGTGGGAAACCATTGGGAAGGCGGAAGGTCTGCTATGATCCGCGAGTCAGGAGACCGGCCCTGCGTGGTGAAACAAGATGCCGTCGGGTGTGACGGCTTAGGAGATGACGATGAACCTGATCCAGACCCAAGCCCGGTCCTCGGTGCTGCTGCAAGCCGCCTTCGCCGCCATTCTGGGCGTGACGCTGGTGTTCGCCTCGGGCTTTGCCCACAGCCAGACGCTGCACGACGCGGCCCATGACATGCGCCATTCCACCGGGTTTCCCTGCCACTGAGGCGGGACGCGCCGTCCTGAGATGAAACACATGCTGTCCAGCGCGTTGATCGCTGGCTTTGCGGCGGGGTTGCTGTGCGCCCTGCTGCAATATCTTTTGGTGGAACCCAAGATCCTGCTGGCCGAACGCTACGAGTCCGGTGCGCTTGTGCATTTCAAGGGTGGGCCAAGTGCCGGCGACCAGGCGGCCGCGATGGCGCAGTCGATGCCGGGGATGGACATGCCGGCGGCAGAGGCTGGCCATGACCATGGTGCCGAGGACAACGAAAGCCCGTATCGGAACGCCTTGACCGTGCTGTTCGCAGTCTTGACATACTGCGGTTATGGCCTTGTTTTGCTTGCAGGAATTCAGGTGGCAGAGACCTTTGGCATCCGGTTGGGCCTGACAGAGGGGCTGCTGTGGGGGCTGGCCGGGTTCGCCGCCTTCCAGTTGATGCCGGCCTTGGGGCTGGAGCCGGAACTGCCCGGAACGCCCGCCGCCGATCTGACGGCGCGCCAGTTGTGGTGGATGGCCACGGCGATCTGCACGATTGCGGGACTGGGGCTGTTGGCCTATTCCCCGGCGCTGTGGCAAAGGGCGATCGGGCTTGCCGTGCTGGCCGCGCCGCATGTCTGGGGCGCGCCAGAGCTGGCCGGGTTTGGCGGCGTCGTGCCGCCGGAACTGTCCGCCGCCTTCGCGGCGCGCAGTCTGGCGGTGGGGCTGATCACCTGGATGACGCTTGGCGCGCTGGTCGTAACCTTTTGGCATTCGGAGCCTGCACCGTGACACATCTGCACCTGATCGGCATCGGCACCGGCAACCCGGACCATCTGACCCGTCAGGCGGTCAAGGCGCTGAATGCCGCCGATCTGGTGATGATTCCAAGGAAAGGCGGCAAGGCCGATCTGGCCGAGCTGCGCCGCGCAATCTGTGACGAGGTGATCACGAACCCGGCGGTCAAACTCGTCGAGTTTGACCTGCCGGTGCGCGATGCCGCCCATCCGGACTATCAGGCTGGCGTCAATGACTGGCATGACGCAATTGCAGGGGTCTGGGCGCAGACCATGGCCGCGCATCCATGTCAGACCGTGGCGCTGCTGGTCTGGGGCGATCCGTCCTTGTATGACAGCACGCTGCGAATCGCGGCCCGTCTGACGGATGTCACGGTGTCGGTGGTGCCGGGCATCACCTCGATCCAGGCGCTGACGGCGGCGCATGTCATGCCGCTGAACGAGATTGGCGAGGCCGTGACCATCACCACAGGCCGCCAGCTGCGCGACGGCTGGCCTGCGGGCGCAGAGACGCTGGTCATCATGCTGGATGGCAACTGTTCCTTCCAATCGCTTGATCCGACAGGAATTTCAATCTGGTGGGGTGCTTATGTCGGCATGAAGGAACAGGTCATCCTGTCCGGTCCTTTGGCCGAGGTCAGCGCCCAGATCATCGAAACCCGCGCCAAGGCCCGGGCGGCACATGGCTGGATCATGGACATCTACATCCTGCGCAAGGGCTGAGCGGGTCTTGGGTTATTTTACATAATATTGATTATCGGATGTTTATCCCACACCATATCCCCCCTAATTTCCCGCAGGATTTGGTGCCCTGTGACGACCCCTTGGCGACAGGTTTTCGGCGCGGTGTCTTTCGGTCAGGTCTCCAGCGCCTTGCGCAGCGCTTTGGCCAGGGCGGCCTGACTGTAAGGCTTGCGCAACAGGGTCAGGTTGCTGGCGGACAGCTTGTCGCCGTTCACCAGCTCTTCGGCGTAGCCCGAGGTCAGCAGCACCGGGATCGTCGGATGGTGTTCCTGCACATAGCGCGCCACCTCGTAGCCTGACAGGCCGCCCGGCATCACAAGGTCGGTGAACACCAGATCCACCGCAGCGCCGGATTGCAGGATCGCCAAGGCCGCAGGCCCCGACACCGCCTCCAGCACCGCATAGCCCATCACCTCAAGCCGCAGATGCGAGATCTGGCGCACCTGATCGTTGTCCTCGACCAGCAGGACGACCTCGCCCTGCGCCATGGCGGTGGCCGAGGCCGTCTCGGGCGCGTCAGGCACGGCGTT
>NZ_CBBQHX010000048.1:0-24666 GCF_964946895.1 Stagnihabitans sp. | reverse complement strand
TGGCCCTGCGCCTGCACCGCGAGGGCCGCTTTGACGGCGTGATCGTGCTGGGCGGCTCGATGGGCACCGATCTGGCGCTGGACCTGTGTGCCGCCTTGCCGCTTGGCGTGCCGAAATACGTCGTCTCCACCGTCAGCTTCTCGGCCATGATCCCGCCCGAGCGGTTGGCGCCTGACCTGCAGATGATCCTCTGGGCCGGTGGCCTCTATGGCCTGAACTCGGTCTGCAAGGCCTCGCTCTCTCAAGCCGCAGGCGCGGTTCTGGGCGCGGCACGCGCGGTGGAGCCGCCAAACCGTGACAAACCCCTGATCGGCATGACCTCGTTCGGCAAGACCGTGCTGCGTTACATGGTCGCCCTGAAACCGGCGCTGGAAGAGCGCGGCTTTGAGGTCGCTGTCTTCCACGCCACAGGCATGGGCGGGCGGGCGTTTGAAAGCCTGGCTGCCGAGGGCGCCTTCGCCGCCGTTCTGGACTTCGCCCCGCAAGAGGTCGGCAACCACCTCTTCGGCTCGGCCATCACAGCCGGGCCGGACCGGATGACCGCCGCCGGGCGCAAAGGCATTCCACAACTGGTGTCCTTGGGCTGCTGCGATCTGGTCGACCTTGTCGGCTGGCACCCCATCCCCGCCCGCTTTGCCCACCATGCCGCCCATGCGCACAACCGCCTCCTGTCCTCGGTGGTCCTGAATGCCGAAGAACGCCGCGACCTCGCCCGCACCCTCTCGGCCCGCCTCGCCGAGGCTAAAGGCGAAACCGTCCTGATCCTGCCCCGCCATGGCGACAACGAATGGGACCGCGAGGGTGGGCCCTTGGCCGACCCCGAGGCCTATGCGGCCTTTCTTGAGGAGTTGCAGGCCACCTGTCCGGGCCATGTCCGACAGATCGCGCTGGACGCCCATATCAACGACGAAGCCTTCACCGATGCGGCCTTGGCTGTGGTGGATGAATGGATTGCGCGCGGCATCCTGCGCGCCTGACTGGACCGGGGCCCCCCATTCCGTTACCACCAAGCCAAAGCGGACGGAGAGGCTTTGCGCATGACCATCCAGAACTCCGGTCTTGTTCAGCAGATACTGGACCGCATCGACCTTGGCCTGCTGAACCCCGGCGACAGTCTGGATGAGGCGGAACTGGTCACCACCTTCGGCGTCTCGCGCACGCCGGTGCGGGAGGCGATCCTGCAGCTGGAGGCCGTGGGTCTGGTGCGCCGCCTGCCCCGCAAAGGCGCCACGATCTTCCGCCCGACGCTGGAGGAATTCCTCGCTATCCTGGAAGTCCATGCCAAGCTGGAGGGTCAGGCCGCAGGCCTCGCCGCCCGCCGCCTGTCCAAGCAGGGCGCGCTGGCGCTGGAGGCCGCAGTGGTGGCCTGCGAGGCCCATGCCGCACAGCAGGGCGACGCCGACCCGGACGGCTATTACCAACTGAACCTGCGCTTCCACGAATGCGTGGCACTGGCGGCGGGCAATGCTGTGCTGGTGGATTTCGTCAAGACAAACGCCCGGAAACTGCTGGCCTATTATCGCGCCCGCTACAAGTTTTCAGGCGTTATCGCCGACTCCGCCAAGGACCACCGCGCCATCGCCGCACTGATCTTCGACCGCCAGACCGAGAAGGCCGAGGCCGCGATGCAACGTCACGTCCAGTTCGATCAGGTCACCGCGATGGACTTGCTGGCGGCTTTGTCTTAGGCCTGCTCGAAGAAGGCCACGATCCAGCCCGCCATCCGGGCCGCATCCGCGCGCTGCGACAACGATTGGCGCGCCGCGAGCGCCACTTTGGGCGGGACTTCGTCGGCATATTCCTCGACCAGAGCAGCCATGAAATCATGCGTGATTTCCGGGTGATACTGGGTGGTGAAGACCTTGTTGCCCACGCGCAGGAAGCCCACCGCGCAGTCGGCATTGCTGCCCAGAATCTCGGCCCCCGGCGGCACCTGCGTCACCTGTTCCGAATGCGCGGCGTTGAGGCGGATCAGCCCCGGCTCCATCCATGCGGGCGGGTTCGTGACCTGCGTTTGCGTCACGCCAAAGACCCAGCCGCCGGGGTTGTCGGTGACCTTGCCGCCCAAAGCCGCCGCAATCGCCTGATGTCCGAAGCAGGCGCCGAACAGCGGCAAACCCTGCGCCACAATCTGCGGCACGGCCTGCAACAACCGCGCGATCCAAGCCGCATCGTCGTTGACCGAGGCCGGACTGCCGCCGATGATGAAGCCGTCATAGGCGGACAGGTCGGCGGGGAAAGCCCCAGACGGCAGGTCAAACGCCGTGACCTGCCAATCCGGCCGCAGCCCGTGGATCAGGGCCTGAAACTTCTGCCCATCGTCCGGGTGGCGGGCGGCGAAGGCGCTGTCGTCGGTGTTGGTCACCAGAACCGCGATATGCATGAAGAAGCCTCTTTACATATTTATAGCTTCCATCATTATACACATGTTAAGGATCGGGCAAGGGAGCCGTGCATGACCATCTGGAATCCAACCGACGATGGCTTTGCGGACCTTGGCAGCCATGACACCTTCCTGAATGGCCCGCCCTTGAACACCTTCGCCCGCCTGCGCCGCGAAGATCCACTGCATTGGTCCGACTGGTCCGGCGGCCAAGGCTACTGGTCCCTGACCCGCCACGCCGACATTCTGGCGATGAACGGCAAGCCTGACCTCCTCTCCTCCGCCCGTGGCATCCGGATGGAGGATCAGACCTACGAAGAATACCTCGCCCGCCGCACCTTTCAGGAAACCGACCCGCCAGAGCATATGCAGACCCGTGTGAAAGTCGCCCGTGCGTTTTCGAAAGGTGTCGTGGCGGAGTTCGAGGCGACGATCCGCGACCTCTGCGCCACCATTCTGGATGAGGCGCTGGCGAAGGGCACCTTTGATGCGACCAAAGAGATCGCCCGCGAGCTGCCAATGCGGATGCTGGGCCGCATCGTTGGCCTGCCGGAGGAGGACCTGCCGTGGCTGGTCGCCAAAGGCGATTCCCTGATCGCCAACACCGATCCGGATTTCACCACCCATGTCCTCGACAAGATGACCACGGAAGAATTCCGCATGATGCCCTTCAACTCCCCCGCCGGGGCGGAGTTGTT
The DNA here is from genome assembly GCF_964946895.1 of Stagnihabitans sp. Classification (NCBI taxonomy): domain Bacteria; kingdom Pseudomonadati; phylum Pseudomonadota; class Alphaproteobacteria; order Rhodobacterales; family Paracoccaceae; genus Stagnihabitans; species Stagnihabitans sp. Next base: position 21,585 of record NZ_CBBQHX010000048.1, on the reverse strand, counting down.
CGTCTACGCCAAGGACCTGATGAAGCGCAAAGCGGCCTCAGGTGACACCTCGGGCGTCCTGAACCTGATCCTCGCCCCCGGCCCGGATGGCACCGTGATGCCGGAACACGAGTTCCGCAACTTCTTCTGCCTGCTGGTGGCTGCGGGCAACGACACCACCCGCTATTCGCTGGCCGCCGGCATCCACGCTCTGCTGCACCAGCCCGAACTCCTCGCCCAAATCCAATCCGGCGCGGTCGATGACACGATGGCGGACGAGATCATCCGCTGGGCCACCCCCGCCATCTACTTCCGCCGCACCGCCACGCGGGATTTCGACATGCACGGCAAGACCGTACGCCAAGGCGACAAGGTGCTGTACTGGTTCATTTCCGGCAACCGAGACGAGACGGCCTTTGACGACCCGCTGCGCGTCAACCTCGCCCGCACGCCCAACAAGCACCTGTCCTTCGGCCAAGGCGGCCCGCATCTGTGCCTTGGCATGTGGCTCGCCCGGCTAGAGGTCCGCGTGCTGTTTCAGGAACTCGCCAAGCGGATCAAGTCGATCGAACCGGCTGGCGAGCACAAATTCCTGCGCTCCAATTTCGTCGGCGGGATAAAGTCCCTGCCTGTCACCGTCACATTGCAATAGGACATCACCATGCCGGATCGCCTGAGGGCCATGTTCTGCGACCATTTGAGCCTGATGCGGGGCAAATACCTGCCCGCCTCCAAGATGAAATCCGACGGCACGCGGCTCGCCCGCCCCAACTTCGCCGTGCATTGGGACAAGGATCTGCTGCTGGACGCGCCCTATACGGAAACGCGCCAGGGCATCCCCGACATGGAACTGCGCTGGGAGGAAGCCAACATCCGCGCCGGATGGGAACCCGGCACCAAGGTCGTCGCCGGGGACCTGCACAACGCCGACGGCTCGCCCATGCCTTTGTGCCCACGTGGGGCGCTGAAACGCGCCGTGGCGGATTGGGGCATGCTGGGGCTCTCGCCGAAAGTGGGCATCGAACTGGAAGCCTATGCCTTCGTCAAAGCCGAAGATGGCTCCTTGAAGCCGATGGAGGCTCCGGGCGGCATCGTCTACGGCACAGGCCCCTTCACCGACCCTTCCGGCATGATCGACGCGATCTGGTGGCAGGCCGAGGCGTCGGGTTTCAAGCTGGACCTGATCACCGCCGAATATGACACGCCGCAGTTCGAATTCACCCTGACCTATGACACGGCGGTCAAGGCGGTGGACGAAATCGTCCTCTTCCGCCAGATGGCCCGCGAGGTGGCGCTGAAGCATGGCGTGATCCTGACCTTCCTGCCCAAGCCGATCCTCGGCAAGGGCGGCTCGGGCATGCACATCAACCTGTCCTTCGCCGACACCGCAGGCGGCAACGCCCTGTCGAACGGCCCGCAAGGTGGCCCCTCGGCCCTGAACGACCTCGGCAAGGGCTGCATTGCGGGGTGGATGCAACATCATAAGGGTCTGGCGGCCTTGGTCGCCCCCACAGTCGGCTCTTATGGTCGCCTGCAACCGGCGTCCCTGTCGGGTTACTGGTGCAACTGGGGCGGCGACCATCGCGGTGTGACCGTGCGGGTCAGCGAGGAAGGCGGCGCGAAAGCGCGGCTGGAGCACCGCATGCCGGACGCCTCAGCCAACCCCTACACCGCCGTTGCGGCTGTCCTGCAAGCGGCACGCTTGGGGCTGGCGAATGGCTACCCCCTGCCCTCCCCCGAAGCGGGTGACTGCTTTGACCGCATCGACGCGGGGCATGGCGTGGCGGCATCCCTTGGTGAGGCGGTCGATGATCTGGAATCTGACATCGCGCTCTGCGACGCCGTGGGCAAGGAGCTTTGCGAGCATCACATCTTCATGAAGCGGGCCGAGGTGGAAAAGACCAAGGGCCTCGAAGGCGATGCCCTGCGAGATTACTACATCTGGTATGTGTGAGCCATGAAAGCCACCTGGATTCAGCCGGACGGCAGCCAAACCACCCTTGACGTCAAGCCTGGTGACAGCCTGATGCAGGCCGCCACCGCCCGCGCCATCCCCGGCATCATCGGCGAATGCGGCGGCTCGATGTCCTGCGCCACCTGCCATGTCGTCGTCGACCCGGCCTGGTTCGCCAAAACCGGCGAGGTGGACACGTTCGAGGACCAGATGCTTGACATCGCCGAGGCCGAACGTCAGCCCACCTCTCGCCTGTCGTGCCAAATCCGGATGACCGCCGACCTTGACGGCATCATCCTGCGGATGCCCGAAGTCTGAAAAGGTGGCCGTCTAGTCCGTATCCTCGACGAAATCGCCGCCATGCATGATCAACTCGCGCAAAACGGCGTCCAGCTTCTGCGCAAGATCGACGCCAAGGTTGGCCCGCAACGCGCGGTCATAGGCGATGGCCTGCTGGCCAAGATCGTGGAACACGGCCAGGCCCTGCGCCGTCAGCGCCAAAACCTCGGCCCGGCGGTCGGTCGGGCTGGGGCTGCGGGTCAAAAGGCCATCGCTTTCCAAAGCCGCCACGGATCGGCTGACCTTGGTCTTTTCGATATGCGAGATGGTGCAGATGTCCCGCGCCGTCATGGCGCCAAACTTGCCAAGGTTGGCCAGCACCCGCCATTGCGTGCGGGTCATGCCGTAGGCGGCCTTGTAGCTGGCCTGAAAGCTTTTCGACGTCGCCTCGGCTGCCTGATTGAGCAGGTAGGGCAGGAAGGTCTCCAGGTCGAATTCCGGGGCTGGGTCGGTCATCGGGACCTCAGGTAGGTTTGACGCGGTCAGGATGCGCCGCGGCAATGGCAGGCAACGCCTCCAGCCGGGCCGAAATCGCCGCCAGCTTCGGATAGGCCGCAAGGTCCACCCCCCAGCGCCGGGCGTTGTAGACCTGCGGCACAAGGCAGATGTCGGCCATGCTGATCTGATCGCCATAGGAATAGGCCCCGGAACCGGTCAGCATCCCTTCCAGACCCTGCAAGCCAAGGGCAATGAAATGGCCCATCCAGCTTTCCATCGTGATCCCGCCGCCAGACTGCGCCACCGCATACCGCGCCACGCGCAGATTGCAGACGGGATGGATCTCCATCGCCACGGCATAAGACAGGGCGCGCACCTTCGCCCGGCCCAAAGCGTCCTTCGGCAGGAAGCCCGCGCCATGCGCCTCGTCAAGATATTCAAGGATCGCAAGGGATTGCGTCAGGCTTGCCCCGTCGATCTCCAGCACCGGCACCAGCCCCTGCGGGTTGCGCGCCAGATGATCCGACCCGGTATGCGCCCCGGCCACAAGGTCCACCGGCACGCTGTCATACCCCAACCCCAACAGGTTCAGCGCAATCCGCACCCGATAGGCCGCCGAGGACCGCCAGTAGTCATAAAGTGTGATCGCCATAGCCCGCCCTTTGCCCTGATACCTGCAACTTTAGCTTGACATAGTTGCGCATGCAACCAATAACACGGCCAGACCGACTCTTCCCGCGCACGAGGAGCACTTCATGAACAGCTTTACCCTGCCCGCCGGAATGGTCCGTGCGGCAACCACGATTGGCACGACCGAAGGCTACATGCCCGGCTTCGGCAATGACTTTGAGACCGAGGCTTTGCCGGGCGCCCTGCCGCAGGGCCAGAACTCGCCGCAGAAGTGCAACTATGGGCTTTATGCCGAACAGTTGTCGGGATCAGCCTTCACCAAGCCGCACCCCGAGCGGACGTGGTGCTACCGCATCCGCCCCTCGGTCAAGCACACCACCCGGTTTGAAAAGATCGACGTCCCGCACTGGAAATCCGCGCCGCATGTGCTGCCGGATGTGATTTCCTTGGGCCAGTACCGCTGGGACCCGGTTCCGCATTCGTCCGAGCCGCTGACTTGGGTGACCGGGATGCGGACCGTGACCACGGCGGGGGATGTGAACACGCAAGCGGGCATGGCCAGCCATGTCTACCTTGTGACAGAGTCCATGCAAGACGAATACTTCTTCTCCGCCGATGGCGAACTGCTGGTCGTCCCGCAAGAAGGCCGCCTGCGGTTTTGCACGGAACTTGGCATCATCGACGTGGAACCCAAGGAAATCGCCGTCCTGCCGCGAGGCCTGGTCTACCGCGTCGAGGTGCTGGAAGGCCCCTGCCGTGGCTTTGTCTGTGAAAACTACGGGCCGCCCTTTACCCCCCCGGCCCGCGGCCCGATTGGCGCCAACTGTCTGGCCAACCCGCGCGATTTCAAGACCCCGGTCGCGGCGTTCGAAGATCGCGACGCGCCGTCCTCGGTCGTGCTGAAATGGTGCGGGCAGTTCCACCGCACCAAGATCGGCCACTCACCGCTGGATGTGGTGGCGTGGCACGGCAACTACGGCCCCTACAAATACGACCTGCGCACCTATTCCCCGGTGGGTGCCATCCTGTTTGACCACCCGGACCCGTCGATCTTCACCGTCCTGACCGCACCGTCAGGGCTGGAGGGCACGGCGAACATCGACTTCGTCCTGTTCCGCGAACGCTGGATGGTGGCCGAACACAGCTTCCGCCCGCCGTGGTACCACAAGAACGTCATGTCAGAGCTGATGGGCAATATCTACGGCATCTACGACGCCAAGCCCAAAGGCTTCATCCCCGGCGGCATGTCCCTGCACAACTGCATGCTGCCGCATGGCCCTGACCGCAACGCCTTCGAAGGCGCCTCCAATGCCGCGCTGAAGGCGGAAAAGCTGGATGAGACCATGAGTTTCATGTTCGAAACCCGCTTCCCGCAGCATCTGACCGAATGGGCAGCGAAATCCGCGCCCCTGCAGGACGATTACATCGACTGCTGGGCCAGCCTTGAGAAGAAGTTCGACGGCACGCCCGGGGTGAAGTAAGCCCAAGCCGAGAAGCGGGGGGCCAGCCCCCCGCACCCCCCGGAGTATTTGTGCCAAGATGAAAAGGAACGCCATGAGCCTGATGAAAAGCTGGGTGGAGTCTGCGAACTCCGCTACCGCGCCGTTTCCGTTGAACAACTTGCCATGCGGCGTGTTCTCGGTCGGGCAGGACGAGGCGCATTGCGGTATGGCGATTGGCGATTTCGTGCTGGATCTGACGACGCTGGAGGCCGAAGGGCTGCTGACGCTGGAGGGCGGGCCGCTCTTGGACGTGCCGTTCTGGAATGCGGTGATTGAGGCCGGGCCGGAGGTTTGGGCTTCGCTGCGCGCTCAGGTGACGGCGCTGCTGAAGGCCGGGGCGAGCAAGCGCTTTCTGGTCGAGGATCATCTGGTGGCCTTGAAGACGGTCACATTGCAGATGCCGTTCCTTGTGTCGGAATACACCGACTTCTACGCGGGTCGTCATCATGCAAACAATGTTGGAACCATGTTCCGGGGGGCCGAGAATGCCTTGCCGCCGAACTGGCTGCATATTCCGATCGGCTATAACGGGCGGGCGTCTTCTGTCGTGGTCTCGGGCACCGATGTGCGCCGCCCTTGGGGTCAGGTGAAGGGACCGGATCATGCGGTACCGGCCTTCCAGCCCTCGCGCCGGTTCGACATCGAGCTGGAGATGGGGGCGGTGGTGGGCGTGGCCTCGGACGGCCCGGTCACGGTGGCCGAGGCTGACGCGATGATCTTTGGCTATGTGCTGCTGAACGACTGGTCGGCGCGGGACATTCAGGCTTGGGAATACCAGCCCTTGGGTCCGTTCCAGGCCAAGGCGACAGCGACCACAATCTCTCCTTGGGTGGTGATGAAGGCGGCGCTGGAGCCGTTCCGCGTCTCCACACCGCCGCGTGAGGTGCCCTTGCTGCCGCATCTGCAGGAGCTGGGGCCGATGCTGTATGACATCGCTTTGGAAGTTGGACTGACGCCTGCAGGTGGCAGCGAAACTGTGATCAGCCGCACCAACTATGCCGAGATGTACTACTCCGCAGCCCAGCAATTGGCCCATCATACCACCAGCGGTTGCCCGATGAATTCGGGCGATTTGCTGGGTTCCGGCACGATCTCGGGGCCCGAGAAGGGCAGCCGGGGCAGCCTTCTGGAACTGTCCTGGGGCGGGAAAGAGCCGATCCCGGTGGCGGGTGGCACCCGGACCTTCATCGAGGACAACGACACCCTGACCCTGCGCGGCCACGCGCAAGGCGACGGCTATACCATCGGGTTCGGCGACTGCGTGGGCAAGGTTATCCCTGCACTGTCAGACCCTTATGCAAGGTAAGGAACAGACCATGGCCAAGGCTTTCGCCTCGCAAGGCGATCTTGCGGACAAGAAGATCACGTTCAGTGAAATCGGAGAAGGCCTCTATGCCTTCACCGCCGAGGGCGACCCGAACTCTGGCGTCATCATTGGCGACGACTCGGTGATGATCGTCGAAGCGCAGGCCACCCCGCGTCTGGCGCAAAAGGTGATCGACTGCGTGCGCGGGGTCACGGACAAGCCGATCAGCCATGTTGTCCTGACCCACTACCACGCCGTCCGCGTTCTGGGTGCCAGCGCCTTCAACGCCCCGCAAGTGATCATGTCGGAAGACACCCGCAACATGGTGGCCGAACGGGGCCAGGAAGACTGGGACAGCGAATTCCAACGCTTCCCGCGCCTGTTTCAAGGCCATGAAAGCATCCCGGGCCTGACATGGCCTACGACGACCTTCAACGGCAAGATGACCGTCTGGCTTGGAAAGCGCCGCGTTGACCTGATGCAACTCGGCCGCGCCCATACGGCGGGCGATACCGTCATCCATGTCCCTGACCAAAACGTCATGTTCACCGGCGATATCGTCGAGGCCCACTCCGCCTGCTACTGCGGCGACGGCCATTTCAACGAATGGGGCGCCACGCTGGAGGCGATCCGCGCCTATGACCTCGCGGCCATCGCACCGGGCCGGGGGGATGCGGTGATCGGCCAGAAGGCGGTCAACGGCGCCCTCGACCGCACCAAGGACTTCGTGACCAGCACCTACCAGCCCGCGGCCAAAGTCGCCGCCCGCAGCGGCTCGCTGAAAGAGGCCTGGGACGCCGTCCGCGCCGCCTGTGACCCGAAGTTCAAGGACTATGCCATCTACGAACACTGCCTGCCCTTCAACGTCGCCCGCGCCTATGACGAGGCGCGCGGCATCCACCATCCCCGCATCTGGACCGCCCAGCGCGATCTGGACATGTGGGCGGCTTTGCAAGGCTAAGCCATGAACCAACCCGTCGCCCAGCGCCAGAACCTGGCCTTCACGCTGTATCCCTACGCCAGATCCCCCGATCAGGACCTGCCCCCGAAGCGCCACAAGGTCGTGATCGTCGGCGCCGGGCCAATCGGCCTTGCGGCGGCGCTGGACCTTGGGCAGCGGGGCATCCCCGTTCTGGTGCTGGATGACGCTGAGGGCATCGGCGAAGGCTCTCGCGCCATCTGCTTTGCCAAACGCACGCTGGAGATTTGCGACCGACTGGGGGCGGCGGGCCCGATGCTGGACAAGGGCGTGCAGTGGAACGTCGGCAAGGTCTTCCACGACGACAGGCTGCTCTATGACTTCAACCTCTCGCCCGAGGGCGGCCACGCATTCCCCGCTTTCATCAACCTGCAACAGCCCTATTTCGAGAAGTTCCTGCACGATGCCATTGTCGCGGCACAAGCCAAGGGCGCACCGATCGAAATCCGCGGCAGGAACCGGGTCGAGGCGCTGACGGTGGCCGGGGATCATGTCTCGCTGGACGTCACCACACCCGATGGCGCCTACAAGGTGGAGGCCCACTGGCTGGTCGCGTGCGACGGTGCCCGTTCCCCCCTACGCACCATGATGGGTCTGGATTTCAACGGCAGGGTGTTCGAAGACAACTTCCTGATCGCCGATGTCCGCATGAAGGCCGCTTTCCCGACCGAACGCTGGTTCTGGTTCGAACCCCACTTCAAGTCCGGCGACAGCGCCCTTCTGCACAAGCAACCCGACGACATCTGGCGCATCGACTTTCAACTGGGCTGGAACATCGACCGCAAGAAAGAGCTGGAGCCTGCCAACATCCGCGCCCGCGTCGATGCGATGCTTGGCCCGGATGTGGACTACGACCTGGCCTGGACCTCGATCTACACCTTCCAATGCCGCCGGATGGACCGCTTCCGCCATGGCCGGGTGCTCTTCGCCGGAGACTCCGCCCACCAAGTCAGCCCCTTCGGCGCACGGGGGGCGAATTCCGGCATTCAGGATGTCGATAACCTCGGCTGGAAGCTGGCGCTGGTGATCCAAGGCAAGGCGCCCGATGCCCTGCTCGACACCTATGACGCCGAGCGCGTGCATGGGGCGGATGAGAATATCCTGAACTCCACCCGCGCCACCGACTTCATCACGCCGAAAACCCCGGTGTCCAAGCTGTTCCGCGATGCTGTGCTGGAACTGGCGGCGACAGTGCCCTTTGCCCGAACCATCGTGAATTCGGGCCGCCTGTCGGTGCCCTGCACCTATGACGGCTCGGCACTGAACGGGCCGGACCATGCGGATATGCCGCCACGCACCCGCCCCGGCAGCCCCTGCCCCGACGCGCCGCTGGCCGAGGGCTGGCTGCTGCAACACCTCAAGGGCTTTACCTTGCTGACGCTGGATGCCACAGCACCCGACAGCCTGACCGCCCATGGCGTCAACGTCCGGCGCCTCGCCCTGTCGGCCCATGACAACGACGCCCTGCGCGCCCGCTATCTGGGGCAGGCGACCCAGGCCGTCTACCTCATCCGCCCCGACCAGCACGTCGCCGCCCGCTGGGACCATTTCGACGAGGCCGAAATCTCTGCCGCCCTTTCCCGCGCCATCGGACAGGACCAGCCATGACCCTGATCACCACCCCCAACCTGCCCCGCCCGGACGAGGCCTATGCCCGCCTCATCGCGGCCCATGACGGCCTGACGGAAGCGCAAAGCCATGCGATGAACGCAAGGCTGGTGCTGATCTTGATGAACCACATCGGTCAGGACGCTGTCTTGGCCGAGGCGCTGGCCCTCGCCCGGCCTGCCGCATCGCAGCGCTGAAACTCCGCAGCTTTCGACGGATTTTGCGGACGCGCCTTAGCCGGATGTCAATACATCCGGCCTAGTCCCGTGGCCATGGCGATCATCACGGCACTGACCTCTGCGCGGTTGCGTTCCATCGACTTCTGGCCGACCCCGGCCGGAGCCGTGGTGTCCGCCATCACCACGCAGACCGCGACGACCTACGAGGTTGTCCTGTCAAACGGCACCTCGCTGCGCTACGCGGGAAGCGGCTTTGCCTATTCCGGCAGCCACATCGCGCCGGTGGCCGGCACCTACACCTCGATTGACCTCTTCAACAGCGCCCATATCGCCATTGGCCGGCTGGAGGGGGCTGTGGGCGATCTGACGCAAATCCTGACCGCCAACCCCGCCACCGATGTGCTGCTTGGCCCCGACACCCTGACCGGCGGCGCCGGCAATGACATGCTGCTTGGCCGCAGCGGGCCGGACCTGATTGTGGACAAGGACGGCACCTCCACCCAGATCGACGGCAGTGATGGCGACGACACCATCGTGATCGGCGATCACACCTTTGCCAGCGGCTCCATCGCGGGTGGCACCGGGACGGACACGCTGGTGGCCGGACAAACTGACCTCAGCGGCCTGACGCTCAACAGCCTTCAGGTGTTGCACACCAACGCGGGGATCGTGACCGCCACCGCCACCCAATTCGACGGGTTCGACACGATCCGGGTCGACGCGGTGCAAACCAGTGCGACCGTGTCGCTGACCCTCGCCGCCAGCGGTACCGCAACCGTGCTGGACCTTTCGGGCGCTTTGGGCGCCCGCGCCGTGGTCCTGACTGGCAGCACCGATGCCGAGACGATCACCACCGGCACCGGCGCAGACCTCGTCTGGGCGGGCGGCGGCGATGACAGCCTGACCGGCGGCATCGGCGCCGATACGCTGAACGGCGAGGCGGGCAATGACACGCTGCGCGGCGGCGCGGATGGCGATGTGCTGGATGGCGGTACGGGGAACAACCTTCTGGACGGCGGCGATGGCAATGACACGCTGATCAACAGCTTTGCCAACGGCGCAGGCTATGGCGGCGTTGTCAGCATCGACGGCGGTCTCGGTGATGATCGGATCGTGTTGGGCACCGGCAAATTCACCGCCGGAACCGTGCTGGGCGGTGCGGGGCTCGACACGCTCAGCGCGGGGGGTGACATCCACACCCTTTCCATCTTGGGGGTGGAAGTGCTGGAAACCGGCGGCGGAACCGTCACCGCGACCGTCGCGCAACTGGAAGCCTTTGATGCCATCCGCGTCGATCAGGCCCATCCCAACGACCGGCCCACACTGACGCTGCTGGCAACCGGCCTTGCCACCGTGCTCAACCTGGCCGATGAACTGAACGCGGGCGGACCGCATGGCGTGAACCTGACCGGCTCCTCCGATGTCGAGGATATCACCACCGGCGACGGCGCGGATGTTCTGATCGGCGGCGCCGGGGACGATACGCTCACCGGCGGCGCGGGCAATGACACACTGACGGGCGGCGCGGGGCTGGACCATTTCCACTTCGGCGCCTTTGGCTTCGGCATCGACCTGATCACCGACTTCGTCAGCGCCACCGCATCCCCCGCCGCGCATGAGGTGATCGACCTGGCCGGGCTCAACCTGAAATTCACCGACCTCAGCTTCGCCGTGACGGGGGCGGACACGACGATCAGCCTCCTCGGCCATCCGGATGACAAGATCATCGTCCAGGGCGTCACCGGTCTGACCACTGCCGATTTCGCCGCCTTTGGTGCCACGGGGCGGGAGTTCATCGGCGGTTGGCAGGGCGACGTGATCGACGCCCTTGGCAGCCAGATGTCCGGTTTCAGCGGCGGCACCCTGGGCGATCTGCGCGATGGTCTGGGCGATCATCTCAGCGGCAACGGCGGCAACGATTCCATCAGCGCGGGCCCCGGCAACGATCTGATCGAGGGGGGCCTTGGTGCTGACACGCTCAGGGGCGGCAACGGGGATGACACGATCGACGGCGGGCCGGGGCAAGACCTGATGGACGGCGGCGCCGGCAGCAACTGGGTGACCTTCGCCACCGCCACCGCAGCAGAGCGGATCAACCTTGTCATCGGCACGGCCTATGGCGGGGCCGGGGGCGATACCTTGACCGGCTTTGCCAATGTCACCGGCTCGGCTTTTGACGACACGATCACCGGCGACGCCTTGTCCAACCAGCTCAGTGGCGACGGCGGCAACGATTCCCTGATCGGCGGCGACGGCAATGACCTTTTGTTCGGCGGCGCGGGGGATGACCGGCTGATCGACCTGACCGGCACCGCCAGTCTGAACGGCGGCCTGGGCAACGATGCTTTCGTGCTCGGGTCCTCTATGACCGGCGCCGTGGATGGCGGCGACGGGGCGGACGTCCTGATCCTGGGCGGGCTTGCCACGGCGATCGGCGGGCTGGCCCTGTCCGGGCTGGAGGAGATGCAGACCTTCGGCGCCACGGTCACCGCGCTGGCCAGCCAGTTGACCGGCTTCAGCCTGATCCACACCGACGGCACCGGGGCAACGGACGGGCTTCAGGTCAAGCTGATCCTGCAAGACACCGGCACAGCCACCACACTGGACCTGTCCGGCGCACTCAACGCCGGATCGGTCGGGCGCGCCGTGCAACTGACCGGCTCCGGCGATGCCGAAACGCTTGTGACCGGCGCTGGCGCCGACAGCATCGCGGCCGGCCTTGGCGACGATGTGCTCTTTGGCGGTGGCGGCGCCGACCTGATCCTGGGCGAGGAGGGCAATGACCAGCTGTTTGGCGGCGATCAGGATGACAGGCTGTTCGGCGGCGACGGCTATGACGTCTACCATGGTGGCGGCGGCTGCGATGCCATTCAGGATGATTTCGTCGGCGGCATGTCGGTCAGCGGCGATCAGGGCGATGATCAGGTCACCGCAACCCGGGGCGGACTTCTGACCGGCACCTATGACGGCGGCACCGGCACCGATCAGCTGATCCTGACGGACGCCACCGATATCAGCGGCCTGACCCTGTCGGGGGTAGAGGTTCTGGCCACGCTGGACAACGCAGTGACCGGTTATGCCAGCCAGTTCAACCAGTTCACCAGCTTCACCACCCGCGACCCCTTCCCCGGAGAGCGGGTTACCCTGACCTTGCTGGCCACCGGTGGGGCGACGGTGCTGGACCTGTCCACCTCGCTGATGGCTGCCGGGGTGCAGCACGGAGTCTGGCTGACCACGACCCAAGATGACGAAACCATCACCACCGGCGCCGGAAATGACACGATCCTTGGCTTGGGCGGGCACGATGTGATCCACAGCGGCGACGGCAATGACCGCATCGTGTTCCAAACGGGTGATGTGGTGTCCGTTGACGCCGGGGCTGGCGATGACCGTGTCGAACTGGGCGGCACTCCGCCCGGCGCGGGCCAGGTCGAGGGCGGCACCGGGGTCGACACGCTGGCCGGGGGCAAGGACATCACCGCCCTGTCCGTCACCGGCTTTGACGTGCTCGAAACCGCAACCCCTGACCCGTTCCGCGCCTTCGCCGCCCAACTGGCCCAGTTCAGCGCCATTCGGGTCGGGGACGCAACCTCGACCGACACCGTCAGCCTCACCCTCGCGGCAACCGGCAGCGACACCGTGCTTGACCTGTCGACCGCGCTGTCTGGCAGCTTCGGACCGCGCGCCGTCACTCTGCTGGGCACCCCCGACAACGAAACCCTGACCACGGGCGACGGAGACGACTCCCTTTCAGCCGGTTTCGGCAACGACGTTTTGTCCGGCAACGGCGGCGATGACGTGTTGTCGGGCGATGACGGCAACGACCTGCTATTCGGCGGCATGGGCAATGATCAGCTGTTTGGCGGCAGCGGGGCCGATGTGCTGTTTGGCGGTGACGGCGATGACACGCTGACCGATGCCGCCGACGCCCCGCTGACCCTGCGTGGCGATGCCGGCAATGACCGCGTGGTCGTGCTGGGCAGCGGCACCCTGACAGGCTCGCTCTACGGTGGCGGCGGCGATGACGTTCTGGTCCTGCACGGCGCCAACACACTGTCGCTCGCCACCATCACCGGCTTTGAACGGCTGGAGGCGGATGGCACCCTGACCGGGCTTGCCAGCCAGTTCGCCGGCCTTTCCAGCATCCTGGCCGACCCTGCCAATCCCAGGGCCGCCGTCAGCCTGATCCTGCAAGCCAGCGGTGGCCCCACCACGCTGGACCTCTCGGGCGCTTTGAACGCGGGCGGCGCGCCCCGCGGCGTGACGCTGCAAACCTCCTCCGATGCCGAGACGATCACGCTGGGCGATGGCAACGACACGGTGACGGTGGGCAGCGACGATGTGCTGAACACGGGCGGCGGCGCCGACCTGATCACCGATCACGGCTCGGACACAGTCTCGATTGCCGCTGGCCTTGGCAGTGATCTGATCGACGTCGCCGGAACCGCCTTTTCCAGCGGCACCCTCGACGGCGGCACCGGCTTTGACACCCTGCGCGCGACCGATGCCACCCTGTCCGGCCTGACCCTGCGCAGCCTGGAGGTGCTGGAGACCGGTGGCGGCACCGTTCAGGCCACCACCACGCAGTTCGAGGGGTTTGCCCGCATCCAATCCTCGACCGGCGGGATCCGGCTGGTGCTGATCGCCACAGGCACCGCCAGCACACTCGACATTTCCAGCGAGTTGAACCTGCCCGCTCGTGGCCAGCCGGGGCCACGCGCTGTGCTGCTGATCGGCTCCACCGATGCCGAAAATCTGCAAGCCGGCGCCGGCAATGACACGGTCGAGGGCGGCGATGGCAAGGACATTCTGGCTGGCGGCATCGGGGCTGACCTCCTGTGCGGCGGCACCGGGGCGGACACGCTGTTCGGGGGCCGGGGCAATGACGTGCTGACCGGCGATGGCGGCATCGACCACCTGTTCGGCGGCAGCGGGTCGGACTGCTTCTGGTTCCGCCAGACCAAAGCCGCCGACGCCGATATCATCCACGATTTCACCCCGACCGAAGATCATATCCTGCTGACGCGCAGCGATTTCGGCAATTTTGACAGCTCCGCCGCGTCAGTTCAGCCCGCCTCGACCTGGTTTCTGGCCAATGCCGGTGCCGTCGCCGCCGATGGCACCGACCGCGTCCTGTATGACACACGAACCGGCAAGCTTTACTTCGACGCCGACGGCACAGGTCCGACCGGCCGCGTGCTGCTCGCCACCTTCGCGGACTTGGGCGCGGGGGTTCCGGCGATCACCGCCGCTGATTTCCTGGTGCAGGACAGCTTTGCTGTGCCCAACTGACAGGTCAGCCTTGCTCTTGCCTTCGTCAAAGGCCAATCTGAGGTCATATTATGACGGAGGCCGGACGTGCGTCTTCCCTATCCCGAAGCTGAATTGGGCAATGTCCAGATTGGGACCATCAACCTCAGCTTTCGCAAACAGGACGGCGGCGGCACCCATTACCTTGGGCGCGGTCACTTCGAAGAATATCTCAGCAGCATCTATCCTGTCCTGGGTGCCCAACTTCGCCCCAAGATCTGTATCGACATTGGCGCGAACTACGGCTTCACCGGGCTCCTGATGCGACGGGCCTTTCCGGACTGTGCCTTGACCCTTGTCGAGCCTGTCCCGTGGCTGGCAGATTTCATCCGGCATAATTTCACCGCCAATGACACGTTCTACGACCATTTCCATTCGGCGATCGTCTCAACCATGACCGGGGATGGGCAGTCCAGCTTTGGGGTCAACGAAAAATCCTCGCAGGACAGCCGGGTGATCGCGCAACCGGGTTTCAAAGTCGTTTCGACCTCTGTCGTCACGCTGGACGGTCTGGCCGCCTCCGTTGCGCAGGATCAGGCTGTCTATATCAAGATCGATACCCAAGGCTGGGAAGAACGCGTCTTCGCCAGCGGGGCAGACTTTCTGGCCCGTCACAATCGCTGGTTCATCAAGACCGAATTCGCGCCCATGTGGTTGGAGAGCCAAGGCAGCGATCCCGTGGCTTTGCTGCGCGACCTGATCCGCCGCTATGACGTGCACGAAAGCGCGGGAAGGCAACGCTGGAACTGCGCCAGTCTGGCCGAGGCGATCGGGACGCCGTTGCGGTCTGGCTGCGAGGCTGATTTCGTACGCTACGTCCGCCATCTGGCGATCCGCGACACGGGCTGGGTTGATCTTTACCTGCTGCCGCCCGCAGCGCGGCGCGGCTATGACCTGCACCCTTAAGCGGCGTCAGACCGCCAGTTCCACCGTATCGTGCTCCATGAACGCTGCCACTTCCGGGATCCAGCGCCCCTGCACGAAGGCCACGTGCTGCGGGTGGATGTTATAGGCGTCATAGGCCGCCTGATCGACGAAGGTCATCGAGACGGCAAAGGCGAATTCATTCTTCGGACTGATCTCGCGCGCGATCTGGAAGGTCTGCACGCCGGGAATGGCCTTCAGGCCGGCCAGTGCCGCCAGAAAAGCAGTCTCTGCCTCGGACCCGGGGGCGTGGGACAGGCGGAACAGGGCAGCGTGGCGGATCATCAGGGGCTCCGGTGTCAGGCGCGGCGCAGGCGGATCACCACGTCGACGCGGGCGATCTGGGTGCCTTCGGGGGCTGCGGGCAGGGCCGCGATCTTGACCTCGTCGGCGGGGGCATCGGTCAGGGAGTGGCTGTCTTCCCAGTAGAAATGCGGGTGATCGTCCATGCGGGTGTCAAAATAGCTGCGGGCACCGTCGACCACGACTTCATTGACCAAGCCTGCCGCACAAAAGGCGCGCAGCGTGTTGTAGACCGTGGCCAGACTGACCTTCTCGCCTTCGCCGCCAGTCAGGGCGAACAGGCTTTCGGCCGTGACATGGCGATTTTGCCCGTCACCCACCAGCAGCCGCGCCAAGGCCAGCCGCTGCCGCGTCGGCCGCAAGCCGCCGCGCGCCAGCCAGTCGGCCACGCGTGTCGCTTCCAAAGAGCCTTCCGCAGTCATCATCCTGTCATCCCGCTGTGCCATCCTGCCTGCCCGGACGGGTGGTGTGCCAACTATAACGACGCCGGTCCCGCAAGGCCAGAGAGCATGCGCAGCCCCACCAATCCCGCCACCGCCGCCAGAACCGAAGCCCCCAGCACCCCCAGACGCACGGCATTCATCGCAGCGCCCTCGCCAAAGGCCAGCCCGCCGATGAACAGGGACATGGTAAAGCCAATCCCCGCCAGCAAGGCCACCGCCGCCACATGGCGCATCCGCATGCCATCCGGCAGGGCGCCGAGGCCCAGCTTCACCAACCCGTAACAGACGCCCGTCACCCCCACGAACTTGCCAAGGATCAGACCAAGCCCAACGCCAAGGGCGATCTGCCCACCCGACCCGGCCAGGCTCAGGTCGCCCAACGGCAGGCCAGCATTGGCGAAGGCGAACAGCGGCACGATCAGGAACGTGACATAGGGCTGCAATCCCTCGGTCAGGTGGTGCAGGGGCAAGCCGCCGTTGCGGTCGCGCAACGGGATGCAAAAGGCCGTCACCACCCCGGCGATCGTGGCATGGATGCCCGATTCCAGTACCAGAACCCACAAAACCACGCCCAACAGCAGCGCGGGCGCCAGCCGCCCGACCTTGAGCCGCGCCAGCAGCAGCATCCCGGCCAAGGGCACCAGCGCTGCCAGAAGGTAATGCACATCCAGATCGTGGCCATAGAACAGCGCAATGATCAGGATGGCACCCAAGTCATCCAGAATGGCCAGCGTCAGCAAGAAACTGCGCAATCCCGGCGGCAATCCGGGGCCGGCCAGCGCCAGAACGCCCAAGGCGAAGGCAATGTCGGTGGCACAGGGCACGGCCCAGCCCTGCCCGACCCCGGCCCCCGCCGTAACACCCAGATAGACCAGCGCCGGAACAGCCATCCCGCCCAAAGCCGCAAGCCCCGGCAGGATCACCGCCCGCGCATCCCGCAGACGGCCTTCCAGCATTTCGTGCTTCAACTCCAGCCCGACGGTCAGGAAGAACACCGCCATCAACCCGTCATTCACCCAAAGGATCAAGGGCTTGCCCAAAGACCTGCCGCCCACCGCCACCGAAATCGGCAGGTCCAGAAACGCCTGATAGGCCCCGGCCAGCGGCGAATTCGCCGCCACCAGCGCCAGCACCGTCGCCGCAATCAGCACCAGCCCGCCCCAAGCCTCGCGCGTCAGACCGCCCGCACCTTCACTCATCCTGTATTCCTTGCGCCCAAATCCCGGTCCCGCCACCATAGCCTGCAACCGCAGCATGGCAACCGCTCAGCGGCAGGACGCCACCTTGCGCGTCCTTCTCTCGAAATGTTACACGGGCTGAAACGAGCTTCAGGCAGACCCAAGGGAGACACCGGCAACATGAGCGCTTTTCCGACCACATTTGACAAGGAAGCGCTTCTGGCTTGCGCGCGTGGCGAATTATTCGGCCCCGGCAATGCGCAACTTCCCGCCCCGCCGATGCTGATGATGGACCGCATCACCGAGATTTCCGAAGACGGCGGCGCATTCGGCAAGGGCCATGTGGTCGCCGAGTTCGACATCCACCCCGACCTGTGGTTCTTCGCCTGCCACTTCCCCGGCAACCCGATCATGCCCGGCTGCCTTGGCCTTGACGGCCTCTGGCAACTGACCGGCTTCAACCTCGGCTGGCGCGGCTGGCAGGGGCGCGGCTATGCGCTTGGCGTGGGCGAGGTCAAGCTGACCGGCATGGTCCGTCCGGATCGCAAAATGCTGCGTTACTTCGTCGATTTCACCAAGGCGCTATCCACCCGGCGCCTGACCATGGGCGTGGCCAACGGCCGCGTCGAAGCGGATGGCGAGGTGATTTACCAGGTCACCGATATGAAAGTCGCCCTCTCTGCCAACTGACCCCGGCAAACGTTCCCGGAAAGGATATCCCATGCGTCGCGTTGTCATCACCGGCATCGGCATCATCTCTCCCATCGGCAACTCGGCAGAGGAGGTCGAAGCCTCGCTGCGCGCCGGCAAATCCGGCATCATCGCCGCCCCCGACTATGCCGAGCGTGGCTTTCGCAGCCAGGTCAAGGGCCAACCGCAGATCGTGCTGGAAGACCATATCGACAAGCGCGACCTGCGCTTCATGGGGCCGGGTGCCGCCTACAACTTCCTTGCGATGAAGCAAGCCATCGCCGACGCCGGCCTTGCGCCGGAAGACGTGTCGAACGAACGCTCCGGCCTGATCATGGGCTCGGGCGGGCCCTCGACCTCGAACTTCTTCCAGGCCTTCGACGCCGTGATCAACAAGGGTGCGCCCAAGAAGATGGGCCCCTTCATGGTCACCCGCTGCATGTCATCGACCAACTCCGCCTGCCTTGCCACCCCCTTCAAGATCAAGGGCGTCAACTATTCCATCACCTCGGCCTGCTCCACCTCGGCGCATTGCATCGGCAACGGCACCGAACTGATTCAGATGGGCAAGCAAGACATCGTCTTCGCCGGCGGTGGCGAGGAACTGGACTGGACCCTGTCCTGCCTCTTTGACGCCATGGGCGCCATGTCCTCCAAATACAACGACAATCCCGCCACCGCCTCGCGCCCCTATGACGCCACGCGGGACGGTTTCGTCATCGCCGGCGGCGGCGGTGTCGTGGTCCTTGAAGAACTCAACCACGCCCTCGCCCGCGGCGCCAAGATCTATGGCGAAGTCACCGGCTACGGCGCCACCTCCGACGGGCACGACATGGTCGCCCCCTCGGGCGAAGGCGGCGAGCGGTCGATGAAGTTGGCCATCTCCACCCTGCCGCAAGGCCGCCACATCGACTATATCAACAGCCACGGCACATCGACCGTCGTCGGCGACGTCACCGAGATGGAGGCGATCCGCCGCGTCTTTGGCCGGGGCCACACGCCCCCGGTCGCCTCCACCAAATCCCTGACCGGCCACTCGCTGGGTGCCACCGGCGTGCACGAGGCGATCTATTCGCTGATCATGATGAACAAGTCCTTCATCGCCGCCTCCGCCAACGTCACCACGCTGGACCCCGCATTGGACCCGGCCGAGATCGTGACGACCCTGCGTGAAGGCGTCGAACTCGACTCGGTCCTCTCCAACAGCTTCGGCTTCGGCGGCACCAACGCAACGCTCGTGATGAGCAAATATCTCGACTGATCCGGGCATAACCGGGCGATAAAGGGGGACCTGATGGCGGAACTGATGAAGGGCAAGCGCGGCCTGATCATGGGCGTGGCCAACGAACGCTCCATTGCCTGGGGCATCGCAAAGGCACTGCATGGCGAGGGGGCAGAGCTTGCCTTCTCCTACCAGGGCGACGCGTTCGGCAAGCGGGTCGAACCCCTTGCCGCCTCGCTCGGCTCGGATTTCCTCGTTGATGTCGACGTGACCAACGACGAAAGTCTCGACGCCTGCTTTGGCGCACTGAAAGACCGCTGGGGCACGCTGGACTTCCTCGTCCACGCCATCGCCTTTTCCGACAAGAACGAACTCACCGGCCGCTTCATCAACACCAGCCGGGGCAACTTCAGCCATTCCCTCTCGATCTCCTGCTTCTCCTTCATCGACGTCAGCCGCCGCGCCGCCGACCTGATGCCGGATGGCGGCTCCCTCATCACCCTGACCTATGCCGGCTCCAACCGCGTCACGCCGAACTACAACGTCATGGGCGTCGCCAAAGCCGCCCTGGAATCCGCCACCCGCTACCTCGCCAATGACCTCGGGCCCCAGAAGATCCGCGTCAACGCCATCTCCCCCGGCCCGATGAAGACCCTGGCCGGGGCCGCCATCGGCGGCGCCCGCGCCACCTTCCGCCACACCGAAGCCAATGCCCCCCTCCGCCAGAACGCCACGCTGGAGGCGATCGGCGGCACCGCCGTCTGGCTCTGCTCCGACTACGGCAACTGCACGTCAGGCGAGATCGTCCACGTCGACTGCGGCTATCACGTGCTGGGTATGCCACAGCAAGACAACCTCTGACACCGCTGATCCGGCCGAAACGCGCGCCTGCGCACCGCAGGCGCGCTTTTTGCTTGCCTGTCGGCGCCGCGCGGGCAATACTTGCATGATTAGCTAACCATCAGGACCCCGCGCCATGCCCCAGATGATCTTCGTCAACCTGCCCGTCACCGACGTCCCCCGCAGCCGCGCCTTCTACCAATCCCTCGGCTGGACCATCAACGAAAAGTTCTCGGACGCCAGCGGCGCCTGCGTTGTCGTCTCGGACACGATCTACCTGATGATTCTCAACCACGACAAATTCGCCTCCTTCGCCACCAAACCCCTTGCCGACCCCGCAACGACCACCGCCGTCATGGTGGCCTTCAGCGCCGACAGCCGCACCGCCGTCGATGCCTGGGCCGAAGCCGCCCTCAAATCCGGCGGCTCCGAACCGAAAGCCGCAATGGACATGGGCTTCATGTATGGCCGCACCTTCAACGACCCCGATGGCAACGTGATCGAGGCTTTCTGGATGGACCCGGCCGCCGTCAACGGCTGACCAAAAGCAACGTCTTGCCCCTTCATTCAGGCCCAAATATCCCCGCCGGAGGCATCTTTCGGCGGGGACCCAAGCCGCCGCTTGCCAAACGCCGCGCTCTGCGCCCATCATTTGATATCAAATTGGCTTCGGTTGGAGGGTGCCATGCCCCGCAAGATCTTCATCAGCCTGCCCGTCACCGATGTGGCCCGCAGCCGCGCGTTCTACCAGGCGCTTGGTTTTGCCATCAACGAAAGGTTCTCCGGCCCGAACTCGGCCTGCGTGATCGTCTCCGATACGATCAATTTCATGCTCTCAAGCCACGACCAGTTCCGCCGCATCTCCCCCAAACCCTTGATCCTGCCGTCCGAAGGGGCCACCTGCCTCTTCGCCCTGTCCTGCGACACCCGCGCCGAGGTTGACACCATGACCGAGGCCGCCATCGCTGCCGGTGGCAAATCCCTGCACGACCCCGAGGACGAGGGCTTCATGTACTCCCGCGCCTTCGAGGACCCGGATGGCAACGGCTTCGGTCCGATGTGGATGGACCCTACCGCAGCCGGCTGAAATCTTAACAAATGCTGAACAAACAACTTGAAAATCTCGCGCAATCAATGACTTACAACAGCTTGCACGCGTGCAATCCTGTCATTTTCACACCCAAAGCGATATGATTATGGAGCGGGCGACGGGAATCGAACCCGTGTCTTTAGCTTGGAAGGCTAAGGTCTTACCATTACACAACGCCCGCGCTGGCCTGTTCATACCATCCCGCGCCGTCAGGCTCAACCCGCCCGCACCAGTTTTCACGCCTCGATCGGCTCAATCAACTGCGGCCCCCGCGCCCGGTTCGAATTGACCGCCTTATCCACCCGCCACGACTGCAACACCCCCGGCAACGTCGGCTTCATCAGCAAAGCCGCCCCATGCCCCGCCTCGCCCAGCCACAAGGGCCAATCCGCCGCCTCCAGAATCAGCGGCTCCCGGTCATGGATCCCCGCCATGTTCGGCCCCGCATCCAAGGTCACCACCGCGCAGGTCATCCGATCCTGCCACGCCGAATAGACCCCACCCAAGGCCAGCGGCGCCCCATCCGCCCGCGTGATATACCAAGGCAACCGCGCCCCACCCTCCCCCGCGCTCCATTCATAAAAGCCCGAGGCCACCACCAGACAGCGCCGCTGCCGGATCGCCTCCCGAAACGCCGGCTTCTCGGCCACTGTATCCGACCGCGCGTTGAT
>NZ_CBBQHX010000047.1:0-25142 GCF_964946895.1 Stagnihabitans sp. | reverse complement strand
GACTTAACCCTTCGGCAGTGCCAGAAACGTTGTCCAGACCGCGATGAACATCGCCGCCACCACCGGCCCGGTGATGAAGCCCTGCATGCCGAAGGTGGCAATCCCGCCCAGCGTCGACATCAGCACCACATAATCCGGCATCCGCGTCGCCGCCCCCACCAGCCAGGGCCGCACGATGTTGTCGACCAGACTGATCACCAAGGCGCCATAGATCATCAGCCCCACGCCCTGCCAGATCATCCCCTGCGACAGGAAATAGACCGCCACCGGAACCCAGACCAAAGCCGCCCCGAACACCGGAAACAGCGACAGGACCGACATCAGCACCATCCACAACATCGCCGCATGCACGCCCAGCACCCAAAAGCCAAGGCCACCCAGACCGCCCTGCAACAGCGCCACCAGAATGTCGCCTCTGACCGTCGCCCGCACAACACGTGTGAAAGTGCCCAGCAAATCCTCCAGCACAGCAGGCTCCATCGGGATGGCGGCCTTGATATGGGCCAGCAAAACCTCGCCATCGCGGAACAGAAAGAAGGTCAGGTACAACATGATGCACAGGCCTGCAAAGACCCCCACCGTGTTCTGGCCAAACGACAGCATCACCGGCGCATTGGCCTTGACCCAATCCGATACGGACGCCGAAAGACCCTCCTGCACCCCCGCCAGATCGCTGAGGCCGAACCGCACCAGCGCCGCCTTGATCCCGGCGGGCAGGGTGTCCAGCATTTGCGCGAACATCAAATGCAGGTCGATCTCGCCCGACTGAACCGAGGCGATCAGGCCAGAGGCTTCGCGCAGCACGGCGGCCAGGATCAGAAGCATCGGGATGATGATGACCAGCAGGATCCCCACGATCATGGTGGCTGCGGCGAGGTTGCGCCGCCCGCCCATCCGCTGCGTCAACCACCGCGCCAGCGGGTCAAACACTATGGCCGTGGCAACCGCCCAGAAGACGGCGCTGAACAAGGGCCACAGCACCCAGGCCAAGCCAAGGCTGACCAGCGCCAACAAGGCAAGGAAGGTCTTGTGTTGCGCCATCAGGTCTCCGACCGGCGGGGAAAAGTCCGGTCCCTTGGGTCACCATAGGATGCCGCCCGCCTTCGGTGTCTTGCTGCGGATCAGCCTTTTGCCGCCACCGGACCTAAAACCCCCGCGCCAGCCTGTGCCCGGCATAGACCGCATGGGCAATCAACCCCGGCGCCAGACAATCGCCAATCCGGTCGACCGAGGTGATCCCCGCCTCGGCCAACCTTTCAGGCTCCGCCATCAGAGCCAAGGCCAAGGCGTCTTGCGGCACCCGGTCCGCCACCAGCACCAGATGATCGGCCGCAAGCGTCATCCCGTCGCCGCCCAGCATCGGCGCCAACCGCACCCGCGCCCCGTCCCAGCCCGCCAAACCATGCCCCGCCACCAACCGCACGCCAAGCGCCGTCAACCGCCGCAACACCCGGGTCTGCTCCAGCGTCAGCGCCAGAAAGCCGGAATGCGTCAGGGCAGGGGTCACGAACCAGACCTGCGCGCCCGCCAAGGCGCAGGCCTCCGCCATCAGACTGCCCATATAGCCGCCCTCGGTATCGTGCACGACAACCCGCCCTTCAGGCCGCGCACCGGCCATGATATCATCCGGCGTCAGCACCGGCCCCGCCAACACCACCCGCCCACCATCGCGCTCCATCGGCCCCCTGCGCCACGACGCCCCGGTGGCAAGCACCACCCGGGGCGCCCCAAACCCCAGCACATCCTCCACCGCCATCCGGCTGGCAGGATACAGCCCGACATGCGCCAGCTTCGCCATCTGCCCCAACCGATAGTCCCTGACCCGCCCCCAAGCCGACAGACCCGGCAAGCCCGCCTCCAGCGTCACCCGCCCGCCCATCACCTCCTGAGCCTCGGCCAGCGTCACCGCATGGCCGCGCCGCCCCAAGGACAAGGCCGCCTCCAGCCCGGCAGGCCCGCCGCCGATGATCAGCACCGCATCCTCCGACGCCTTCGGCGCCATCACCTCCGGATGCCAAAGGCTGCGGCCCTCTTCCATCATCGTGGGATTCTGCGTGCAGCGGATCGGCACGAAGCTGTTCTCGCAACTCAGGCAGATGTTGCAGCCGATGCACTCGCGGATATCCCCACTCCGCCCCTCGGCGATTTTCATCGGCAGGAACGGATCGGCGATCGAGGGCCTTGCGGCACCGATCAAATCCAGCACCCCGCGCTTGATCTGGCTTGCCATCGTGTCGGGCGAGGTAAACCGCCCCACCCCCACCACCGGCTTGCCCGTCACCGTCTTCACAAACCGGATGAACTCCTCCTGATAACCCTCTGATGCAAAACGCGAAGTCTGGCTGTCGTTCGACCAGTCCGACAGGTTCACATCCCACAGGTCCGGCAGATCGGCCAGCATCTCGACCACCTCCCGCCCCTCGCCATCATGGGTCAGGCCATCGGGCCCCAGAAACTCCTCCACCGCAAAGCGCAGGGCGACCGCACAGGTATCCCCAACGGCGTCTTTCGTATCCTCCAGCAACTCCCGCAGCAGCCGAGCCCTATTCACCAAGGACCCGCCGTACACATCCCCCCGGTCATTGAACCGCCGCGCCAGAAAATGCGAGGCCACCGACAGGTTGTGGCTGGCATAGACATAGACAATGTCGAACCCCGCCGCCTTGGCCCGCAGCGCCGCCGCCCGATGATCGCGCCTAAGCGCCCTGATGTCCGAAAGGTCCATCGCCCGCGCCTGCACCGGCTCCACCGCCTCGATCAGCAACCGCGCGGACGGCCCCATGCTGACGGCCCGAGACGTCCGGTTGCCCGCATAAAGCCCCATATGCGCCAACTCCGCCCCCGCGAGCGCACCATGCCGATGCACCAGATCGGCCATCCGCGCCTGCCTTGGAATATCGCTATCCGCCCCAAACCGAAGGGCAGGATAGGGCGAGATTTCGGCATCCGCAGAAATCTCGATATTCTCGGTGCAAACCACGCCCCAACCGCCCAAGGCCTTCATCTCGCGCATCGCCGCCACATCGGCAGGCGCGCGGTCCGAAGCCCCCGTGCAATGCGGCACCTGGTAGAAGCGGTTCGGCGCCGTCACCGGGCCGATCTGCACCGGGTCAAACAGCAACGCATGGCGCGGATCGGTCTGGGGCGTCAGCCGGGCCGTCACGCCACTTCGACCACGGGACAAATCCCCTTGGCATTGGCCAACAGCGCCTCGCGCAGCCGGGGCCGGTCTTCGGCATAATCCCGCGTGATCTCGCTGCACCTCTGCCGCGAGGCCCAGTTCTTCGCCGCCATGATCGGCGCGCCCACCGCTTCGGGCAGATGCCGGCCCCGGATCAGGTCCGACATCCGTTCGGCCATCACCAAAGTTGGCGCGTTCAAGTCCCCCGCCGTCGCCTGCGGCATGACCGAGGCGTCGATGACCCGCAGCCCCTCGATCCCGCGCACCCGCCCGTCAGGACGCGTCACGCTGTCGGCATCCGTCCCCATCCGGCAGGTGCCGCAGGGGTGGTAGGCGCTTTCCAGCTTCTCTTTCAGGAACTGGTCCAAGGCCGCATCGCTGACGCGCTGATCCCCCGGTGCCATCTCGCGCCCCCGATAGGGCGCCAAGGCCGCCTGCCCGAAAATCTCCCGCGTGTGGCGGATGCAGGCGCGGAATTCCAGCCAGTCGTCGTCATGCGACATGTAGTTGAACCGCACCTTCGGCAGGCTTTGCGGATTGGCATCGCGCAACCGCACCCAGCCCCGGCTTTTCGACCGCTTGGTGCCGACATGCACCTGATAGCCATGGCCTGACGCCAAGGTCTTGCCGTCATAGGAAATTGCCAGCGGCAGAAAATGATACTGGATGTCGGGATAGACAATCCCCGCCCGGCTGCGGATATGCCCGCCGGTTTCAAAATGATTGGTCGCGCCAAGACCGCGATGCGTCAACAGCCACTGCGCCCCGATCTTGGCCTTGCCCAGCAGGCTGACATTGGGGAAAAGGCTGATCGGCTGCGTGCATTCCTCTTGGATATACAACTCCATATGATCCATCAGGTTTTCGCCGACCTGGGCCGCGTGATGCACCACCTCGATCCCGTGCTGCAGCAATTCCGCCGCAGGCCCGATCCCCGACCGCTTCAGGATCACCGGCGACATGATGGAGCCCGCCGACAAGATCACCTCGCGCCCCGCAATCGCCTCGCACAAGGCACCCGCCACGCGGAACCGCACCCCGGTGGCCCGCTTGCCCTCGGTAAGCACCTTCTCCACCAAGGCCCCGGTCACCACCCGCACATTGCCCCGCGCCATCGCGGGCCGCAAATACCCCACCGCGGCCGAGCAGCGCTTGCCATCGCCCACGTTCATCTCCATCGGGCCGAAGCCCTCGTGCTGGCGCTGGTTCATGTTGGCGCTGCGCGCGTAACCCGCCTGAACCCCCGCCTCGACAAAGGCGGTGTACAGCGGATTGCGCTCCGGCCCGCGCGTCACCTTGATCGGGCCATCGGTCCCGCGCAACGGCCCGCCCTCCTTCACTGCCTCCAGCCGCTGGAAATAGGGCAGCACGTTGGACCAGCGCCAGCCATCGGCGCCCAAAGCCTCCCACAGCTCGTAATCCATCGGGTTGCCGCGCACCCAGCACATCCCGTTGATCGAGGAACTGCCGCCCAGCCCCTTGCCCCGTGGCAAGTTGACCCTTCGGCCATCCAGCCCCGGCTCCGGTTCCGTCTCCATCCCCCAGTTGAAGCGCGTGGTGTTCATCGGGATCGTCAGCGCCGAGGGCATCTGCACCATCACCGCCCGGTCATCGCCGCCCGCCTCCAGCACCAGAATCCGCGTCCCCGGATCCTCGCCCAGCCGATAGGCCAAAACGCACCCGGCAGAGCCTGCACCGATGATGATGTAATCGAACGTCCCCTCGTCCCGCGCGGCCATCACACCCTCACGACACGATCATGTAATATTTCAGCATGTCGCCCGGCTGCCGCCAATAGCCGCGAAACCCCTTGGGGATCAGGAAGGCCGACCCCGCCTTGTAGGTGTCACGGAACGTCTCGTTTTCCACCGTGACCTCGCCCTCGATCACGAACATGAACTCGTCGCAAGGGTAGGAGTCATAGAACTCGGTATAGCCGCAAGACCGCCACAGCCCGGCCTTCACCCCAGCCTCGGGGCGCTCGTAATAGGCATGGTCCAGCCCGACCGGCTGACCTTCGATCAAGGTTGCGGTCGGCAGCGCCCCCCCGGCAGCGTCAAGAAAACCGGCAGGACCGGTGTAGGAAAAACGGATCGGATCAGGCATGGTGCGCTTTCGGGTTCAACCGGACTTGATGTCCTGGAAAATGCGGGTCAGGGCGCGCTCCTGCTCTTCGTTCAGCGCCTTGGGCGCCCAAAGACGGCTGCGCACGGTGGCGTCGGGATAGATCGCAGGATCGGCCAGCACGGCCGGGTCAACAAAGGCATTGGCGGCCTTGTTGGCATTGGCATAGCCAATGAAGTCGGTGCATTTGGCAATCACCTCGGGCTTCATCAGGTAGTTCAGGAAAGCATGCGCATTGGCCTTGTTGGGCGCATCCTTGGGCACCGCCATCACGTCAAACCACAGCGGAGCGCCGGTCTTCGGCACCGCATAGGCCAGGTTCAGCTTGACCCCCGCACTCGCCGCCCGCGATTTCGCCACGGCATAATCGCCCGACCATGTCATCGCCGCACAGACATCGCCATTGGGCAGCCCGTTCAGATAATTCTCGTTGTCAAACGCCGTCACATATTGCCGCATCGGTTTGATCAGATCGGCGGCCTTCTGGTACTGGCTGACATCGGTCGTATCGGGATCAATCCCCAGATATTTCAACAGCATCGGGATCATGTCGCGCGGGCTGTCATGCAGGCTCAGCCCGCAGTCCGCCAGCTTGGCCGCATTTTCCGGCTTGAAGATCGTGTCCAGATTCTCGAAATCCGCATCCGGCAGACGCTTCTTCACCAGATCCACGTTGAAGGTGAACCCGACGGAGCCCCACATATACGGCGCGCAATGCGCCACGCCGGGGTCCCAGGCCTCCAATATCTTCAGCAGATCCGGGTCAAGGTTCGACCACAGCGGCAACAGCTTGTGATCCAGCGCGTCAAACAACCCCGCCTTCAGCAGCATCGGCATCGACCGGCCCGCCACATCGACCACGTCATAGCCCGTCGACCCCGCCAAAAGCTTGGCCTCGCCATCCTCATAGCTGGAATAGGTGTCATAGACCGGCTTGATCCCGGTCTCGGCCTGAAAATCCGCCAGCGTGGTTTCGCCCAGATATTCCGCCCAGCTGTAGATGTTCACCGCGCCCGCATCGGCATAAGACGGCCGCACGAAAGGCAGCGACACAGCCGCGCCCAAGCCCGCCAAGGTCGCCCGTCTGGTCAGTTTCATGGCCATCCCTCACAGCCGCCCGCCGGTTTGTCGCGGTTGGTTCAAGCTTGAAGCAGAACGCCGCCGGGCAGGGCTGACAAGTGACAAGAATTCATCTAGCGTCACCTCAGGTTATCCTCGGACGGGTTCAGATGCGCAAATGGCGATCCCTGACGGCCCTGCGCGCCTGCGAGGCGGTGGCGCGGCTGGGCAGCGTTTCGGCGGCGGCGGAAGAATTGAATGTCACCCGCCCGGCGATTTCCAAACAGATTGCCTTGATGGAACAGGATCTGGGCTGCGCCCTGTTCGATCGCGGCGGCAACCGCATCCACCTGACCCCGGCCGGAGATGAACTTTTCGTCGGCCTGCGCCAGGCCTTCGACCTGATTTCATCCACCACCGAAAGTGTCGCTCGTCGCGCCACCCAGGGCCAGCGCGTCCGGCTCCTCGTCTGCCGCGATTTCGCCGCCAGTTGGCTGGGCGCGCAGGTCGGGGCCTTTCTGGTCGCCAATCCCGGCATCTCCGTGGACATCACCGCCGAGAAGAACGGCACCTTCCGTCTGGATGAGGATTTCGACTTCCGCATCTTCTACGGCCTGCATGGCCAGCACCCCAAGGGCGCTTTGGAAGAGACCGAGCTTTGCCGCTGGATCGACATGCCGGTCTGCACCGAAGCCTTCGCGGACCGCTATCTGCAACCCGGCCAGACTGCGGAAATTCCGCATCTGATCGACGGCAATTATGATGTGATGGCGGAATGCCTGCGGTTCTCCGGCCATGACCTTGACCTGACCCGCCTGCGCCGCACGCTGTTCAACGAAACCACCCTGCCGGTCATGGTTGCGGCCTCGGGCGGGGGGCTGGCGGTGGGGGACAGTTTCCTGACCCTGCCGATGATCCGGCTGGGCGAACTGACGGTGCCCTTCAAGGCCGGTCTGGTCAGCGCCCAGACCTATTCCCTCTTCACCCCGCCCCGCGAAAGGACCAAGGCCGCCACCCGCTTCGAACGCTGGCTGCACACCACGGTGGCCGCCTATCAGTCCACCGTGCTGGACCACCTCGCGCGGCGCGGCATCCGCGTGATCGCGCGGGCCTAGGCCCAAGCCAAAGGGCGGCAAGGCCCCGCCCTGCCGCCCCAAGCTTATGCCATCGGGCTTACTTGCCCAGCTTCTCGACCACCGCCGCTGCGAAAGCCTGGATCAGCGCGTGGTAATATTCGTCGCTGCTGCCCGGCAGCGTGGTCAAATCCACCGTGGTCGGCAGGAAGGTCTTGGCCTGATTGACATCCACCGTCAGAGTGTAATTCTTGAAGTTGGAATTGTCCTTGGGATCGGTGATCGACACGATCCCCACCAGACGGGTGTCGGCGGTGCCGATCGTCTCGGTGTAGGAATTGCTCAGCTCGACCTCCGAGATGTCAATGCCGATCTTCTCGCCATCCGCCGCCAGCCGGTCGGTCAACAGGGCGGTGATCGCATTCTTCAGATCGTCCGAGATATGGCTGAACCGCAGCGCCGCCGCCGGGTTGGTGACGGCCGGCAAGTCGATGCTGACGTCGATGGCCGCGACCATATCGGTGCCGGCAAAAGCCGCCCCAACCTGGACGCCCGTCAGCATCAGACCGGACAGGGCAGTGGAAATCAGGAAACGTTTCATGGGGGATTCTCCGCAAATGGCCGGGTTCCGTGCTGGACCCGACGGGATGGATCACCCTAGGGCCAAGTCAGAACGGCCGGACTGATCTGGATCAGTCACCCTCCGGCGCGATCGCCCCGCACAATCGGGCCGCCCCAAACCTGGATCAGTGCAGACCCCGGCCAAGCCGGGCAATCTTGGTGGCGGAGGGTCAATCCGACCCACCAGTTTCGTGACGAGTACAGATAAAGCATCGCGGGTCTTGGGTGTCCCGCTCGTCCCCGGGGTCCGTGGTGCTTTATCGCTTTCACCAAACCACCCGTTCAGCGCAGCAGCGGTCCGTCATGATCCAGATAGGTGCGGTCAAAATCCGAAAAGGCCACAAGCCCGTCAAAGTCATCAAAATGCACATGGCCATTCTGGAACGTCACCAGCCCGGCCTCGCGCAGCTCGCGCAGCACCCGGTTGACGTGCACCGCACTCAGGCCCAAAGCATCCGCCATCAGGTACTGCGACAACGGGCAGTCATAGCCCGATTTGTCCCCCAACCCCACCAGCCGCAGCCGGGCCGCAAGCTCCAGCAAGAAGTGGCCGGTCCGTTCGGCCGCATTGCGCCGGCCCAGACCCACCAGATGCTCCACCAGCATCGCCTCATCGCGCGACGCGGCCCACAGCAACGCCGTGGCCAGACGCGGCGTGCGCACGAAAGCGTTCAGCAGATCCGAGGCATGGACCTCCGCCGCCTCCACCTTGGTGACGGGTTCGACATTGTGATCCGCCGTCCGCAGCAAGACCGAGCGCAGGCCCAGAAAATCGCCGGGGATCTGGAAATCCACGATCTGCCGCGTGCCCCCCGTCAACAGCTTGTACGAACACACCCAGCCTTTGGTCAGGATAAAAGCGGTCTGATCCTTCTGGCCTTCATGAACCATGTCGCGTCCCGCCGGAAAGCTGCGCCGCCGCCCATGCAGATCGCTCAGAACGGTCAGGTCGGCGGGCGACAAGGTCACGAAGGCCGACAGCTTGCGGGCAAAGGCATTATCCAGCACGGCCATCAACGCTTATCCTTGAATGCTGCCAACACGGCCCCAATGCCGATCCAGTGCAACGGTAGTCAACAGTTTCGGGAAGGGGCACTGACACACGTTAGCATGCCAGCGAGATAGTCTGCCAATGTATCGTAATCCTCGGCGCCACTATCAACACCGGGCAATATGACATCGTTTGCGAGAAAGTTGAACCAAATGCCAAGCACACAGGATGTCGCAGGCACGGCCGCGCTGGCCATCTGTGAATCTCTCCTTCTCGCCCTGAATGACCGCAAGATCCTGCCCGAGATCGAGATCTTGGGCATTCTCACCGATGCCGCCGCGGCCCACGCCAACGCGGCCCGGCAAAGCGGCGACAAGGCCAACCACAAGGCCGTGGCGGCGCTGATCCAGAAAATCATCGACGGCGGCAATTCCGTGCGCCGCCCGTGAAGGGCAGGGGCCCCGGCGGCCCCCCCAAAGCCCGCAGGGCCCGAACCCCGTTGGGGCGCCAGACGCCTCCTCTCGTGAAGGACACCTGACATGGCCGCCGAACCGGCAAGCCCCGCTTCCATCGACCCGATCGCCTCAGACCCCCAGATTGTCGCACAGCGTTCTGCCGCCTCTGACGGCGTCATTCTGGCGCAACTGACCGCCCTCAGCGCCCAGATCCGCAGCCTTGCAGTCCAGATCAGCGCAGCAACGGCTGCCAGTTCGCCCCGGCCTGACGCCATCCTGCCGCCCCGCACCTGCGCGGATCGTGCAAGACAGGCGGCCGCGCGCCGGGTCCGGCACATCGTCGGGGCCAACCCCTGCCTCAGCCTCAGCCTTGCCGCCGGTCTGGGCCTGATCCTTGGGGCCATGATCTTGCGATGACATGACCCTGCGATGACATAACCCCACAGCCCGACGACAAAACCGGCGGTTCCCCCCGCAGCCGCTTGCCCCGGGATCGCGCGCCCGGCCATCGGGGCCGGGCGCCCGCAGTCCGTCTTACGGGCAAGCCGCCACATACCGAGAGCCATCGTTGCGTTGATACACGCACCCACCCGAGGCGTTGTGCCCCATCAGCGTGCCCGCAGCCAGCCCGACCGCGCCGCCAATCAGCGCACCCTGCAACGGGTTGTGCGGCGTCACGAGGGCCCCGATCGCGGCACCGCCGGCCGTGCCGCCCAGCTGGTTGTTGGTCATCCCCATGTCAGAGCCGTCACACCCGGCCAAAGCCCCAAGCACGGGCAGAAGAAGGAATAGTTTCCGCATCATCGCTCCTGTTCCGGCGGCAACAAGCGCCACCATTGCCAGACAACGCCGGGCGCCGCTTTTGGTTCCCCTGCCGCACCGCAACCGGGCAAAACTTATCTGCAAACGACGCTGACATGGATCAGTGCAGGCCCAGGGTCCTTGCCGCTTTGGTGGCCTCGATGTTCGGCCCCCAAAGGGCCGCAACCCGCAGGAGCCGCCATGACCCGCAACCTTGTCTAACTTCTGTTCGTTGGCGTCTGCCTTCTGGCCGCAGGTCTTGTCTATCAGATCTATCAAGACCGACAGGCCGCCACCGGCATCAAGATCGACGTCGGCAAATCCGGCATCTCGATCCAATCCCAATAGGGCCAATCCCAATAGGGCCAATCCCAATAGGGCCTCTCCCAAAACGGTATTGCGCCCCCGACCCCTCATTTGAAAGGCTTTCCCATGTCGCTTGGCACCATTCTCGTCGTGCTTTTGATCATCTTCCTTCTCGGCGGCTTCTCGGGCCGGTTCGGCGGCTATGGCTATGGCTATGGCCATGGCGGGATTGGCGTCATTGGCGTCATCCTGATCGTTGTCGTCGTTCTCCTTCTGACCGGAAGGCTGTAAGCTGCGCCAAACCCAAAGCCCAAAGGACGCCATGCCGCAATCACCCACCGCCAACCGCCGCCTCGTTCTGGCCGCGCGCCCCGTCGGCGCCCCCACGCCCGACACCCTGCGGCTGGAAACCGTGCCCCTGCCGATCGCCGGCCCCGGCCAGATGCTGCTGCGCACCGTCTACCTCTCGCTCGACCCCTACATGCGCGGCAGGATGAGCGACGCCCCCTCCTACGCGCCGCCCGTCCAGATTGATCAGGTCATGGTGGGCGGCACCGTGGCGCAGGTCGTGACCTCCGACGTGGCGGGCTTTGCCCCTGGGGACTGGGTGCTGTCCTACAACGGGTGGCAAGATTACGCCGTCTCGGATGGCGCGGGCCTGCAGCCCCTCGGGCAAAACCCGCAAAACCCGTCCTGGGCGCTTGGCATCCTCGGCATGCCCGGCTTCACCGCCTGGGCCGCGCTGACCCAGATCGGCCAGCCCAAACCCGGCGAGACCCTGTGCGTCGCCGCCTGCACCGGGGCTGTCGGCTCTGTCGTTGGTCAGATCGGCAAGTTGATGGGCCTGCGCGTCGTGGGTGTCGCCGGCGGCCCCGAGAAATGCGCCTATGCCACCGACACCCTCGGCTTTGACGCCTGCATCGACCACAAATCCCCCGACTTTCCCGCCCACCTCACTGCCGCCCTGCCCAACGGCATCGACATCTATTTCGAAAACGTCGGCGGCGCCGTCTTCGACGCCGTCCTGCCGCTCCTGAACCCTGCCGCCCGCGTCCCGGTCTGCGGCCTGATCTCGCAATACAACGCCACCGCGACCGAGGGCCCCTCCGACCGCCTCCCCCTGCTGATGAGCCAGATCCTGCGCAAACGCCTGACCTTGCGCGGCTTCATCATCAACCAGGACTTCCCCCACCTTTACCCCGCCTTCAGCGCCGCCATGTCCGCCTGGATCGCCGCCGGCCAGATCCACTACCGCGAGGATATCGTCGACGGCCTTGAAAACGCCCCCGCCGCCTTCGTGGGCCTTCTGGCTGGACAGAATTTCGGCAAGCGTGTCATCCGCGTCGGTTAAGCCCCGCCCCACAAGAAGCTTCACAGGACGCTTGACGGGGAGGGGGGGCGTGTCAGGGGGCTTGACGGAACCCCCGCGCTGCATCAGACCCAAAGCGCTTTCAAGATGGGGGAGGGCGCCATGGAATATCTCGATCAAAGCCTGAAGGGCCTGTTCACCGATTTGCACACCTCGGGCCATTGGCACGACCAGAAGGTCATCTCCGACGCCATCCTTCTGGCCCCCGCCGCCGAAATCCTGTCAGCCTACGATGCCGCCAAGGCCGCAGGGCCCGTCGACCTGCACGCCTTCTTCGCCCGCTGGTTCCGCCCCGTGTCCACCCAAGAGGGCGGCTACCGCACCAATCACAGCCATTCCCCGCGCGAACACCTGAACGCCGTCTGGTCCCACCTGACCCGCCCCGCCGATGACCCGGCCGAACGCTCCACCCGCATCCCGCTGCCGCATCCTTACGTCGTCGTCGGGGGCCGCTTCCAAGAGGCCTACTACTGGGACAGCTACTTCACCCAGCTGGGCCTGCTGAAGACCGGCCACCACGACCTTGTCCGCCAGATGCTTGACAACTTCGCCCATGCCATAGCCACCATCGGCCATATCCCGAACGGCTTCCGCAGCTATTTCCTGACCCGCTCGCAGCCGCCGTTCTTCGCCGCCATGGTGCAGGACTATGGCCGCGCCACCGGCAATCTGTCCGCCGCCTACGCCAAATACCTGCCCGCGATGAAGGCCGAATACCGCTATTTCACCACCACGCCCCACACGGTCGGCGGCCTCGCCCGCTATTGGGACGAGGCCGATGGCCCAAGGATCGAGATGTACGGCACCGACCTTGGCTGGCAACACCACACCGCGCAACACCCCGACTTCTTCCGCGACCTGCGCGGCGCCTGCGAAAGCGGTTGGGACTTCTCCTCGCGCTGGCTGACCGATCCTGCTGACCTTGGCACCATCCGCGCCACCAAACTCTGGTCGGTCGACCTCAACTGCCTGCTGCTGCGGTACGAGGAAATTCTTGCCCAGGCCACCGGCCACACCCGCTTCACCACGGCCGCCAACGCCCGGCGCGCGGCGATTTCCCAACGCTTCTTCGACAAAGAGCGCGGCTTTTTCTGCGATGTCGAAATTGCCACCGGCAAGGTCGTGCCGCTGACCACCGCCGCCGGCCTCTTCCCGCTCTACGCCGGCGCCGCCACCCCCGCGCAGGCCGACCGCACCGTCGCATGGATGCAAACCCACCTCCTTGCCCCCGGGGGCCTGCTGACCACCGATGTCACCTCGGGCCAGCAATGGGATGCGCCCAACGGCTGGGCCCCCCTGCAATGGATCGCCATCCAAGGCCTGCGCCGCTACGGCTTTGACGATCTGGCCAAGGACCTGCGCACCCGCTGGCTGGCCACCTGCGACGCCGTCTTCGCGGCCTCCGGCAAGTTCGTCGAAAAGTACAACGTGCTAGACCCGCACGCCGCCTCGGGCGGGGGCGAATACGCGCTGCAGGACGGTTTTGGCTGGACCAATGGCGTCTATCTCGACCTTGCGGACGACGCGGCGGATGCGCTCGTGTAGCTCCAGAAAAACTACGGAAAAACGACAGGAACCTGCCGGATTCCTGACCTGAATCCACAACAAATTCAGCAGGAAAACCCGGCGCGTTTCATTTTTGGTTGGAATATTCGTTCCAGACTGTTAGCCTCTGCCAAAGACCAGCAGGAAGACCATGGATCAGACCTCCCCCTCCGCGACTCTCGCCTCTGACGAGCTTGCCCCCACGGCTCCCGCCTCCGTCGAAGAGTTTCGCGCCCGTCTGGCCGAGGTGCTGGATGATCTGCCGCGCCGCCTGCGCCAATGCGCCGACTATATCGCCGCCAACACTGACCGGATTGCCGTCTCCACCGTGGCCGAACTGGCCGCCGGGGCCGATGTGCCGCCGTCCGCCCTGATGCGCTTCTGCCAGATCCTTGGCTTCTCCGGCTTTTCCGAGATGCAGCGCCTGTTCCGCGAGGCTTATACCCCCGGCTGGCCCGACTACACCACCCGCCTGAAGAACCTGAAAGAGGGCGGCGCGGGGTCGCCCTCGGCCCTTCTTGCCGAATTCATCGAAGCCGGCCGTTTGTCGCTGGAGGCTTTGGCGAAATCCGCGGACGAGGCCGCCCTTGGTCATTGCGTCGGCGTGCTGGCTGCGGCCCAGACCGTGCATGTCGTGGGCTTCCGCCGTGCCTTTCCGGTGGCCAGCTATCTGGCCTATGTCTTTGAAAAGATGTCGGTCCCTGCCATGCTGCACGATGGGGTGGGCAAGCTGGATCACCGCTTTGCCCTGCGCCCCGGCGACGCCCTTCTGGCCATCACCTTCGCGCCCTATTCCGAAGAGACCCTTGCTTTGGCCCAAGACGCCAAGGCGCGCGGCCTGCCCGTCGTTGCCCTGACCGACCGGATGACCTCGCCGCTGGTGCGTTTTTCTGACGCGATCCTGACCGTGCCCGAGGTTGATTTCGGCGCCTTCCGCTCGCTGTCGGCCACCATCGCCATGGCCATTGCGCTGGCCGTCGCCGTAGGTTCGGCCCGAGGCGGGTGAGTCCCGAAGAAAACGCTTTGCCTTCTGGTAGAAATGGAATAAATATTCCAAAAATGCAGCGGCCTGAGTCTCGCCCCTGCACGGATTCGGGAGGCTGTTTCGTGAAAACCCTAGACGTGATAACCATCGGCAGGTCCTCAGTAGACCTCTACGGCGCCCAAGTCGGCGGCCGGCTGGAGGATATGGCCAGCTTCCAGAAGTATATCGGCGGCTCGCCCACCAACATGGCCGCAGGCACCGCGCGGCTGGGGCTGAAATCGGCGCTGATCACGCGGGTTGGAAATGAGCATATGGGCCGTTTCATCCGCGAGGAACTGGCCAAGGAAGGCGTGGACGTGCGCGGCGTCAAGACGGATCCAGAGCGACTTACCGCTTTGGTTTTGTTGGGTATTCGTGACGAAAAGCAGTTCCCGCTGATCTTCTACCGGGAAAACTGTGCCGACATGGCACTGTGCGAGGATGACATCGACGAGAGCTTCATTGCCTCCTCCCGCTCGGTCGTGGCCACCGGCACCCACCTGTCGCATCCGCGGACCGAGGCGGCAGTGCTGAAGGCCCTGACGCTGGCCCGCAAGCAAGGGGCAAGGACGGCTTTGGACATCGACTACCGCCCGAACCTTTGGGGGCTGGCGGGCCACGGCGACGGCGAAAGCCGGTTCATCGAAAGTGCGGCGGTGACGGCCAAGTTGCAGTCCAGCTTGCATTTCTTTGACCTGATCGTGGGCACGGAAGAAGAATTCCACATCGCCGGCGGCACCACCGACACCATCGCGGCGCTGCGGGCGGTGCGGGCTGTCTCCAAAGCCACGCTGGTCTGCAAGCGCGGCCCGATGGGGGCGGTCGCTTTCACCGACGCCATCCCGGACAGTCTTGATGACGGCCAGACCGGCCCCGGCTTCCCGATCGAGGTCTTCAACGTGCTGGGCGCTGGCGATGGCTTCATGTCCGGCCTGATCAAGGGCTGGCTCGATGACGAGCCGTGGCCGACTGCTTTGAAATATGCCAATGTTTGCGGGGCCTTCGCGGTCAGCCGCCACGGTTGCACCCCGGCCTACCCCTCGTGGGAGGAGATGCAGTTCTTCCTCAAACGCGGCGTGGTCAACAAGGCGCTGCGCAAGGATCTGACGTTGGAACAGATCCACTGGTCAACCAACCGCCGCAAGCAATGGGCCGAGGTCAAGGCCTTCGCCTATGACCACCGCATCCAGATGGAAGACATTCCGGGCGCCACGCCCGAGAAAATTGCTGCCTTCAAGGAATTGTGCGTTGATGCCACGATGGCGGTGGCCCAAGGCCGCGAGGGCTTTGGCCTTCTGTGCGACAGCCGTCTTGGCCGGACCGCACTTTACCGGGCTGCGGGGCAGGGGCTGTGGATCGGGCGTCCCGTGGAATGGCCGACCTCGCGCCCGCTGACACTGGAGCCCGAGATCGGGCCGGATTTCGGCGGCCTGTCGGAGTGGCCACTGGAACATGTCGTCAAGGTTCTGTGCTTCTGCCATCCTGATGACGCCGAGGACATGCGTGCGAGACAAGAGGACACCGTTACCCGCCTTTTCGCCGCCTGCCGCCGCAACCGCCTGGAAATGCTGCTGGAAATCATCCCCTCCAAAGTGGGCCCGGTCGATGACCTGACCAACGCGCGCCTGATCCAGCGCTGGTATGACATCGGCGTCTTCCCCGACTGGTGGAAGCTGGAGCCGATGCAGACGACCGAAGCCTGGGCCGCGACCTGTGCGGCCATCGAGGCGAACGATCCTTACGTTCAGGGCATCGTGATCCTGGGTCTTGGGCAAAGCGAAGCGGAGCTTGCCGCCTCGTTCCGGCTGGCTGCACCCTTCCCGCTGGTCAAGGGCTTTGCCGTGGGCCGCACGATCCACGCCGATGTCGGGCGTGACTGGATCGCTGGAAACGTGGATGATGCAACGGCGGTCGCCACCATGGCCGCGAATTTCGCCCGGCTGGTGGGCTATTGGGATGAGGCCCGAAAGGGTGTGGGAGAGAAAGCATGAGCACGATCCGCCTTACCGCCGCGCAGGCGATGGTGAAATACCTGTCCGTCCAGATGACCGAAGAGGGGACGCGTTTCATCGATGGCGTCTGGGCGATCTTCGGCCACGGCAACGTGGCGGGGCTTGGCGAGGCCCTGCATGGCATCGGCTCGGCCCTGCCGACCTGGCGCGGGCAGAATGAGCAGACGATGGCCCACACCGCCATCGCCTATGCCAAGACCATGAAACGGCGCCGCGCGATGGCGGTCACGTCTTCGATCGGGCCGGGCGCTTTGAACATGGTGACGGCGGCGGCACTGGCCCACGTGAACCGCATTCCCCTGCTGCTGATCCCCGGCGATGTCTTTGCCAACCGCGCACCTGATCCGGTGCTGCAACAGGTCGAGGATTTCGACGATGGTACCGTATCGGCCAACGACTGCTTCCGTCCGGTCAGCCGCTATTTCGACCGGATCAGCCGCCCCGAACATCTGCTGACCGCCTTGCCGCGCGCGCTGCGCGTAATGACCGATCCGGCCAACTGCGGTCCGGTGACCCTGTCCTTCTGCCAGGACACCCAGGCGGAAGCCTATGATTACCCAACGGAATTCTTCGATCCCAAGGTCTGGTACATCGCCCGCCCCGAACCTGATGCGCGGGAACTGGCCGCCGCCGTGGCTGCCATCCAAGCGGCCAAGTCGCCGCTGATCGTGGCCGGTGGCGGGGTGCTTTACTCTGGCGCCGAAGAGACTTTGCTGGCCTTCGCCAAGGCCCACAACATCCCGCTGGTGGAAACCCAAGCCGGCAAGGGCGCCGTTGATTGGCAAGAGCCGCTGCACTTCGGCACCCCCGGGGTGACCGGCACCGCCTGCGGCAACAAGCTTGCGGCAGAGGCGGATCTGGTGATCGGCGTTGGCACGCGGTTTGCCGACTTCACCACGGGGTCCTGGACGGTGTTCTCGGCCCCTGGACGCAAGATCCTGTCGATCAACGTGCATGGCTACGACGCGGCCAAGCGCGGGGCGATGGGGCTGGTCTCGGATGCGAAAGTGGCGCTGGAGAAGATCAGCGCGGCTTTGGGCGGCCAGCGCTTTGCCGATCCGGATTTCGCGGCACGGGCGGCATGGTATGCCACCGTCGATGCCCTGATCGCAGAGCCCAAGGGCAATGATTTGCCCAGCGATGTGCAGGTGATCGGCGCGGTGCAGCGCAATACCGGCGCCAACTCGGTGGTGATGTCGGCGGCGGGCACGATGCCCGGGGCACTGCACACCATCCTGCGCAATGCGCAGGGCGGCTACCACATGGAATACGGTTTCTCCTGCATGGGCTACGAGATTGCCGGGGCGATGGGCGTCAAGCTGGCGCGGCCCGAGGCGGATGTGGTCTGCATGGTGGGCGATGGATCCTACATGATGGCCAACTCGGAACTGGCCACGGCGGTCACGATGGCGGTGCCCTTCACAGTGGTGCTGACGGACAACCGCGGCTATGGCTGCATCAACCGGTTGCAAAAGGCCACTGGCGGCGCACCGTTCAACAACCTTTTGGCCGACAGCTATCACGTCAACACCTCCAACATCGACTTTGTGGCCCATGCCGGGGCGATGGGGGCCCTTGTCGTGAAGGCGGGCTCGATTGCCGAACTGGAGGCTGCGATGCAGGCGGCCAAGGGGGCGTCGCTTCCCACCGTCATCGTCATCGACACCGACCCGATGCCGGGCACCGGAGCCGGTGGGACGTGGTGGGATGTCGCGGTGCCCGAAGTCTCGGTTCGGGCCGAGGTGCGTGCGGCCCGGGACAGCTACGAAGCGGCGATCAAGCGGCAAGCCTTGGTGAAGTGAACCGGCGGCTGGGGGGCCACACCCCCAGCCCCCCGTGGAATATCTGTGACCAGATGAAGGAGGCCAGGATGGCCGATCTGCTTCGAAAACCGAACGGCACGCGCGGCAAGGTGCATGACATCACGGCTGCAAGTGCGGGCTGGGGCTATGTCGGCTTCGGCCTGTACCGGCTGCAGCCGGGCGATGTCGTCTCGGAAGCCACCGGTGACCGTGAGGTGATCCTCGTGCTGGTCGAGGGCAAGGCGAAGATCACCGGCGCCGGCCAGGACTGGGGTGAGATGGGCGAGCGGATGAACGTCTTTGAAAAGACGCCGCCGCATTGTCTTTACCTGCCCGGCGGCGTGGAATGGCAGGCCGTTGCCACGACCGTCTGCACGCTGGCCGTCTGCACCGCCCCCTACAAGGGCGACCACAGGGCGCGCAAACTGGGGCCCGAGGGGATTTCCATGCTGCCCCGCGGCACTGGTGCCAACACCCGCTTTGTGAACAACATCGCGATGGAAGGCCGCGACGTGGCGGGGTCCTTGCTGGTGACCGAGGTCTTCACCCCGCAGGGCAACTGGTCCTCTTACCCCAGCCACCGCCATGACGAGGATGATTTCCCCCGCATGACCTATCTGGAGGAAACCTATTACCACCGCCTCAACCCCGCGCAGGGTTTCGGCATCCAGCGCGTCTATACGGAAGATGGCTGTCTGGACGAAACGATGGCCGTCAAGAACCATGACGTCGTCTTGGTCCCCAAGGGGCACCACCCCTGCGGCGCCCCCTATGGCTATGAGATGTACTACCTCAACGTCATGGCGGGCCCCCTGCGCAAATGGCGCTTTGCCAATGATCCCGACCACGACTGGATCTACCGCCGCGACACGCCCCCCGTCTAAGGGAAAGGGCGCCAGGTCAACCCGGCGCCCTTTCCCTTTCATTCTTGCCCAAATATCCACAGGGGATCTTCAAGGGGAGGCGTGCCTCCCCTTGAAGTGGGGGTGCGGGGGCGGCAGCCCCCGCGACCCGGGCCGCCGCGCGCCCTTCGCTTCAGATCGCCATCTGCTGGCCCATCTCGACCACCCGGTTTGAGGGCAGGCAGTAGAAGGCCGTCGCATCCGCCGCCGACTTCGACAGCCCGATGAACAGCCGCTCTTGCCAGAACGGCAGGCCCTGATGGCGGGCAGAGCGGAAGGTGCGGCGGTTCAGGAAGAACGAGGTCGTCATGATGTCGAACTTCTCGCCGCGCTTGCGCGCCAGCGACAAGGCCTTTGGCACGTTGGGCGTTTCCATGTAGCCGAAGGTCATGATGATGCGCACGAAACGGTCCGACAGCCGCTCCATCGTGATCTTCTTTTCATCCGACACGGTGGGCGTGTTGGCCACGCTGACGGTCACGATGAAGTTCTGGCTGTGCAGCACGCGGTTGTGCTTGATGTTGTGCAACAGAGCCGAAGGTGCGGTGTCGGGGTCTTGCGTCAGGAACACGGCCGTCCCCGGCACCGACATCGGCTGCGACTTGGCCAGCATGGCGATCAGCTTGACCAGCGAGATTGCCGAATCCGAGGCCTTGCGCTTGACGTGGGCCGTGCCGCGCACCCAGGACCAGATCAGGATGCACATGCTGGTGGCAATCGCCACCGGCACATAGCCGCCGTCGATCAGCTTCATCAGGTTGGCGGCAAGGAACATCAGTTCCACCGTCAGGATCGGCGCGATCACCACCACCACCACCGGCAGCGGCCATTTCCAGGCCCGGCTGAACAGCACAAAGCTCAGGATCGAGGTGATGCACATGTCGCCCGTCACCGCGATGCCGTAAGCCGAGGCCAGTCGGGTCGAGGACCCGAAGGCGATCACCAGACAGATCACCGCCGTCAGCAGGATCATGTTGACGCGCGGCATGTAGATCTGGCCGTGCTGAGTTTCCGAGGTGTGGCGGATTTCAAGCCGCGGCAGCAGACCCATCTGCACCGCCTGCTGCATCATCGAGAAGGCGCCGGAAATCACCGCCTGGCTTGCGATGACGGTGGCCGCGGTCGCCAGCACGACCAAAGGCAGCAGCAAGGCGGGTGGGGCCATCAGGAAGAACGGGTCGGTTACCGCTTCGGGGTTGTTCAGCACAAAAGCGCCCTGACCGAGGTAGCTGATCGCCAGCGCCGGGAAGACCAGCACCGCCCAGGCGATGCGGATCGGGCGGCGGCCGAAGTGGCCCATGTCGGCATAAAGCGCCTCGCCACCGGTGACGGCCAGAAAGACCGAACCGAGCACAAAGAATGACCCCAACCGGTGACGCGCCAGAAACTCCAGCGCGTGCAGGGGGTTGAGGGAAACCAGGATCTGGGAATTGTCGCCCAGATGGTACAGGCCAAGGGCCGCCATGGTCAGGAACCACACGACCATGATCGGGCCGAACAGGATCGACACACGCTCGGTCCCCTGCGCCTGAAACAGGAACAGGCCGATGATGATGCCCAGGGTGGCGGGGACGACATAGGGCGCAAAGCTGGGCTCGACGATGGCCATGCCTTCGACGGCGGATAGGACCGACATGGCCGGGGTGATCATGGCGTCGCCGAAGAACAGCGAAATCCCCACCACACCGATGGCGATCAACCAGCCGGGCCGCTTCTTCAGCGCCTGCTGCACCAAGGCCACCAGTGACAGCGTGCCGCCCTCGCCCCGGTTGTCGGCGCGCATCACCAGAAGCACGTATTTGACCGTGACGATCAGCACGAGCGTCCACAAAAGCAGCGAGACGATGCCCACCACCTCTTCGCCGCTTTGGCCATCCCAATGGGCACCGTGCAGCGATTCCCGCAGCGCGTAAAGCGGGCTGGTGCCGATGTCGCCATAAACCACACCGATGCAGCCCAGAACCAGCTTCCACAAATTCTGTGGTTGGCCGTGCGTTTCGGGGGCTGGTGGTGCTGATGAAGGTGTCGTCTGGGCTCCGGCTGACGTCGAGGCCGTTTCGCCGCTGTTGCTTTGTTCGTTCATGACCTGTGGCCGTGCACCTATTTTGGGGGCTAGCTACACCGTCATTGCTGCCGCGTCCAGCGATGCTGTTGCCAGCCCTCCGGCCCGACCCCGAAGGGCGCGCCTCACCCCGGCTGCAGCATCCGGCGGAACAGGTGATCAAGGAAGGGTCCGGCTTCGGCATAGGGGT
The DNA here is from genome assembly GCF_964946895.1 of Stagnihabitans sp. Classification (NCBI taxonomy): domain Bacteria; kingdom Pseudomonadati; phylum Pseudomonadota; class Alphaproteobacteria; order Rhodobacterales; family Paracoccaceae; genus Stagnihabitans; species Stagnihabitans sp. Next base: position 3,625 of record NZ_CBBQHX010000047.1, on the reverse strand, counting down.
CATGCCCGGGGCCAAGCACGGCGCGAACCTGCACATCGAAGTCGGCGTAATGCTGGGTCAGCGACCAGATCGAAAAGATCAAATGCACCGGATTGACCCGGGCTATCCGGCCCTCCGCCATCCAACCTGTCAGAATCCCGGCCTTTTCGTCCACCAGCGTTTTCAGCGGACCGGCGATGTCGGCCATCATGCGGGGGGCGCCCTGCAAGATCTCGTTGGCGAACAGGCGGCTTTCGCGCGGGAAATCGCGCGACAGTTCCAGCTTGCGGCGCATGTAGGACAGCACCTCTTCGACCGGGTCGCCGTGAGGGTTCATGTGGGCCAAGGGGTCTAGCCAGGTCTGCAACAGCTGCTCCAGCAGGGCCAGATAGACCGAATCCTTGGAGGGGAAGTAGTAGAGGAGATTCGGTTTGGACAGCCCGGCCACCTCGGCGATCTGGTCCAAAGTGGCGCCGCGAAAGCCATTGGCCGAAAACACCTCAAGCCCGGCTTCAAGGATAGCACGGGTGTTGCGTTCCTGAATGCGGGTCTTGGGCTTGAGCATCGGGGTCCTTTGCGCAGGTCGGGGCGGTTGGTGTGTCAAACTTTCGCACTTTCACGCCAGATGCAAATACCATTGTGACAGGCCGGCCGCCCGCCTAGTCTGACGCGCCCTGTCCTTTGACCGAAAGTCTGACCCGATGCGCCCGACCTGCACTGCCACCCGTCTTGTCGAGGATGACCGCGTCATCGTCACCCGGTTCGATTTCGCTCCCGGTGCCGAAACCGGCTGGCACCGCCACGGCCATGATTATGTGATCACCGCCGTCACCGACTGCCCGATGCTGATCGAAGAGCCGGGCGGTGCCCTACGGCGCGCACTTGTGCCTGCGGGCACCGCCTATGGCCGTGCGGAAGGGGTGGAACACAATGTCATCAATGACGGCACCACCCCCATGAGCTTTGTCGAGGTCGAACTGAAGTAACTAGCGGCGCACGAACCGCAGGGTCGGCTGGCCCGCCCGTTCTGCCAGCGTGGCGAACAGCGCCAGCGGCGGCGTCTGGCTGGGCCGCAGGCTGCAGGCGTCATTTACGAACCCGACCAGCGCGTTGGTCTTGAGGCTGGTTTTCAGGGCGGCGCAGTCCAGCGGGCTGACCAGCAGCGTCTTGCCGTCCCACGTTCCGATGACATAGTCCGCCTCGCCGCCCGCGACCGCCTCGATCACATAGCGGTGGCTGTCCAGCGGCACGAAGAAATAGCGGTCCGCCTTGGTCAGGTCCTTGGGCGTGCCGGCATCGGGGACAAGGTAGTGCCGCCCTTCAACCCGGGCCTTCAGAGTAGGCTCCTCATTGGCCACCCAGGCGCCCTTTTCGTAAGAGGTCACGTCGAAGGTCAGCGCGTGACGACCAAGGGCCGGCACCGCCTCGGCATCGCTGAAGATCGGCGTCTTGGAATGCAGCACGCAGCCTGACAGCAACGCCGTGGCCAAAACCAGAACCGCACGCATCGCAGCGCCACCGTGCCGGATCACGCCAGCACTGCCCGAAGGCCCTCGATGACCAGGCGGTGATCCTCGACCTGCGGCAGGCCCGATACGGTGGCCACCGCGACGATCCCCGCCGACGCGACCCGCACGGGCACCGCGCCGCCGTGATCGGCATAGTCGGCCTCGGCCAGCCCTTCGGCCGCCAAGGTCCGGCCCTTTTCGGCATTCTTCATGCCCACGATCAGCGAAGCACGGCCGGTCAGCAGCGCGGTGTTGGATTTCCGCCGTGCCCAGTTGTCATTGCTGGCCGACGACCCCGGCAAGGCGGCATGAAAGTAACTGCGGTTGGCGCTGCGGATGTCGATCACCACCGGCAGCGCGCGCGCTTGCGCCAGACTGACCAGGGCTGCCCCCAACTGCCAGGCCACCGTTTCGTCAAAGTGCGGCAGGATCAGGCTGGCCTCTTCGGCCTCCAGGTCGGGCAGGGTCGGGGCGGTCATGGGGTGGTATTCCTTGGATGGGTCGCGGTCTAGCGCCCACATTAGGCCCTGCTGCGGCCTTTGGGAATGACCTTGCGACGCTTCCTGCGCCGCCGCCTAGATCGCGCCGATGCCGCGCAGGATCATCGACTTCACGCTGTCCGTCGCCCGGTGCCAGTCGGCATCGGTCAGCGCCCCCCCGTTCAGCGTGGCAATCTGGTGGCCGAAATCGGCGTAGTGCTGGGTCGTGGCCCACAACATGTACAGAAGATGCTCTGGGTCGATGCGTGCCATCTTGCCCTCGTCCATCCAGCGTTCGATCAGCCGGACCCGGCCTGCCGTCCACTCCCGCAGCGTGGTTTCCAGATAATCCTGAATGACCGGCGCGCCGTGCATCACCTCATAGGCCCAGACCTTCGACCCATCCGGATGACGACGCGAGATCTCCATCTTTGCCTCGATATAGGCGCCGATCCCCTCCACAGGGCCGGGGGCCTGATCCATGCTTTCCGCCGCGTGCAGCCAGATTTCGAAGATATCCTGCACGACCCGGCGATACAGGTCCTCTTTGGTGGCGAAATAATAGTGCAGATTGGCTTTCGGCAGCCCTGCCATGTCGGCGATCAACTGCATCGTGGCGCCGCCGAAGCCCGCCTCGGCAAAGACCTTTTCGGCCGCCTGCAGGATCAGCGCCTCGTTCTGCTGCCGGATTTCATTGCGGCGAAGGGGGCGTATGGGTTCACTCATGAGCGGTGTGACAGAATTTTCTTGACCGGTTGGTCAGGCTATGATGCGTTTGACTTGACCATACGGTCAGGAAAAGATTCGTCGCAAGGGGCAACAAGACCCCGGCGACATCAGGGAGACGATCATGGCCGCACCCGGTGAAAACCTGCGCATCAATTCGGCACGTCTATGGGACAGCCTGATGGAGATGGCCAAGATCGGGCCGGGGATCGCCGGTGGCAACAACCGCCAGACCCTGACGGATGCGGATTCCGAGGGACGCCACCTGTTCCAGCGCTGGTGCGAAGCCGCCGGCATGACGATGGGCGTTGACACCATGGGCAACATGTTCGCCACGCGGCCCGGAGAGGACCCTGCCGCTTTGCCGGTCTACATGGGCTCGCATCTGGACACCCAGCCGACCGGCGGCAAGTATGATGGCGTTCTGGGCGTTCTGGGCGCTTTGGAGGTGGTGCGGTCGATCAACGACATGGGGCTAAAGACCAAACACCCGATCGTCGTGACCAACTGGACCAACGAGGAAGGCGCCCGCTTTGCCCCCGCCATGCTGGCCTCCGGTGTCTTCGCGGGCTTGCATACGGAGGAATATGCCAAGAGCCGCAAGGACTTGGACGGGTTGGTGTTCGGCGAGGAACTGGCGCGGATCGGCTGGGTCGGCACCGAAAAGGTCGGCGCCCGCAAGATGCACGCGATGTTCGAGTTGCACATCGAACAGGGGCCGATCCTTGAGGCCGAGGGCAAGACCATCGGTGTCGTCACGCACGGCCAGGGCCTCTGGTGGCTGGAAATCACCCTGACCGGCAAGGACGCCCACACCGGATCGACCCCGATGAACATGCGCGTCAATGCCGGGCTTGGCATGGCGCGGATCACCGAACGCGTCCACCAGATCGCCATGAGCCACCAGCCGAACGCCGTGGGCGCGGTGGGGCA
>NZ_CBBQHX010000046.1:0-29311 GCF_964946895.1 Stagnihabitans sp. | reverse complement strand
GCCATGTCGGTCATCGTCAGCCGGGCGATCCCCGATCTGCGCGACGGCCTGAAACCGGTGCACCGCCGCATCCTGTTCGCGATGTCCGAGACCAACAACACCCACGACAAGCCCTACCGCAAATCGGCGCGTCCGGTGGGCGACACGATGGGGAAATACCACCCGCACGGCGACTCCGCGATCTATGACGCCCTGGTGCGGATGGCGCAGCCGTTTTCGATGAGCCTGAAGCTCTTGGACGGTCAAGGCAACTTCGGCTCGATGGACGGCGATAACGCCGCCGCCATGCGCTACACCGAAGTGCGGATGGACAAGCCTGCGTCCTTCCTTCTGGCCGATATCGACAAGGACACCGTTGATTTCCAGGACAATTACGACGGCAAGGACAAGGAACCCACCGTCCTTCCCGCCCGCTTCCCCAACATGCTGGTCAACGGGGCCGAGGGCATCGCGGTCGGCATGGCGACCCGGATTCCGCCGCACAACCTTGGCGAAGTCATCGACGGCACCCTTGCGCTGATCGAAGACCCCGACCTGTCGACCGAACGCCTGATGGAGATCATCCCGGCGCCCGACTTCCCCACCGGCGCCCTGATCCTCGGCCGCTCGGGCGCCCGCAAGGCTTACCTTGAAGGGCGCGGCAGCGTCATCATCCGCTCGAAAACCCATATCGAGGAAATCCGCAAGGACCGCTACGCCATCGTCATCGACGAGGTGCCCTATCAGGTCAACAAGGCCCGGATGATCGAGATCATCGCCGAAATGGTCCGCGACAAGAAGATCGAGGGCATCTCCAACGTCGCCGACGAATCCGACCGGATCGGCGTGCGCGTGGTGATCGAGTTGAAGCGCGATGCCACCCCCGACGTGGTGCTGAACCAACTGTTCCGCTTCACCCCCATGCAGACCTCTTTCGCCTGCAACATGCTGGCCCTGAACGGTGGCCGCCCGGAAACCCTGCGCCTGCGCGATTTCCTCAGCTATTTCATCACCTTCCGCGAGGAAGTTGTCGCCCGCCGCACCGCATTCGAACTGAAGAAAGCCCGCGAGCGCAGCCATATCCTCTGCGGTCTGGCCGTCGCCGTCTCCAACGTCGACGAAATCGTCCGCACCATCCGCGCCTCGGCAGACGCCTCGGAAGCCCGCGAACGCCTGATGACCCGCCGCTGGCCCGCCGCCGATATCGCCGCCTATATCCGGTTGATCGACGACCCCAGCCACACGATGAACGACGACGGCACCTATAACCTGTCCGAAGCCCAAGCCCGCGCCATCCTTGAACTGCGCCTGCAACGCCTGACCGCCCTGGGCGTCAAGGAAGTCACTGACGAACTGGAAGAGTTGGCCGCCAAGATCCAGGATTACCTTGAAATCCTGGGCTCCCGCGACCGCATCATGGGCATCATCTCTGACGAGTTGCGCGAAGTGAAAGCCCTCTTCGCCGTCCCCCGCCGCACGGAAATCGTCGACTGGTCCGGCGACATGGAAGACGAAGACCTGATCGAGCGCGAGGATATGGTCGTTACCATCACCTCCGGCGGCTACATCAAGCGCACCCCCCTGGCCGAATTCCGCCAGCAAAACCGCGGCGGCAAGGGCCTCGCGTCGATGCAGACGAAAGACGACGATGTGGTCACCACCCTCTTCGTCGCCAACACCCACACGCCGCTTCTGTTCTTCACGACCGACGGCATGGTCTACAAGCTGAAAACCTGGCGCCTGCCGCTGGCGGGCCGCACGGCCAAAGGCAAGGCCATGGTCAACATCCTGCCGATCGAAACCGGCGTTTCCATCGCCGCCCTGATGCCGGTCGATGTGCCGGAGCTTGAATGGGACAACCTGCAAATCATCTTCGCCACCTCGGACGGCGACGTGCGGCAGAACGACCTCAGCGATTTCACCAACGTCCAGCGCAACGGCAAGATCGCCATGAAGCTGCCCGAGGGTGTTACGCTGGTCAACGCCGCCATCTGCGATGATCAAGACGACGTCATGCTGGTCACCGCCTTGGGCCGCGCCATCCGCTTCTCCACCACCGACATCCGGGTCTTCAAATCCCGCGGCTCGACCGGCGTGCGTGGCATCCGCCTGGCGGAAGGTGACAAGGTCGTCTCTATGTCCGTCATCCGCCATTTCGAGGCTGACCCGGCAGAGCGTGACCTTTACCTCAAGCAACGCCGCCTGATTGCGGGCAGCACAGAAGAGGCCGAAGCCGAAGACGCCGAAGTTGAAGCGTCGGACGTCGAAGCCGAAGGCACCGAGTCCACCGCCGAAGTCACCCAACTCTCCCCCGAACGCTACGCCGAAATGTCGGCGGCCGAGGATCTGATCCTGACCATCACCACCTCCGGCACCGGTAAACTGTCCTCCAGCCACGACTACCCGGTGCGCGGACGGGGCGGCATGGGCGTCAAGGCGATGGATTCAGCGATGCGCGGCGGTACCCTGATCGCCTCGTTCAAGGTCGACCTCTCCGACCAGATCATGCTGGCCACCTCCACCGGCCAGTCGATCCGCGTCCCCGTCGACCAGATCAGCTTCCGCTCGCGCAGCGCCGGCGGCGTCAAGGTCCTCAACACCCGCGACTCAGAAGAAGTCGTCTCCGTCGCCCGCGTCCCCGAACAGGACGCGGAATGATCCCCACCCTCACAGCGCGGCTGGCCGAACTGGCCGCGCTGAACCAGACCGTGACCTACGGCAAACTCGCCCGCGACCTCGGTCTCACCGGCCCCGGCACCATCGCCCAGCTGACCACGGCGCTGGAAGCGCTGATGGAAGAAGACGCAAACCTCAACCACCCCTTCCGCGCGGCACTCCTCTCAGGCCGCCTCGCAAAAGACCTCCCCGCGCAAGGCTTCTTCGATAGGGCATCTGCGCTCAACCGCTACCACGGCGAAGATCCCGCCGAATACGTCGCCCAGGAACGCGCTGCCCTTCACGCTTTCATTGGTCCGTAAATATCCCACGGTGGGGTCCGGGGAGGTGTGAAATCTCCCCGGCTGCCAGCCCAGCAGACCACGGCCCGGAAGACCCGCGTAGAGACCAAAGGAAGACGCAAGGAAGACGCGAAAAAGACCGCCCCAAAGTCTTGCGGCAAGCCACCTTTCTTTCCCCGACAAAACCCCCTAAATCCCCCTCATGGAACCCTTACACATCATCGGCGGCGGCATGGCAGGCTCTGAAGCCGCATGGCAAGCCGCGTCCGCCGGCGTCCCCGTGGTCTTGCACGAGATGCGCCCCGCCAAAGGCACCTTCGCCCACCGAACCGGCGATTTCGCCGAGATGGTCTGCTCAAACTCCTTCCGCTCCGACGATTCCGAGCAGAACGCCGTGGGCCTGCTGCACTGGGAGATGCGCGCCGCAAAAGGCCTGATCCTCGAATCCGCCGAGGCTCACCGCCTTCCCGCCGGCGGCGCCCTCGCCGTCGACCGCGACCCCTTCGCCGCCTACGTCACCGCCAAGCTGAAATCCCACCCGCTGATTTCCGTGTCCTATGAAGAGGTTACCGAGCTTCCTTCACAGGGCCACTGGATTATCGCCACCGGCCCCCTGACCTCCACCGCGCTGGCCGAATCCATCCGCCGCGAAACCCACGCCGAGGCGCTCGCCTTCTTCGACGCCATCGCCCCCATCGTCTATGCCGACACCGTGGATATGTCCGTCGCCTGGATGCAGTCCCGCTACGACAAGGGCGAGACGCTGGAAGAGCAGACCGCCTACATGAACTGCCCGATGGACCGCGACCAGTACAACGCCTTCATCGACGCCCTGCTGGCGGCGGAAAAGACCGAGTTCCACGAGGGTGAAACCGCCGGCTATTTCGACGGATGCCTGCCGATCGAGGTCATGGCCGAACGTGGCCGCGAGACCCTCCGCTTCGGTCCGATGAAACCCGTGGGCCTCACCAATGCCAACAATCCCACTGTCAAACCCTATGCCGTCGTGCAACTGCGCCGCGACAACAAGCTTGGCACCCTCTACAACATCGTGGGCTTTCAAACCAAGATGAAGTACGGCGCGCAAACCACTGCCCTGAAAATGATTCCCGGCCTGCAAGATGCCAGCTTCGCACGTCTTGGCGGCATCCACCGCAACACCTTCATCAACTCGCCCACCCTGCTTGACGACCAGATGCGCCTGAAATCCCGCCCCAACATCCGCTTTGCTGGCCAGATCACCGGCGTCGAAGGCTATGTCGAAAGCGCCTCGATGGGCCTCGTCGCAGGCCGCATGGCCGCTGCCGAGATCAAGGGTGAACTCCTTCCGCCACCGCCGCCAGACACCGCGATGGGTGCGCTGATCACCCACATCACCGGCGGGGCGGAGGCCAAAACCTTCCAGCCGATGAACGTCAACTTCGGCCTCTTCCCGCCCATCGACGCCAAGGGTGGCCGCCGCGGCCGCAAGGATCGCTACAAGGCCTACACCGACCGCGCCAAAGAGTCCTTCACGGCATGGCTCGGGTAACCCGCTTCGCCCCCAGCCCCACCGGCCCCCTGCACCTCGGCCACGCCTACGCCGCCCTGATCGCTGCGCAGCGTGGCGACCGCTTTCTCATCCGCATCGAGGACATCGACCATACCCGATGCAAACCCGAATGGGAGGCCGCAATCTACGATGACCTGACGTGGCTTGGCCTCACCTGGGAAACCCCGGTGCTTAAACAATCCACCCGCCACCCCGCCTACGATGCCGCCCTGGCTCAGCTTTCCGCCCTTGGCCTCACATACCACTGCACCTGCACCCGCGCCGATATCAAGGCAGCCCTCAGCGCCCCGCAAGAGGGTACTGACGGCCCGATCTACCCCGGCACCTGCCGCGAGGCCGGCCATACCCATGGCGCCCTCCGCCTCAACATGGCCAAAGCCGCCAGACGCCTGCCCGACCTGCGCTTCACCGAAACCGGCATGCGCCCTGCGACTTACATCATCAACCCCGCGCAACTGATTGAAACGACGGGGGATATCATCCTCTCCCGCAAGGATGTCGGCGTGGCCTATCATCTGGCCGTGGTGGTCGATGATGCCCACCAAGCGATCACCGAGGTCACACGGGGCGAGGACCTTTTCGCGGCCACCCCGCTCCACATTGCCCTTCAGCGGCTCCTGAACCTGCCCACGCCGCAGTACCATCACCACCGGCTGATTCGTGACGACCACGGCAAGCGCCTCGCAAAACGCGACGACGCCCGCGCCTTGTCGAAATACCGCTCCGAGGGCCTTACCCCCGCCGATATCCGCGCGAAGATCGGGCTCTAAGCCCTTCTACCAATTGCTCCTTTGGAAATACTCCGCAGGGGGTCCGGGGGGCGGCGCAAGCCCCCCGGCCTTGGCGGCAGCAAGCCAAAGTTCTGACGCCTGCGTCAGAACTTCTTCGGCCCGTCCAGGTGCTTGCGCAGCCGGGAGGGCGTGTTGAACTTGGGGTTCTTGAAGGGGTTCTTGTCGCCTTGGCTCCGCAGCGTCAGGCGGATCGGCGTGCCGGGCATATCGAAATGCTCGCGCAACCCGTTCACCAGATAGCGCTTGTAGCTGTCCGGCATGTCCTCGGGGTGGGAGCACATCACGATGAAGTTCGGCGGACGGGCCTTCACTTGGGTCATGTAGCGCATGCGGATGCGCTTGCCGCCGGGCGCGGGTGGCGGGTGCGCCTCGGTCATCGCCCCCAGCCAGGTGTTCAGGCGGGCGGTGGTGACACGGCGGTTCCAGACGGCATGGGCCTTCAGAATCGCTTCGTGCAGGCGGTCCAGGCCGCGCCCGGTCTTGCCCGAGATCGTAACCAAGGGCGCGCCGCGCAGCTGCGGCAGCAGGCGTTCGAACATCTCTTTCAGCTCGGCCAGCTTTTCCTGCTTTTCGTCTTCCAGGTCCCATTTGTTGATGGCGACGACCACCGCGCGGCCCTCGGTCTCGGCAAAGTCGCAGATGCGCAGGTCTTGCGTTTCGAACGGAATTTCGACGTCCAGCAGCACGACCACCACTTCGGCAAACCGCACGGCACGCAGGCCATCTGCGACCGACAGCTTCTCCAGCTTCTCGACCACCTTGCCGCGCTTGCGCATGCCGGCGGTGTCGAAAATGCGCGTCGGCGTGCCACGCCACTCGGTCTTGACCGAGATGGCGTCGCGGGTGATGCCGGCCTCGGGGCCGGTCAGCAGACGATCATAACCGAGGATGGTGTTGATCAGCGTCGATTTTCCGGCATTTGGCCGGCCAATCACCGCCACTTGCAGCGGCTTGTCCGCCGAAGGGCGCCACGCTTCTTCATCCGGCTCCAGCTCGGCTTCTTCTTCGGAGATTTCGACATCCACCACCGGCGCATCGGCCTCGGCGCGGGCGGCGAAAAGTTCCTCGTAGGGCTTCAGCGCGTTGTACAGGTCGTCGATGCCCTCGCCATGTTCGGCGGACAGGCGGATCGGTTCGCCCAAGCCAAGGCTCCAGCCTTCCAGCGCGCCGGCGTCGCCAGCCTTGCCCTCGGCCTTGTTGACGCCGAGGATGACCTTGGCACCCTTTTTGCGCAGGATTTCCGCGAAGGTCTCGTCAGAAGGCGTCACACCCACCCGACCATCGATCAGGAAAAGGCTGACATCGGCCATATCCACGGCGCGCTCCGTCAGGCGGCGCATGCGGCCTTGCAGGCTGTCGTCGGTGATCTCTTCCAGACCGGCCGTGTCGATCACGGTGAAGCGCAGGTCGAACAGCTTGGCATCACCCTCACGCAGATCCCGCGTGACGCCGGGCTGGTCATCGACCAACGCCAGCTTGCGGCCCACGAGCCGGTTGAACAGGGTGGATTTGCCCACATTCGGGCGGCCCACGATGGCGAGGGTAAAGCTCATCTGGATTCCTTGAGCAGGTGCAAGAGGGTGCCTTACACCGGAACCCCGTCAGCGGAAAGCCAGAAGTTGACCCTTGTCGTTCACGACAAACAGCATGCCCTGCGCCAAGGCTGCCGGGGTGGCTGCACCGCCCGGAATCGCCGTCTGACCGGCCAAGGAGCCGTCTGTCGCATTGAAGGCGCGCAGATAGCCATCCGACGAGACGACGACCACATGGCCACCCGCCAACACCGGGCCGAAGTTTTCCGTGATCGGGCCCAGGTGCTTGGGTTTGACCTTCTTGAAATAGGGCAGATCGACGCCCCAGATGGTCTGGCCGTTGCTGGCGTTGAGCCGGACCAGCCGCCCCTCGTCATTGACCACGAAGACCGAGCCGCCTGCGACCAGGGGCGGGTTCAGGGCGCCCTCTTCGGCCGTCCAGATCCGTTCGCCCGTGGCCATGGAATAGGCCCCGGTGCGCCCGCCCTGGGTGCCGGCATAAAGGATGCCGCCCGACAGCACGGGGTCGCCTGTCACGTCGCCCTCATCCGCGTAGGCGCGGCCGAGGCGGGTGCCAGACACCGCCGCCGTCCATTGCTGCGTGCCCGTGGCTGCGTCCACCGCCATCAGGATGCCAGATGTGAAGGGAAACACCACCGTGCCGCCATCCACCGCGGGCGAGGCGCCGCCGTCGAAATGGAAAGCATCCTGCGCCGAGGCACCGGTGTCTTGCCACACGATCCGCCCCGTAGCGGAGTTCAGCGCCCAGGCGGAGCCGTCATCGCCCACCGCCAAGACCAGATTGCCCGACACTGCAGGCGCACCCGACGGGGTAGCGCCCAGCCGTTGCCGCCACAGGATCGACCCGTCAGCAGCGTTCAGCGCCACAACCTCGCCATAGCCGGTCGTGGCATAGACGCGCGCGCCATCGGCGGCCAGACCACCACCCGACACGCCCCCGCCGGCGTCGAAGGTGGCCGTGACATCGGTGTGCCATAGCTTGGCCCCGGCGATGGACACAGCATCGATGCCCGACAGGGCGTCCATGGTGAAGACCGCGCCCCCCGCCACGATGGGGGCGGCGCTGATGCGGTTCTTGTGCGAATTGCCCGCGCCGATTCTGACCGACCAGACCAGCTGCGGCGAGGCCTGCAGCGCGCCATGCGGGCCATCATGCCGCCCATTGCCGCCGCGCTGCGGCCAATCGGCGTTCGACACCATGCGGGGCAAGGATATGCTTGCCGATTGGTTGGCGGGCCGATCCGGCGGCGGCACCGGGGCCGGTTGGCCATCAACCGGGATCGAATCCTGCAAGGGGGCCCGCACCGGAAAGCGCACGCCCGGCAGGATCGCATCCTTGTTGCAAGAGGTCAGCGCCAGCACGGCGCCAAGCGCCAGAAGTGCCGCTTTGCCGCCCTGCCCGACCTTGACCTTGCCTTGCATGATCCTGCCTTACCCTGCTGATGGTGCTGCGGCGGCATTGGCCGCCGGTTTCGCTTCCGGAACCGTACCACCCAGCGAGGTGATCGCAAGGCTCAGCCTTTGCCGCATGCCGGCGGGGGCTTCCTGATCCTGCACAAGGGCGATCAGCGCCTTCAAGGCATCATCCTTCTTGCCCTCTTCGACCAGCAGATAGGCCAGTTGTTCTTCGGCCAACACGCGGAACGGGCGGCCTGCGACATCCAGCGCCTGAAGGGCGGTGCGACGGTCGGCAATCGGCTGATCGGTCCCGGCGATCACCACGCGCTTGAGCACGGCAAGGTCGCGGTAGATCTGCGGGATCTTGCCATCCGCCGCCAGGGCATCCAGCGCCGCCAAGGCGCCCGCCTTGTCGGTCAGCGGATTGGAGGCTTGCAACAGCGACAGCAGCGCCTTTTGGTCGCCATCGGCCGGCACGGCGGACAAAGCCTTTACCCGCTCAGCCGGGTCGGTCTTTTCCAGGGCCGCCATCACGCCATCGCCAAAGGCCTGCGCCCGCGCATTGGCCTGCGCCTTTTGCCATTCGTTCCAGCCTGCGCCGCCGACGATCACGACCACCAGAAGAACACCGATCCAGCCATATTTGCGGAACGCGGCGAAAAGCCTGTCGCGCCGAACGGCATCGGTGACTTCATCGACGAAACTGTCTGGCGTGCTCATGGGGCCTCCTGCTTTGCCCCCGTCTTACCGGGTTAGGCGGCGGTTGCAAAGCCCCGCCGCCGAACCCAAGGGGGAAAGTCCGAGCCTATTCCGCCGCTTCGGCCTGACCCTCGGCCTCTTCGGCCGACTGGCGTTCCCACATGGCGGCATAGCGCCCACCGTTGGACAGCAGCTGGTCATGGGTGCCTTGTTCGACGACTTCACCCTGTTCCAGCACAAGGATCACGTCGCTGTCGGCAATCGTCGACAGACGGTGCGCGATGGTGATGACCGACCGGCCCTGCCCCATCAGGTGCAGGCTGTCCTGAATGTCGCGCTCAGTCTGGGTGTCCAGCGCCGAGGTCGCCTCGTCCAGGATCAGGATCGGCGGGTTCTTCAGCAGGGTGCGGGCGATGCCGACGCGCTGCTTTTCACCGCCCGACAGTTTCAGGCCACGTTCGCCCACTTTGGCGTTGTAGCCATCGGGCAAGGACAGGATGAAGTCATGGATCTTGGCCGCCTTGGCCGCCGCCTCCACCGCTTCACGCGGGGCGTCGGGGTTGCCGTAGGCGATGTTGTAATAGACCGTGTCGTTGAACAGAACCGTGTCCTGCGGCACCACACCGATCGACTGGTGCAGGCTGGTCTGCGTGACCCCGCGGATGTCTTGCCCGTCGATCTTGATGGCACCGCCGGTGATGTCATAGAAGCGGAACAGCAGCCGCCCGATGGTTGACTTGCCCGAGCCCGAGGGCCCGACAAGGGCAATCTTCTGCCCCGGCCCCACGCGCAAAGACACCCCCTTCAGGATCGGACGGTTGGCGTCATAGTTGAAGAAGACGTTGTCGAACACCACCTCGCCCTGCGGCACCTGCAGGTCGGGGGCGCCCGGTGCATCGACCACTTCGGCGGGTTGTGACAAGAGGCCGAACATCTCGCCCATGTCCACCAAAGCCTGACGGATTTCGCGGTAGACGGTGCCAAGGAAGCCCAATGGCAGGGTGATCTGCATCATGTAGGCGTTGACCATGACGAAATCGCCGACGGTGAAGCGGCCTTGCTGCACGCCCACGGCCGACATGACCATGACAGCGATGAGGCCGACGGTGATGATGACATTCTGCCCGATGTTCAGCACCGACAGCGACTGCCCGGTCTTGACGGCAAAACCCTCATAGGCCTGCATGGCGCGGTCATAGCGTGCGGCTTCGCGGGCTTCGGCGTTGAAATACTTGACGGTTTCGTAGTTCAAAAGGCTGTCGATCGCCTTCTGGTTGGCATCGGTGTCCTGATCGTTCATCGCCCGACGGATCTGCACGCGCCATTCGGTGACCTTGAACGTATAGGTCACATAGACCGCGATCGTCACCAGAACGACCACCATGTAAATCCAGCCGAAGTAGATCGCGAAGATCACCGAGACCATGGCCAGTTCCAGGATCAGCGGGATGATCGAGAACAGCATGAATCGCAGCAGGAAGTCGACGCCCTTGACCCCGCGCTCGATCACGCGGCTCAGGCCGCCGGTCTTGCGGGTGATGTGATAGCGCAAGGACAGGCGGTGGATATGGGTGAACGTCTCGAAGGCCAGCTTGCGCAGGGCGCGCTGGCCGACGCGGACAAAGACCCAGTCGCGCATCTCGCCAAAGAACACGGTGCCCATGCGGGCAAGGCCATAGGCCACGGTCATGCCGACCGCGCCAAGGATCAGGGCCTGACCCGCATCGGTGCCCGCGTGGTTGGACAGTGCGTCCACCGCCTTCTTGTACAGGTAGGGCGTCCCGACCGAGACGATCTTGGACAACAACAACAGCAAAAGCGCCGCCACGACGCGCTGCTTGACCCAAAGCTCGCCCTTTGGCCACAGATAGGGGGCCACGCGTTTCATGGTCTGCCAGCCGGTGGCCGGTGTCTTGGCCGTATCGGCAGAAGTGGCGGAGTTGGTCAGGCGGCGCATGCAAATATCCCTCGGCCCCAAAAGGTGGGGCGTCCACCGGGGCAAGGCAGACTTGGGGGAGGATGGCCGCGATGTAAAGAGCCTGCGCAAGGGAATCCCCATGCCGAAAAGCCGGACATGGGGAATTCTGATGCTGAAGGCCGGGCGTCAGGCGGGTGCGGCGGGTCTTAGTTCTGCGGAACGGTAAAGATCTGGCCCGGATAGATCAGATCGGGATTTTTGATCTTGTCCTTGTTGGCGTTGTAAACCTGCACATAAAGCACGCCCTTGCCGAGATGGCTTTTGGCGATGAACCACAGCGTAAAGCCGGGCTGCACGGTCACCGTCACAGGCGCAGGCGGCGCAGCGGGCGCCGTCGAATCAGCGGCGGTTGTCGCAGGTTTGGCAGCATCGCTGCTGCTTGGGGCGGCTGTGCTGGCCGGGGCCGTTGACGCGGAGGCCGTGCTGGTCGCATCCGCGGCGGTGGTGCTGGCCGCTGCCGTGGTGGCATCGGCCGTGGTTGCCGCCGGTGTGGTGCTGGCGGTGGCTGCGGCCAAGGCCTCGGGCGTTTCGCGCTTGAACGGGGTCTCGTAGCGCGAGGTCACTTTGCCGGTGGCGTCCAGTTCATCGACACGCAGGGTGTAGATCTTGGGCGCAACCCCGGTCTGCGTCTCGGTCCAGCTGCCATCGGCGGCAACCATCACCGCATCGCCCAATGGGGCATTGTCGAGATAAAGCCGGACGAAAGCCCCGGCCTTGCCCTTGCCGCCGAACTGCACGGTGTCAGGGGTCGGGTACGAGATCACATCCAGCGTCACATTCGCCGCAAGGTCAGCGGGCTGGTCGGTGCCGGTCTGCAGAACCTTGGCGCCTTGATCGGTGACGGCCACGGCGGTGGTCCCGGTTTGCGCGGCGGCGGCGGTCGGGGCCGTCGCGCTGGCGTCGGATGTGGTTGCGGCGGGTGTGTCGGTCTTGGCGGTGGCATCGGCGGTGCCAGTCTGTGCCGTCACCACAGGTGCCGCCGTCGCCGCGACCGCGATCGAGGTGCCCGCATCGACCTTGGTGCCGTCCGACATCGTGGCCACCATGGTCAACAGACGCCCAGCCCCGGCAGGCGGCAGGTCAAACAGCGCCGCGAAGTCGCCGGTCTCCCCTGCGGTGGCCGTGGCAATCTCGGCCCCGTCCAGTTGGATCGAGATTTTGGCCCCCGGCGCCGCATGGCCGTCGACAACCGCCGAACCATCGGTCTGTATCCGCACGCCAAAGCTGGGCACATCCGGGGTTGCCGCAGGGGCTGTGGGTGTTGCTGCGCTGGCATCTGCCGCCGGCGCGGTTGCCGCAGGGGTCGTTGTCGCGGTGGCGTCCGCCGCCGGAGCCGTGGTTGCCGGTGCGGTTGTCGCGGTGGCATCTGCCGCTGGCGTGGTTGCAGCAGGGGGGGGTGTCGCAGTGGCGTCCGCCGCCGGAACGGTGGCGGACGGGGCGGTTGTTGCGCTGGCAGCCGCTGCAGGGGCCGTGGTCGTGGTGGCCTGCGCTGCCGGAGCGGTCGTTGCGGTGGCCGTGGCATCGGCCGCTGGCGCCGCGGTGGCAGGTGTGGCCGTGGTCGCCGGTGCATCGGCGGTTGTGGTCGTGGCAGTCGTGGCCGGGGCCGTGGTCGCGGCGCCAGTGGTGGTGCCGTCCCCCTTGGGTCCCTTGCCCTTCACAGCCTCGTATCCGCCCAAGCCCAGCACAATCACGACAACCGCAATCACACCCGCTTTCGAGCCCGAGCTCATGTCTTTCCAAGCCGCCATTCCGTCCCCCGCAATCACTGTCTTGAAGAGTGGAGACTGTTGCCGCCCCCTGCTTTCCTTTCGCCACAATCCCCGTTATCTCTCGCAACGCAACCCGTTTTCAGAGATTTTTCCCACATGTCACCGCAAGGTCCCGCCGAGGCTTCGGCCCCTCGTTCTGTATGCATCTTTTGCGGCGCGCGGATGGGCAAGAACCCGGTTCACCGGCAGGCGGCGCAACAGGTCGGGGCTGCGATTGCCCATGCCGGATGGCGGCTGGTCTATGGCGCGGGCGATGTCGGGCTGATGGGCGAAGTGGCGCGGGCGACGCAAGCCGCGGGTGGGGCGACGCTGGGGGTGATCCCCACGCATCTTCTGGCGATGGAGGTTGGCAAGCGCGACCTTACGACCTTCGTGATCACCGAGACGATGCATGAACGCAAGAAGGTGATGTTCATGAACGCCGATGCCATAGCCCTTTTGCCGGGCGGCGCGGGGTCGCTGGATGAGTTCTTCGAGGTGCTGACCTGGGCGCAGATCGGGCTGCATGGCAAGCCGATCTGGCTGATTGACGTCGCGGGCTATTGGCAGCCCCTGTTGGCGCTGATGGACCATGTGATTGCCGAAGGCTTCGCCGATGCCAGCCTGCGGTCGCATTTCACCTTGCTGGACGGTGTCGCGGCCTTTGCCGCAAACCTGTCGGCGTGACATGGGCCGTTGGCCCATCCTGTCCCTGATCGGGCGGCGCCGATGACCCAAGGTCCGGAGGATGGCTTTGACGTTCTGTCCGATCTGACGCCCGCGCGCCGCGATCTTGCGGCATGGGCAGATCGTGGCCGCCCTGCCCTGTTGCGCAACTGCGACCTGCAAGACGTCGATCTGTCTGACCTCGACCTGTCGGGCTGGCTGTTCGAGCGGTGCAGCCTGCGCCGGACCAACCTGACGCAAACCGTGCTGGAGGGGGCGCGTTTCCTGCAATGTCGCGGGGCTTTGGCCCAAGCCCCCGGCGCCCGGCTGTCGGATGCCTGCTTTCAGGCCTGCGATTTCAACAACGCCAACTTTGCCGGGGCAACGCTGACCTCGGCCTCTTTCACCGGGTGCAAGCTGACCGGGGCGGATTTTGCCAAGGCCCATACGGTGGGGCTGGTCTTGCAGGATACGCTGCTGGCCGATGCACGGCTGGGCGGGCTGTCCTTTCGCAAGGCGCATCTGCAGAGTGTGGATTTCAGCCATGCCGACCTGTCGGCCTGCGATTTTCGCGATGCGGTGTTTGACGCCTGCAGCCTGCGAGAGGCGCATCTGGTGGGCGCCCGGTTCGAAGGGGCCGATCTGCGCGGCGCCGATCTGGGTGGGTTGCGCCTGCTGGATGCGGGCAAGTTCAAGGGCGCGCTGGTCTCGCGGGCGCAGGCCGCCGAGCTGCTGAGCCAATTGGGCCTGCGGGTGATCTAGGCGGGCTTGCGGCCAAAGGTGTAAAGCGCAATCGCCGTCCAGACCAAGGCCAGCGCCAGCCGATGCCAGACCGTCACCACTTCGCCCATGATCAGCCAGGCGGACAGGAATTGCAGCGTCGGGTTGAGGTATTGCGTCAGGCCCGAGGTTGCCAGCCTGACCCGTTGCGCGCCGTAAGAAAACAGGATCAACGGCCCCCCGCTGAGCGGCCCGGCCAGCGGCAGCATCAGCGTGTGGTACAGGTCGCGGCCAAACCAGCCCCGCCCCTCGACGCCCAACCAGACCAGCCAGGCCAGCAAAGGCGGCCCGATGATCAGCACCTCGACCAGAACCGAGATCATGGCCGCCGCCCGGATCCGCTTCTTGGCCGCCGAATAGAGCGCAAAGCTGACCGCCAGTGCCAGCGCCACCACCGGGGCCACGCCCAGACCAAAGGTCAGCACCAGAACGGCCAGGGCGGCCAGCCCGATGGCCAACGCCTGCGCGCCGCGCAACGCCTCGCCAAACAGCACGACGCCCAGCAGGGCCGACACCAGCGGGTAGATGTAATAGCCCAAGGACGCCTCGACCGCGTGGCCCGAGACCACGGCCCAGATGAAGACGAACCAGTTGAAGGCAATCAAAAGCGCCGCCGCCAGAATGCGCCAGCGATCCGCACCTGTGACCAGCGCCCGCGCCTCGCCCCAGCGACCGGACAGGGTGGTGACAAGGCCAAAGCAGACCGCCGTCCACAGGGTGCGGTGGGCCATCATCTCGGGCGCTGCGACTTCGGACAGGGAATGGTAATAAAGCGGCGCAAAGCCCCAGATGCAGCAGGCGGCGATGATGGACAGGACGCCCTTCTGGGGATCGGTCATGGGCGGGCTTTCGGGCCGGAAACGGCGGGTCGGAGGGGCAATACGCCCAAGGTCCATGAAAAAGGCCCGCCGCTGGGACGGGCCTTCGGTCGTGTCGGGGTCGCTTACAGCGCGGCGGCGACGGCTTCCCAGTTCACCAGCTTCTCAAGGAAGTTGGTCAGGTAGGCCGGGCGCTTGTTGCGGAAGTCGATGTAGTAGGAATGTTCCCACACATCGACGCCCAGAAGTGCCGTTTGGCCGAACACCAGCGGGTTGACGCCGTTTTCGGTCTTGGTGATTTTCAGCGCGCCCGAAGCGTCCTTGACCAGCCAAGCCCAGCCCGAACCGAACTGGCCGGCGCCAGCGGCGGCAAACTGTTCCTTGAAGGTTGCGACCGAGCCAAAAGCCTCGACCAGGGCCTTTTCCAGGGCGCCGGGGATCTTCTTGTTGTCGCCCGGGGCCATCCAGGTCCAGAACTGGTTGTGGTTCCAGTGCTGCGAGGCGTTGTTGAACAGACCGCTTTGGGCCACGGCACCTGCCGCATAGGTGCCCTTGATGATGTCCTCAAGCGATTTGGTTTCCCACTCGGTCCCGGCAATCAGCTTGTTGCCGTTGTCGACATAGGCCTTGTGGTGCAGGTCGTGGTGGAATTCGAGCGTTTCCTTCGACATGCCCAGCGAGGCCAGCGCGTCGTGAGCGTAAGGAAGGTCGGGAAGGGTGAAAGCCATGGCAGACTCCTGTTCGTTGCGCGATGGGACTTGCGGCGTAATAAGAGGCCGCAACCCGGGAAGGTCAAGGGTGGACGGGGGATTTCTGCACCGCTTGACCGCATCTCGTTGGACCCTGCTGGGCCCCGGGTTATCCCAACCGCCCCTCTTTAGCCGCCCCGAACAGATGCCGACATAACCTCGGTCAGGTTGTGGGTCGAAGGCGTGCGCGTCAAGCGATGACGGGCTACTTCAGGATCTTGGCCGTACAGACGCCTGTGTTCTCGAAGGTATTGGCATAGCCCAGTGGCAGCATGATGATGTCAAAGCGGTTGGTCGCCTTGTGCACTGTCAGCGTGTAGTCCAGCGTGGCATCCTGAATCGACAGGTTGACCACATGCGACAGCCGCCAGCCATAGACCACCACCTCGGCATTCTCGCGCTTGATCTTGCCGGCGATGGGCTTCTTGAAAATGGCCTGGATCAGCGGGTCCAGCACAATTACCGTGTTTGCCGTCTGATCCTGGGCGAATTGGTATTCGTCGGTGAACAGGGAGTTTGTCTTGGTACCGCCGGTCTTGCAATCGTAGATCAGCGTCGGATTGTGGGCTGTCTTGGCTTCGGCCGACACGGCGGACATCAAAACGGCAGCGGCGAGAAACGCCAGTCGATTGAAATTCATGATATCTCCAAAATAAACTGGAGACAGACAACTATCACGCCCGCGTGATGTCAAGCGTTTCGCGGACTTGGCGCGACCGGGCAGTGCGCCGAACCATCCAAACCGCCCTGACAGATCGCAAGGCCTTTCAACCCACCGCCGGTCAGCCTTTGAGGTTGGCGGTACAGGCCCCGGAGGTGTTGAAGAGTTCCTTGGTCCGCAGCGGTGCCATGGTCAGGTCAAAGCTGTTGGTCGCCTTGTGCAGGGTCAGCGTGTAGATCAGTTCGGCGGCAAGATCGTCCTTGTAGACCACCGGTTTGACCAACCACAGATAGACAACGTCATCCGCCGTCTCGCTTTTGATCTTGCCGTGGATCGGCTTGCCAAAAACGCTTCTGATCAACGGGTCGAGGACCACGACGGTTCCATCGGTCTGGTCCTGCGCAAACTGGTATTCGTCGGTAAACAGACTGTCCGCCGTCGCCGCAACGGTCCGGCAATGATAGATCAGTGTGGGATCGAGTGCCGTGTTGGCCGCAGCCTGCAGTGCGCAACAGGACAGGGCAACGGCAAGAACCGCTTTCGGTAGAACTGACATTTGATCTCTCCACGATGCTGTGGAGAGATCAAATGATCAGGAGCGGGCGGCGTCACTAACCCAAGGCAGGCGGCGTCAGAATAAATCGCTGCCCGGCATGGCGGAATGGCTCAAGAGCCCCATCATGTAGCCTGCAACCGAGCGGAAGCAGACAAGCGTAAAGCCCTCGCCGTCCTTCCAGAACGCCGCCGCGACCTGTGCGGCACGCGTGCGGCGAAGTTCGCCCGGCTGCAGCGCGTCAATATCAACCGGAGCGATCTTTTTCAGCACCTGATCGGCCTTGGCGCCTTCGATGCGGAAGATCGCCCGCGCGTCCGAGACATTGGCGGCCAAGTGGTGCTGACCGGCCAGGCTTTGCGCAAGGCTGGACAGCGCCGTGCCGACCTCGGCATAGGGCAGGATCAGCAGATATTCGTCCGGGCTCATCCAGCCGGCGGCCTTGGCCCCGGCGGTGGTGATGCGGCGCGGTTCCGGCAGGGTCAGGCCAAGGGCGCTGAACGCCTCTGCCAGACCGGGCAGGTTGCGCTTGGCGCGCAGGGTGATCATACCCAGCGGGCCGATTTCCCGCACCTTGGCGAAGCCGTCAAACTGGGCGTTGCCCCAGGGGGCGACCGGGTTAGCCATTTTGCTTGGCTCCTTCCTTGTCATAGAAGACGGGGTCGACGATCTTGGCTTTCACCGGGGCGCCGCCGAGCTTGGTGAATTCCACCACCTCGCCCAAGCGACCCATGCCGCCCTTGATCAGGCCCATGGCAATGCCCTTCTTGAGCGTCGGCGAATAGTAGGTCGAGGTGACGCGGCCTTGGGTGTTGCCCTGTCCGTTGGCATTGCTGCCGGGGGCGATGATATAGGCGCCATCGGCGATGACCGAGCCGTCCAGCGTTTCGAACCCGGCCAGTTTCCAGCGGTCCGGCGAGGACAGGAAGCTGCGTTCCTGACCGCGTTTGCCAAGGTAATCGGCCTTCTTCTTGGAAATCGCCCAGCCAAGGTTCAGGTCCTGCGGCACAACCGTGCCGTCGGTCTCGTCCCCGATCATGATGAAGCCCTTCTCGGCCCGCATGATGTGCATGGCCTCGGTGCCATAGGGTTGCACGCCAAGCTCAGCACCGGCCGCCACCAGCTTTTCCCACAATTCCAGCCCGTAAGACGCCGGAACCGCGAGTTCATAGGACAACTCGCCCGAGAAGCTGATGCGGAAGGCCCGCACCGGAAGCCCGCCAAGCGTGCCTTCGGCGAAGGTCATGAAGGGCAAAGCCTCGGCGCTGACATCCATGCCACCGAGCTTTTCCAGAAGCGCGCGGGATTTCGGGCCTGCGACGGCGATCTGGGCATATTCTTCGGTGACATTGGCGGTGTAAACCTGCCAATCCCACCATTCGCATTGCAGCCAGTCTTCCATATGGGCGTGAATGCGGTCCGCGCCCCCGGTGGTGGTGTGGCACAGCCACGAATCCTCGGTCAGGCGCACCACGACGCCGTCATCCGACAGGAAGCCATTTTCGTTGCACATCAGCCCATAGCGGCATTTGCCGATGCCAAGGTTCGACATGACATTGGTGTAAAGCATGTCAAGGAAGCGGCCCGCATCCGGCCCCTTGACGATCAGCTTGCCAAGCGTAGAGGCATCCAGCAGCCCCACGCCATTGCGGGTGTTGAGGATTTCCCGCTCGACGCTTTGGGCATGGTTTTCACCGCCGCGGGTGAAGCAATAGGGCCTGCGCCACAAGCCAACCGGCTCGAAATAGGCGTTGTGCGCCTCATGCCAGGCGTGGAGGGGGGAGCGGCGCAGCGGCTGGAAGATCTCGCCCCGCGCTTCACCGGCCAAGGCGCCGAAGGTGACGGGCGTGTAGGGCGGGCGGAAGGTGGTGGTGCCGACATTCGGGATGTCAGCGTTCAGCGCGCCAGCCAGAACCGCCAGACCGTTGATGTTGGACAGCTTGCCCTGATCGGTCGCCATGCCCAGCGTGGTGTAGCGCTTGGTGTGCTCGACCGACTCGTAGCCCTCACGCGCGGCAAGCTGAACGTCGGACACTTTCACATCGTTCTGATAATCCAGCCACATCTTGGATTTCAGCTTGTAGGACGCGCCCTGCGGCATGACCCAGACCGGTTCCAGCGCCGCTTCCTCGCGGGCTTCCGCCGTGGCTGCCGTCACCGGAGCGGCACCCGCCGCAGCGGCACCCTGCACGGCGGCATCGGCCAGCGCATCTGCGGCGCGCAGGTGGCCGTTGGCGGCACCCGCCGGATAGACCAGCGCCAGACCGTCATGGCTGATCGGCGGGCGGGCGGCATCGGGGCGGAACATGGCATTGGCCGCGTCCCAGGTCAGCTTGCCGCCGCAATGGCTCCACAGGTGGACGACCGGGGACCAGCCGCCCGACATGGCCACCGCGTCGCACGAGATTTCTTCAAGGCTGGCGCCCTCGCCGGCCTGCATGCACAGCGAGACACCGGTGACGCGCTTGCCGCCCTTGACCTTGGCGATGGCCTTTCCGGTTTCCACCCGGATGCCCAGAGCGCGGGCCTTGGTCGGCAAGGGGCCATTGGCGAAAGCGCGGGCATCAACGATGCAGGGCACGGCAAGGCCTGCCTCTTTGAGCGCGATGGCCGTTCGGTAGGCGTCGTCGTTGTTGGTCACCACAACGGTGCGGTCGCCGGGCGACACGGCCCAGTTCACCACATAGTCGCGCACTGCCGAGGCCAGCATCACGCCCGGAATGTCATTGCCTGCAAACGACAGCGGGCGTTCCAGGGCCCCGGTCGCCGCGACGATCCGCGTTGCCCTGATCCGCCACAGGCGTTTCTTCGGGCGGCCATCATGGGGGGTGTGATCGGCGACGCGGTCCTCGGCCAGGATATAGCCGTGGTCATAGACGCCGGCCACCATGCAACGGCTGCGAAGGGTGACATTCGGCATCTTCTCAAGGGCTTCGACGGCGGTCTTCACCCAAGCGTCCGCCGGCATCCCGTCGATCACATCGCCGTCCACCGGGGCACGTCCGCCCCAGACCGGCGTCTGTTCCAGCACCATGACGCGCGCACCACCCGAGGCCGCGGCCAAAGCCGCCTGCAGCCCGGCGATGCCGCCACCCGCCACCAGCACGTCGCAGAAGGCATAGGCCTGTTCGTAACGGTCGCCGTCCATCTCCTTGGGCGCCTTGCCAAGGCCGGCAGAGTGGCGGATCACCGGCTCGAAGATGTGCTTCCAGGCAAAGCGTGGGTGGATGAAGGTCTTGTAATAGAAGCCGCCCGGCAGGAACCGCGCCAGCGAATTGTTGATGACGCCCACGTCGAACTCAAGGCTTGGCCAGTGGTTCTGGCTGGCAGCTTCCAGTCCCTCGAAGGTCTCGGTCGTGGTGGCGCGCTGGTTGGGTTCAAGGAAGGCACCCCGGCCCAGATTGACCAAGGCGTTCGGCTCTTCGGCGCCCGATGCCACGGCCCCCCGGGCACGGTGGTATTTGAAGCTGCGGCCCATCAGCATCTGGTCATTGGCCAAAAGCGAGGCGGCGAGTGTGTCACCCTTGAAGCCGCGCAGGCGCTTGCCATTGAAGGTGAATTCCACGGCGGAGGCGCGGTCGATCAGGCGACCGCCTTTGGAGAGACGCGTGCTCATGTCAGAAGCCCTTCCAGTCGGGCCGTTTGGCCTTGATCTTGTCTTGCAGCGCCTGCGGTGGCGCCGAGGATTGCGCGGGATAGGTGCCATACACCTCCAGCGTGGCGGTGTCGCGCGCGGCCAGGAACCATTTGCCACAGCCATAGGCATGCCGCCAGCGTTCGAAGTGAACACCCTTGGGGTTCTTGCGGGCGAACATATAGGCCTCGAACTCTTCATCGGTCGAGCCGGGGCCGAAGCGCTTCAGATGCGCCTCATAGCCCGGCGAGAGTTCGGTTTCATCGGCCATGACGCCGCAATAGGGACATTCAAGCGTCAGCATTGGGGATCTCCACGCAGGAAAACGGCGGACACGCAACGGCGCCCGCCGGAAGGAAGGTCAATCTGGCGCAGAGGTCTGCGGCAGGGTTACGGTGCTGGCGCTGCCGGAGCAGGGGCAGCAGGCGCAGGTTTTGCGGGGGCCGGTGCGGCAACGGCAGGCGCCGCATTGTCGATGGTGATTGAAGTCTTGGCAGCCCCATCGGCAGGGCTCTTGGGGGCAGTGATGCCTCCGCCGAAGACCAGCCACGCGATGACCCAGACGGCGACGACAAGTCCGCCGAGGATGAAGGCCATGGTGGAGGTTCCACCGCTGTCGGTCTTGGTTTCGATCGTCCGGAATTCGTCAGCCACGCTTTGCACTCCTGAAAGGGGATCTTCCCCTCCAGAACGCCGGTCCACGCCAAGACGTTCCCAAGGCCGACGCAGCCGGGGGCAATCGGGTCATGTCCGGCGGTCAGCATGGCACCCGTCCGCATTTGAGCAATTCCACCGGAATGTCGCCGAAGGCCCAGATCAGGGTGCCGACGAACAGCCAGTAGGCCTGCGCCCGCAGCGCCAGATCGTGCGCGCGCTGATGGGCTTCCTTGGCTTGCCGGTAGGTGATCTTGCGCGCTTCGGCCATCTGGTTGAAGCTGCGCGCGATGCGAACCTGTTCCATCGCCTTGCGGTGCGCGATGGATTGCGCCCGCGCCTTGGCCGGATCCGGGTCCTTGGGCGGCGGATCGATGGCCCGCTGCAAAAAGGCCCGTGTGGCCTCTTGCCGGATCTGCCACCAGTCGTCCGTCGTGCGCGGGTCGAAGAAATACACATAGGCGGCCACCCCGGCCACGATTGCCCCGGCGCGTGGCAACCAAAGTCCGGTCAGATAATAGTCCATCACCGCGCCCAAGGCCAGAATGGCGCTGAACCAGATGTGATAGAACGCCGCCGTGCGGCCCTCCACAAAACGGCTCAGTCTGGTCTTGTGGCGCTTGTGGATCACGGGCGCCCCCGGCGGTCAGGAAGATCTGGCGGCTCATGGCTCAACCTTCCCCTCCGGCCCAAGGTGCAAGGCCGCGCCGCCACCCCCGCTGCACAAGGCAGGGCGAAGCGCGATGTTGGCCGCAAAGATCGGCGCGCGGTGTCGTCAATGCGCCACCCCGGCGGCGACGCTTTCGTCGATGAACCGCCCCTCTTTGAACCGCCACATGTCGAATTCGGCCGCCAGCGGGCCGGGTTCGCCCTTGGCCATAAGTTCCGCCATCGCCCAGCCCGAGCCGGGGATCGCCTTGAAGCCGCCGGTACCCCAGCCGCAGTTGATGAAGCAATTGCCCAAGGGCGTCTTTGAGATGATCGGGCTGCGGTCGCCGGTCATGTCGACGATGCCGCCCCATTGGCGCAGCATCTTCAGGCGCGAAATCATCGGGAACGTCTCGATCAGCGCCCGCAGGGTTTCCTCGATATGGTGGAACGACCCGCGCTGGGTGAAGTTGTTGAACCCGTCGGTGCCGCCGCCGATCACCATCTCGCCCTTGTCGGATTGGCTCATGTAGCCGTGCACGGTGTTTGCCATCACGACCACATCCATGCAGGGCTTGATCGGCTCAGAGACAAGCGCCTGCAGCGCCACTGCCTCGACCGGCAGACGGAAGCCCGCCATGTCGGCCACCTGGCCCGAATGACCGGCGACCACGATGCCTAGTTTCTTGGTGCCGATCCGGCCCTTGGTGGTTTCCACCCCGGTCACCACGCCATTGGCGGTGGTCACGCCCTTCACTTCGCAGTTCTGGATGATGTCCATGCCCATGGCCGAACAGGCCCGCGCATAGCCCCAGGCCACCGCGTCATGCCGCCCGGTGCCGCCACGGGCCTGCCAAAGGGCGCCCAGCACCGGATAGCGCGGCCCGTCGATGTTCAGGATCGGGCATAGTTCTTTCACGCGCTGCGGCGAGATGAACTCTGTCGTTACACCCTGCAGGGAATTGGCATGCGCCGTGCGCTGATAGCCGCGCACCTCGTGATGGGTCTGCGCCAGCATCATCACGCCCCGCGGAGAGAACATGGCGTTGTAGTTCAGATCCTGGCTCAGCGTCTCATACAGGCTGCGGGCCTTTTCATAGATCGCGGCAGAAGAATCCTGCAAGTAGTTCGACCGGATGATCGTGGTGTTGCGGCCGGTGTTGCCGCCACCAAGCCACCCCTTTTCCAGGATGGCCACATTGGTGATGCCGTAGTTCTTGCCAAGGTAATAGGCCGTGGCCAAGCCGTGGCCACCGGCGCCGACGATGATCACATCGTAGGCTGCCTTGGGCTGCGGCGCCGCCCAGGCGCGCTCCCATCCCATGTGGTTGGACAGCGCCTCACGCGCCAAGGCAAATACGGAATAGCGTTTCATGAGGGGCCCCTTCGCAGCACAGGCTGTGCGCCTTCAATGGCAGGCATGGTTCGTAACGCCACTGCCCTTAGCGGCACAATGGGGAAAATTGCGACAAAAGGCGGCGAAGTCCAGCCCCCAGCGGCACTTGGCGGCGTTTTGACGGTTCACGATGTCGCGCAGGGGCGGGGTCTGGGGCATTTGCACTTTTGCTGGGCGGACGAAGCGGCTAATCAGACCGCACCCAACACGAGGACGGTCATGGTCGGATTCTGGATTTCTGCGGGCGCCATGGTGGTGATGGTGGCGGTGGTTCTGTTGCAGGCCCTGCGGCAGGCCAAGGCTGCGGGCCCCGGCGGGGTCGAGGACCTGGCCATCTACCGCGACCAACTGTCGGAAGTGGACCGCGATCTGGCGCGCGGCGTGATCCCCGCCGACGAGGCCGGACGTCTGCGCACCGAGGTGCAGCGCCGCATGCTGGAGGCCGATCGCATGGTGGCGCAAGGCAGTGCCGCGCTCGCGCCGCGGCGCCCTGTCAGCTTTGCGCTGGGGGCGGGCGTCATCGTGGTGGCGCTGGCCGCGGCCGGGGTCTTGTACTTCAGCCTTGGGGCCCCGGGCTATCCCGACCTGCCCATCGCCGAACGGCTGGCCACGGCGCAGGCCGAATACGACAACCGCCCGCATCAGGACGCGCTGGAGGCCAAGGCCGGCCCCTATGTGCCGCCCGCCGACATCGACAAGACCTCGCTCGACCTGATCGTGAAACTGCGGGCAGCGGTGGCCAGCCGTCCCGATGACCTGCAGGGCCAGACCCTGCTGGCCGGGAACGAGGCCAAGATCGGCAACTATGTCGGTGCCCGCAAGGCCGATGAAGCGGTGATCCGCCTGAAGGGCAGCGCCGTGACGGCGCAGGATTACAGCGGGCTGGCCGAGTTGATGATCTATGCCGCGGGCGGTCTGGTTACCCCCGAGGCCGAAGCAACGCTGGCAGAAGCCTTGAAGCGCGACCCGAAAGACAGCCTCGCACGGTTCTATCTTGGCCTGATGGCGGCACAGGTCGGGCGGCCGGACCGCACCTTCGCGATGTGGAAACCGCTTCTGGACGAAGGCCCGGCCGATGCGCCCTGGATTGCCCCGATCCGCGCCCGCCTGCAGGACGTGGCCGATGCGGCGGGCATCGCCTTCACCCTGCCCGGCGCCGCAACCTCTGGCCCTGGCCCCAGTGCCAGCGACATGTCCAACGCCGCCCAGATGTCGCCCGAGGATCGCCAGAAGATGATCGAAGGCATGGTGGCAGGTCTGGAAAGCCGCCTGATGTCGCAGGGTGGCGCCATCGAGGACTGGACCAAGCTGATCAACGCCTTGGGCGTTCTCAAGGCCTCCGACCGCGCCGCGGCCGCCTATGCCAAGGCCAAGGCGGATTTCGCGGGCCATCCGGGGGAATTGTCAGCCCTGCAGGCCGCCGCTGTTCAGGCGGGCCTTGCGCCATGATCCATCAGGACATTCTGGAGTTCGCCACCCTTCTGCCGCCCAACCGGGCGATCTGCGGGCTGGATCTGGGGGACAAGACGATTGGCGTGGCCATCTCTGACCTGCGCCGCCTTGTGGCCACCCCGGTCACCACGATCCGGCGCGTCAAGTTCACGGTGGATGCCGCGGCCCTGCTGGACCTGCTGACGGCTCGCGAGGTCAGGGGCATCATCCTTGGTCTGCCGCTGAACATGGACGGATCTGTCGGTCCGCGCGTGCAGGCGACGCAAGCCTTTGCCCGCAACCTGATGAAGCTGACCGACCTGCCCATCACCTTCTGGGACGAGCGTTTGTCGACCGTCGCGGCCACCCGGGCGCTTCTGGAGGCGGATACGTCGCGCAAGCGTCGCGCCGAGGTGATCGATCAGGTCGCCGCCGGCTATATTCTGCAAGGCGCGCTCGACCGGCTGGACACCTTGGCCCGACAACGTGCTGCCGATCTGGAACCGGGAGAAGACGCATGAGCGACGAAATCTGGGCCCGCGACGAGGTGCAATCGCCCTGCATCAAGATCTGCGTGGTGCACCCGGAAGAACGTCTCTGCGTCGGCTGCTACCGCTCGATCGACGAAATCGGCCGCTGGAGCCGGATGACCCCTGCCGAGCGCACAGCCATCATGGATGACCTGCCAGCGCGGGCGCCGCGCCTGGCCAAGCGGCGCGGCGGACGCATGGCGCGGCTCGACCGCTGAGCGGCCGCGATTTTTCGACGAAAAATCGCACAACCGACTTTTCTGCGAAAAGTCCCGATCTTTCGTCGAAAGATCGCAGTCCCGATTTTTCGACGAAAAATCGTAGGGCGTCAGGAGGTCTGACGCCCCAATCTGCCCCCCCGCCGGGTGGGTGTCGCGGGCACCGCAAGCCCCGCGGTCAGGGTCTGCGTCATCGGATGATCCCGCCGCCCTGCCCCATATTGGTCCAGCAGTACCGCTATCGCCGCCGAGGTGTCGGCGCCGACCTTCAGGCTCAGGGCCCAGTCGATGAAGATCGAGCGGCATTCCGCCAGCGTGATCCCCTCGATCGCATAGCTTTCGCGCACAAGACCCTTGGGGTCGGCTTCGGTTCTGTCCAATGGTCAATCCCTCATTCGTATCACGGCGTCGATCACCGCCGCCGCATCGGTCGCCGCTGTCGCCAGCGCCTCGGTCAGGCCCGGCCCGTCCAAGGCCCCGGTTTCGCGCAACAAAAATGCCTTGGCCCCGGCCCCAAGCCCTTCCGGGTCCAGCGCCCGGTCCGACAGCAGGCGCGAGCCGGCCTGCAAGCGCCAATAAAGCCTCACCGCATCCAGCAAGATCGTCTCGTCCGTTTGCGACAGGTTGCCGCCACTTCGACCAGCGGCCAGTTGCCGTTCCACCCCGCGCGCCGGACTGCCGGCTTGCAGGGCCAGCATCTGGGCGCAAAGTTCGATGTCCATCAGACGGCCCGGCCCGTTCTTGGCCTCCCAAAGCCCCTCGCCCGGCTTGGCCTCGGCCAGCCGCGCCCGCATGTCGGCGACGTCCTGCGCAACCTTGGCGCCCTGCCCCTTGCGCTTGATCAGATCGCGGCGGAAGGCCTCGACCTCTCCGGCAAGGGTCCCATCCCCCGCCAGCACCCGCGCCCGCGTCAGGGCAAGGTGTTCCCAGGTCCAGGCCTCGTCCTCCTGATAGGATTTGAACGCCTCCAACGCCGTGGCCACCGGACCTTGCCGGCCCGAGGGGCGCAGGCGCATGTCGACCTCGTAGAGCCGGCCCTCGGCGGTCTGCGTCGTCAACGCCGTCACCAAAGCCTGTGTCAGCCGCGCGAAATAGGGCCGCGTGGCAAGGGGCCGCGGCCCGGTGGAGGTCTCTTGCCCCAAGGGATCATAGATCACGATCAGATCCAGATCCGACCCCGCATTGAGCCGTGCCGCCCCAAGCGATCCCATGCCCACCACCACGGCCCCGCGTCCTGGCGGCGGGCCGTGGCGGCGCGAGAATTCGGCCAGTACCACCGGCCACAGGCCCGCAATAACCGCCTCGGCGAGATCGGCATAGGACTTGCCCGCCTCGAAGGCATCAATCAGCCCGCGCAGGTGATGCACGCCCACGCGGAAATGCCATTCCTTCATCCAAAGCCGCGTGGCCCCCAAGGCCCGCTCGTAATCCGCCCCTTCCAGCCGCTTGGCCAGATCGGCCACCAGCCCCGACACCCCCGGCCAGGGCGCAAAGAACGACCCGCCGATGACGCCATCCAGAACCGAGGCATTGCGCGACAGATAGCGCGCCAAGGCCGGGGCCGTGGCGGCGATGTCAAGGATCAGATCGACCAAAGGCGGATTGGCCTCGAACAGGCTGAAGATCTGCACGCCCGAGGGCAGACCGGCAAGGAACCCGTCCAGCGCCACCAAGGCCTCCTCGGGCTGCGCGCCCTGCATCAGCTTGCGCAAAAGGCCGGGTTTCAGCCGGGCAAAGATCGCCTGTGCGCGGTCAGAGCGCAACGCGGGGTAATGCGGCCAGCGTTCGACGATGCCTTGGGCCTGCACCGAAAGCTCCGGCGCAGGTTCGGCGGTGGTGGGCGAGAAGAACCCCTCGGTCAGTCGGTCGACACGGCGCAGACGGTCGAGGAAGCTTGTGCGGAAGGCCACCTCCTCCATGCCGCAGAACGCCGCGATACGGGCGACGGCTTCGAGTGTCGTGGGCATTGTCTGGGTCTGCTGGTCCAGCACCATCTGCAGGCGATGTTCGATCTCGCGCAGGTCGCGGTAGGCTTGGGTCAGTTCGGCGGTCACCTCTGGTGGCACCCAGCCCTTGGCCGCCAAAGCCTCCAACCCGCCCTCGGTCTTGCGCGAGCGCAGGTCAGGGTCGCGTCCCCCGGCGATCAGTTGCCGCGTCTGGGTGAAGAACTCGATCTCGCGGATGCCGCCCAGACCCAGCTTGACGTTGTGCGCCTCTACCACCAGCGGGCCATTCAGCCCGCGATGGTCGCGGATGCGCAGGCGCATGTCATGGGCATCCTGAATGGCGGCATAGTCCAGATGCCGGCGCCAGACGAAGGGGATCAGGCCGCGCAGGAACCGCTCGCCGGCGGCGATATCACCGGCGCAGGGACGGGCTTTGATATAGGCGGCGCGCTCCCATGTGCGGCCTTCGGCCTCGTAATAGGCATGGGCTGCGGCCATTGACAGGCAGACCGGGGTGACCGAGGCATCGGGGCGCAAGCGCAGGTCGGTGCGGAAGACATAGCCTTCCGGCGTCAGGTCCGACAGCAGCGAGGTCATTTTGCGGGTGACGCGGATGAAGGCGGCCCGCGCCT
Organism: Stagnihabitans sp.; assembly: GCF_964946895.1. Classification (NCBI taxonomy): domain Bacteria; kingdom Pseudomonadati; phylum Pseudomonadota; class Alphaproteobacteria; order Rhodobacterales; family Paracoccaceae; genus Stagnihabitans; species Stagnihabitans sp. The sequence continues at coordinate 1,340 of NZ_CBBQHX010000046.1, read as the reverse complement.
CCTGCTCTTGCCCGGGATAGCGCGTCTCGTCGAACAGGCAGATCAGGTCGATGTCCGAGGAATAGTTGAGCTCGAAGGCGCCCATCTTGCCCATCGCCAGCACGACCATTCCCGCCCCGTCGATCCCCGACCCGTCCAGCGCATCGACGGCGGGCAACTTGCCGCGCCGGATCTCGTCGGCGACAAGGGTCGTGACGCAGAGCTGCACCGCGCGGTCCGCCAGTTCAGTCAACGCGTGGGTGACCTGTGCCAAGTCCCAGACGCCGCCCAGATCGGCCAGCGCAATCAGCAAGGCTGACCGCCGCTTGGCCTGCCGCAGGGCAGGTCCCAGACGGTCCAGTGCCACGCCGTCAAGGTCGGCCAGAACCGCCGCACAAGCGGCCTCGGGCGCCTGTGCCAGGGCTTGTGCCAGCCAAGCCCCCTCGCGCCGCATCAGGTCGCGCAGAAAAGGCGCGCAAGAGGCGCTGGCGGCCAACAGGTCGCGCAAGGGCGGTGCCAGACCGGCAAAAGCAGCGGCCATATCGGCCGCGACGGCCGCATCAAAGACCAAGGGAGACCGGGTGAGGCGGGCGGTGAAGGCGTGATCCATGGGGCAGTCTTGACCCGCCCCCCCGACGCGGTCAACCCGCTGCGCGGTCAACCCGATCCGGCGCGCCTTCCGCCCGGTCCGCATCCTGTCTCTGAATTGCTCCTTGCCAAATACTCCCGCCGGAGGCGAAGGCCCGCCCCGGTCGCGCCCCATGCCCAGCTTTTCGGGCCCGGGCGGCGGCGTGCCATGGGTGTCGGGGGCTTGCAAGGTGCGGGCAGGAATGGGATCACGCCTGCCGGAGGTGACAGATGTCCAAAAGCCTGACCCGCGTGAAAGCAGCCCTGGCCGCCCACGGCCTTGCTGCGCCCATCGTTGAAACCCCGGCATCGACCCGCACCGCCGCCGAGGCGGCTGCGGCAGCGGGGGTGTCGATCGACCAGATCGTCAAGTCCATCCTGTTTCAGGGGGGCGGCGGCGGACTTTATCTGTTCCTGACGGCGGGCGGCAATCAGGTGGACGCGGCCTTGGCCTCAGAGCTTGCAGGGGAGGCGCTGGCGCGTGCCGATGCGGCGGCGGTGCGGGCCATCACCGGCTTTGCCATCGGCGGCGTCTCGCCCATCGGCCATCTGTCCCCCTCGCCCTTGTGGATGGACCCGCGCCTGATGGACTTTGCCGAGGTCTGGGCGGCGGCAGGAACGCCCAACCACATCTTCGCGGTGGCGCCTGACGTCTTGCAGCGCATCACCGGAGCCGTGGTGGCCGCGTTTACGGTCTGAACCACGCTCTGCGGACCCGGGGGTGCGGGGGATTG